>DIPB01000026.1:0-5600 GCA_002426275.1 Firmicutes bacterium UBA5499
GATTCCGCCTCGCGGCGGACACCCTTGCCCTTGACTATGCTCTTGGCACTATCGACCCGCACTCGGGACTCTCACACGTTAGACTGCGTCCATGCCGGGAGCACCACAAAACAGAGAGGACAGCCGACGGCTGTCCTCTCAAGCTACTGCCTATTTGAAAGTAACTGCGAAAGTCTGCACCTGATAAGGTGTATAAGCAAATCTCAGCTCATGATCCGCGTAATCCGCTTCTGAGACGGTCTCTTCCAAGAGGTTAACCTTCCGGGCCGAGGCCAGAGACTGAGCAAAGCGCAGGCTGCCGTGGCCTCTGGCGCCTGAGCACTCATACAAACGAATGATCCACTCCTCTGTATCTTCGGCTTTTTTCACGGACTCAACGATGATGTTCTCCGATTCCACCGCCAGGAAGCTTTCGGAGGCTTTCCAGCTGCCGTTGCCTTTGGCGGCCAGACTATAGCGCAGCGGTATATTCAATTCATAGCCGGCCTGGACCGTGCCGCCGGAGTGAGCAGTGCCGCTATGGGGGTAAAGGCTGTACGTGAAGCTGTGCTTACCCTGATCAGCTTGAGGATCCGGCTCTGTGGCAGACTTAATCAGCGAGAGCCGCAGCCAGTTATCTTTCACTTGGTGTCCGTATTTACAATCGTTGAGCAGGCTCACCCCCCAATTATGCTCGGAGAGATCGGCCCATTTGTGCCCACAGACTTCAAAGCGAGCGTAATCCCAGCTGGTGTTCCAATGAGTCGGCCGCTTGAGGCTGCCGAACTGAATTTCATACGTTGCCTCGCGGGCGCGGATCCGCACAGGGAAGGCAGCCTTCAGGAGCAGATGATTTTGGCGCCAATCAACTTCGGTGCGGAAATCTATTCGCTTTTTGTTTTTATAAATCGTCAGGCGCTGGACAATGACCGAATCGAGAAATTTCCATTCCAGCCGCAGCACGCCGCGCAGCGGCCCGCTCTCTTCCACTGTTGCGGCTATGAGGTTGTCAACCTCGTAACGCTTTTGTACGTGGAAAATATCTATGTCCCAAGCGTCGTGATTGACGGGTTTATCTTCGTAAATTTCCAGAAGATTGCCGGTTCCAGCCAAAACTTCCTGAGCCAATGTTTTATCGAAAACCGAGGTGAGCTGCCCTTTTCTGTTCAATGTGAGCTTGAAAAAGTCATTTTCCAATACCTCGGAAGTCACCACAAGTCCAGAGGCGCTTTCGCTTTCTCCCTCTTGCCACAGGTAGGTATTATAGCCAAAGGACGGCGCCTGCGCCTGAACTAAAAGCTCCGAAGTTCCCACTTTCTGAGTTGGCAGAGGCGTCCCGTCTTGGGCCACTAGCCGCTTTCCGTCATACTCTTCTCGCCAAGGGATAGCAAGCAGATCCTCCCGCTGCCATCCCAGCGTGTTATAAACCACAAGCCCTGACTCAGGCAGGCTCAGCTGGGAAGCGACGGCGGCTAAAGCATGGGAGAGCGCGTCTTCTCCCCACGTTTCTATTTGCCGGTATTGCTCCTGGCTATCCTGATAGACCTCCGCGATGGAGGAGCCGGGAAGAATATCGTGGAATTGGTTCAAGAGCACAAGCTGCCAATTCCGCAGGATTTCCGCCTGAGGATAAGCGCGCCCGGCTAGCTTTGCAACCACGGACCAAAATTCGACGTCCCGCAGCAAAAGCTCGCTGTGACGATTAGCGCGTTTATTGGCTGCCTGAGAAGTTAATGTTCCTCTGTGCAGTTCCAGATAGAGTTCATCGTCCCAGACCGGAAGTTGTTTGCCTCGTAATTTCTCGTGGAGCTGAGCGAAATAATCTTCGGCCTTGCCCGTCCGGAACTGCGGCATGCCTGCGATATCCGCCAGCCTTCTGCCCACTTCCAGCATTTGTCTGGTTGGTCCCCCGCCTCCGTCGCCGTGACCGAAGCTGATGAGCAAAAAATCGTTGACGTCCTTTTGCCTGTATTGATCCCAGACTCCCTTGACTGTGCTCGGCTCAACTTCGCCGTTATAAGTGTAGAACGGCAAATTTTCCGAGGGAATAGGGGTAGTCACAAAATGAGTGAGAATTTCGCTGCCGTCGATTCCCCGCCACATAAACGTATCGTAGGGGAAACGGTTGAATTGGTTCCAGCTGATTTTTGTGGTCATGAAGCTCTCCAGACCCGCCTGTTTCAAAAGCTGCGGCAAAGCTGCGTTATAACCGAACGCATCCGGCAGCCACAGGACCTTGTTCCTCATGCCAAACTCCCGCTGGAAGAAACGCATGCCATACAGCAGCTGTCTGGCTAAAGCTTCTCCGGAGCTGACATTGCAGTCCGCTTCCACCCACATGGCGCCTGTCGGTTCCCAGCGTCCTTCAGCCACTCGCGCTTTGATCTGTCTGTAAATGCCGGGAAAATGATCCTTGGTAAACTGATAGAGCTGCGGCTGCGATTGGGTGAAGTAATACTCGGGATAATGCTCCATCAAGTTCAAGACCGTGGAGAAGGTGCGCGAACATTTTTGGACAGTATGTTTGAGCTGCCATAGCCACGCCACGTCAATATGGGAATGGCCGGCTCCCACCACAATGGGGCTGCCCGCCGCCGCGGGCCAAGCTTTCAGACCGTCCCTCAGGACTGTCAGGGCGCTTTCCAGCGAGCTGTAAAATGCCTCCGACCCCGGCACCCGCCAATCGATGCGCAATTCCGCCTGCTCCAGAAGCTTCAGCAAACCGACGTGCTCCGGACGATTGGGGTCTAGCTCCTTCACAACATTAAATACCGTCCACATGGTGTAATAGAAATCCTCAGCCACCGGATTGATCCTGCCCAGCCAGATGCCGTCGAAGCGATGCTGCTCCAGGCTCAAACCGGAAAAAGCTTTAATCGTGAACTCTATGTTCTCAGAGCGCAACCACTTGTCAGGCCAAAGCACTTCCCTGTGAAATTTATCAATTGCGCCCACAGGCTCCCCTGCAAAAAACAACAAAGCTTCCGGGCCTGAAAGATCCTCTTTCCTGTAACCGGAAAGCTCCACTAAAAGGGCGAGTTTGCCTGAGAAATCAGCGGGAATCTGGATTGAACCATGAAACCAAACCGTTTTATCTCTGCCGCCCCACCACAGTCCGCCTTGGGCTTTTGTCCTCTGACCGTTTTCGTCTTCAGACCACGTCACGTTGTCAATCGCCAGTTTTTTATCATATAAAAAATCACCTAGCTGCGCGATTCTCTTCTCCAGTTTGGGCAATGTCAAAAGCACATAAAGTCCTCCCTTGTTCGTCTCGTCTATTCATACCTTTTTTCGACAGAAAGGATCGAAATCCTTCTTCCCCAAATCAGCTTCTAATAAAAAAAGGCTGCTCTCTCAGCAGCCAGAAGATTTTCTGACGACAAGTTCCGGTTTGTAGACTCGTGGCCAGCCCTCTTCCGCAGGCGCAGCCGGCAGTCCGGCCAAAAGACTTTCCGCAGCTTCCGCTCCCATGGTATACATGGGCTGCCGAATAGTGGAAAGCCCCAAAAGTTCCGCCATTTCGATATCATCATAACCTACCAGCGCCACATCCTCAGGCACACGGATCCCTTTGCCCTGGAAAAACTCCATAGCTCCGATGGCCTGCAGGTCGCTGGCGGCGAACACCGCCGTAGGTCTGTGTCCAGCCTCCCACAAGGCGGCCATAGCCTGCCAGCCACCCTGACGATCGAACTCCGTTTCCGCGATCAAGCTAGTCTCAGGCTGTATTCCCTCCTGAGCGAACGCCTGCTCAAAACCTTGCCTGCGCGCCCGGCTGGCATGATAACGCATGAGACCGTTGATAAATGCGATCTTCCTGTGCCCTAAAGAGAGCAAATGCTCAGTCGCCAAAAGAGCGCCGTAAGCGTTGTCCACCACCAGCGACGGCAACACGGGATTATAGCTGTCCACAAGGATCACGGGTAATTTTCCCTTGATGAACCTGGCCGCATGCTGTTCGCGGATCCGCAGCGTGATCACGATCAGTCCGTCAACGCGCCTTTCCACTGGAATCCTGGCCAGATAAGTTTCCTTCTGTTCATGTTTTTGCACATTATACAAAAAGATCCCTTGATCCTCACGATGGGCCACGTCTTGAATCCCCCTGAGCACCTCGATGAAAAAGTGCTTAGTGAAGTAGGGGACCAGCACGCCGATGGCATTCATCCGGTTTGTGGCAAGACTTCTGGCCACCGCATGAGGCTGATAATCCAACTCTGCGATGGCCGCCAGCACTCGTTCTCTGGTCTTGGGACTCACATGGGGATTCCCGTTCAGAACCCGTGAGACCGTGCCCACGCCCACTTCAGCTTTTTTAGCTACATCATAAATCGTGGCCATCAGGCCGGCAGCTCCTTATACCCGCCGGCTAGGAAACGCTGAAAATCAATCTTCTCATTGCTTCTGGACGAATGATACATAGCCAGGACCATAGCCATGGCAGTCTTACCAGCTTCCCCATTTAAAAACGGCTCTTTCCCAGCCAGCAAATCCTGGTAGAAACAGCTGATTTGCCGCTGGTGGCTGAAGCCCCAATAGCGCTTGCCCACATCCTTGTCTGCAGTCTGCACAACAGTTGTGGTCTCATTGCCCACCGTTATTGTGGCCACGTCTCCATGGATTTGCGCCAGACCCTTCTGACCGTAAACTTCCAGGAAAATCGGCGCGTCATAGGGATAGGCACAATTGGCATAAATAAATCCCACCGCTCCATTGGCGAACTTCAATGTGCCTTCCGCCACGTCGTCCACGCTGATGTAATCGTGGGCGCGGGTGTAGTACTTGGCTTCGATCTGATCTATATCCCCCATGAACCATTGCATCAAATCCATGGTATGAATGGCCTGATCAATGAGAACGCCGCCGCCTTCTTTATCCCAGGTGCCTTTCCAGTCGCTTCCTCTATAATAGTCATCCGAGCGATTCCAAGTGAGAAACAATCTGCTTCCCAACAGTTTCCCTAACCTGCCGTCTTCAATGGCGTCTTTAACCGCCACAGACGCATCATTATAGCGATTTTGAAAGATCACGCCCAGCTTCACTTGCGCTTTTTTGGCCTCGGCGATCATCTCGTCGGCGGCAGCCACGCTGATGGCCATAGGCTTCTCTGTCAGCACATGCTTTCCCGCCCGAACAGCGTTGATTGCGATTTCCGGGTGCAGATAATGCGGAGTACAGATTTCCACAGCGTCAATCTCCGGATCCGCCAAAGCTTCGTGATAGTCCGTAAGTACCCTTGCGCGATTATTATATACCTTGCCGAAACGTTCTGCTCTCTCTGGCTTAACATCCACCACAGCCGCAAGGTTGGTCTGAGGCAACGCACACAGCGCTTTCGCATGAACTTCTGCTACTCTCCCACATCCAATTAAGGCAACGTTCACTTGCGCTTTCACGGCAAGTCCTCCCTTCATTTGGAACCGCTTCCAAAAACAGTATAACAAGGATTTCGCTTTCTGTCAACACGAATAAAACCCCGCAAAGTGGCACTTAACATCCATCCTGCGGGGTGCTTGTTTTAAAGAGGACCCTCTTATTTTATTTGTTCGCAGGTTCCCATTTGCAGCGTACGGGAGAAACGATCAAACCATCCGCTTTCAATTCTTTAAATGCCTTGTCTA
>DIPB01000026.1:5695-5900 GCA_002426275.1 Firmicutes bacterium UBA5499
ATTCTTTAAAAGCTTTGTCTACTGTTTTACGATCCAATCCGGAAAGCTTCTCCACTTCACCGGCAGATACCGGTTTGCCAGCTTTGCGTATAACGTCCAAAACCGTTTCTTTAATTTCCATTCTTAACCCCTCTTTTCTTTTACTTATTTGATTCCGTTGCGGAAAATCATTTTATGAATAAGAACTTGAAATAAATCCCCACAT
>DIPB01000026.1:6091-6374 GCA_002426275.1 Firmicutes bacterium UBA5499
TCCCCACTTTTGCGCTAGGATATGGGTTTCTGCAGCGGGATCTTATTTTATATCTTGCGAAACAAGACGAGAAATTACTACTATTGAAGATAAAAAATATAAGCGTAATGGTATATTATCATGATTCGCTACGAAAATCAAGATGCTTCCTAATTTCCGAACGGCTTCCTGAGTCCCGCCATCCTCGGAAAATCCATTTGCGGAATCATTGGCTAAGATCAGGAAGTGCGCGGAAAGAATGCTATACTTCATTCAAATATCTGGACAGTGAAAACTTTTGCCC
>DIPB01000097.1 GCA_002426275.1 Firmicutes bacterium UBA5499
TACGATAACTTTACACCAACTTTCAGAGGCGGATATTCCCGGATATTCCTTTATCTCAGGAACGTATCGTCTTCTGCCTATTTTTCGAAGGCATTGTCAAAGAGTTGCAGGGTGTCTTCAGTCCAACGGTTGAGAACTATATTCGCTATTTGCCAGAGCGCTAATTTGATTTATCAGAGTTGGCTGATTGATCTGACCGGGAATTTGAAGGCAAGGCCTAAATCCACATTGCGGATGAGGCTCTTCGCAACGCGGTACTGACGGACGATGCCGTTTTGACTGACCCCATCGAGATACCCCATCGAGATGGGCAAGGTAGTGGAAACCGCTGTTTATAAGCATGTGGCGGCTTTCTATTAAAAAGCAACTTCAGTCGGCTATTATTGAGGCCGACGAAAGGACAAGGAAGTCGATGTGCCAAGCGCAAGACCATTCTGATTGAAGTTAAATACCGGGAACGCACCGGTTCCAGATGCTGCTATTTGCCAACTCCTTTAGAAAGGCATCCGCCGCAATTATTGTAACTAAAAACGCAAATGACTATGGCGCCCACAATACCGCTGCCGGTGATGAACTCGTCCCCGCATTTGCTTTTCTGTATTTGTTTGGCCATGCAGAAAAGAACAGATACAAGGTCGTTGAATGAAGGTGGATAGTCAACCGGTGAGAGAGAAATCTGAACAGAGTCCACACAGGCGGGAAGTTATGTGATATAATTAGCGCAAGTATTTCTGAGAAAAATCAGGAGGGATGAGCGTGGCGACTTCGCATGTTTACAGCGTAGACCTTTTGAATCGGTTCTGCAACGACGCCTTTCAGAAGTTCGGCTTTTCCGCAGAGGAGAGCAAGATCATCACCGATGTTCTGTTGCTCTCGGACCTTTACGGAATTGAATCACACGGCATGCAGCGTCTGGTACGGTACCACAAAGGGATTGAACGGGGCCTCATTGAAGTTCATGCAAAGCCGGAAATCGTTTTTGAAACTCCTCTTTCCGCCGTGATTGAAGGGCATGACGGCATGGGTCAGCTCATCAGCCATTTCGCCATGGAGCTGGCAATCGCAAAGGCCAAAGCCGGCGGCATGGCAGTGGTGACGGTGAGAAATTCAAATCACTTTGGGATTGCCGGTTATTATGCAAAGATGGCTTCGGACCAGGGACTGATAGGTTTATCCATGACAAATTCTGAAGCGATCATGGTGCCTACATACGGCAGGTTGGCCATGCTGGGGAGCAATCCCATCGCCCTGGCAGTGCCTGCTGAACCTTATCCTTTCCTGTTTGACGCTTCCACCACAGTTGTGACCAGAGGTAAGCTTGAGATTTATAACAAGCAGGACAAACCTTTGCCCACAGGCTGGGCTTTGGACGAACGCGGCCATGACACCACAGACGCGGCCCGGGTCTTGAAGAACATCGTGGGGAAAAAAGGCGGCGGCATTATGCCTCTGGGCGGCTCCACAGAGCAGACCGGCAGCCATAAAGGCTATGGTTATGGCATGTTCTGCGAGCTTTTCTGCTCCATCCTTTCCCTGGGCATGACCTCCAATCACACTCACATTGGCAATAAAGGCGGAACCTGTCATGGCTTTATGGCGATCTCTCCTTCCCTCTTCGGCGTTCCAGAGGAGATTAAGGCGCATTTTTCCGCCTTCCTTCAAGAGTTGAGGGATTCGGATAAGGCGGAAGGACAAACGAGGATTTACACTCACGGGGAAAAAGAAGTAGAGGCCAGGGAAAGACGCCTCAAAGATGGCATCCCGGTCCTAAAGAACACGCTTTTGGAAATGAAGGAGCTCAGCGAATATTTGGGGCTTGATTTCAAAGGATATTTTGGCGCTCTTGAAGAAGGCGAGCATGAGAGCTTATATTAAAAAAAGCGGAGGCCGCGCAGCGGCCTCCTTTGCTTTTTAAAGTAACATCCGCCTCCGCCTTGGCATAGGTATACCCAAATAAGGTGGTGAAGCAGGATGATGATTGATGCGCCCGGCACCCACACTTTGCCGCCCCTGCCATATGCCCCAAGCGCTTTGGAACCTTATCTCAGCGCCGAAACGATTCGCATTCATCACGATATTCTTCACTTAAACTACGTCAGAGGGCTAAATCGAACGGAGTTGGCATTAGCCTCCAGCAGGGAAAGCGGTGACTATTCCCTGATCAAACACTGGGAGAGAGAGCTTGCCTTCTATGGCTCCGGACACATTCTGCATAGCATTTATTGGACCAATCTTTCTCCCCAGGGCGGGAGGGAGCCTTTGCCATTAACATGCCGGTATCTGGCGCGGGATTTCGGTAGCGTGGGGCGCTTTCTGGCTCAGATTTCCCAGGCGGCTGAGAATGTGGAGGCCTCGGGCTGGGCGATTCTGGCCTGGCAGAGCGCCTTTGGCAAGCTGGAAATCCTCACCGCGGAAAAGCATCAGAACTTAACCCAGTGGGGCGTGCTGCCGCTTTTGGTTTTAGACGTCTGGGAACATGCCTATTATCTGGATTATCAAAGCTCCAGAGCGCAATATATTCAAGCTTTGTGGGAGATAGTGAACTGGCATGATGTGGAGGCGAGGCTCCTGGCGGCCTTTACAGGCCAAATACCAGGCATTCCGTAGGAGGCTCTTTGGAGCCTCTTTTCAATTATACAAAGATTTTACAAATCTTCCAGTATACATTTAACCGTACTGTGAAGTTCTTTTAACGATTGTCTTCTATAATCAAATTGTAAGTTGAGATTTGAGCAAGGAGGGTAGGAGACGGAGGGGTCTTGCTTGAGTTTTTGAAAATAATGGTAAAAAAAAAGGGAGGATTTAAATGAAAAAGATTGTAGCGTTAATCAGTTTATTGCTCGCAGTGAGCGCATCTGCTTTTGCGGCCAGCGTCAGCGGTGATTTGAGGTTGAAATTGGAAAACAAAGGCGACAATACAACTTTCAAATATGACAAGACGGCGCTCTCGCTCAGCGGAAGCCTGGATGGGGCCAAAGTCAAGACAACATTTGATATCAAAACAGGCAGTTCGGTCAGCGTGAAAGAAGCTTTTGTGGAATTTGGGCCCGCAGTCGTGGGAATGATCAAGATTCCCTTTGGCGTGAACAATTACGGCGCCATTAACACTCCTTTGGCTGTGAGCGATTGGAACGGAGCTAGCTTGTTGGGCTTTTGGGTCAAAGGCACAGCTTCCCAGCTTCAGTATCAGGCCGGACTCTTCAATGACGGCGACGAGCCCGCCAAAGGACAGCTGGCTTGGGCAAATTACGGCGTCAGCGACGACATAGACCTGGTCGCTTCTTTTGTGAACAAAGAGGATGATACCAGCTTCAGCGTAGGCGCGCTCTACACGGTCGACGCTCTCCTGGTCAGCGGCGAGTATGTTGGCGGCAGCGTAAGCGACGAGGATCTTTCGGGATTTGTGGCTCAGGCCAGATACGGTCTGCTGCCGGCTTTGAATGTGTACGGTTCTTATTCTCAGCTTGCCCAAGGCGACGCCGAGGCAACAAAAGAAGGTATCTTAGGCGCCCAGTATACCATCACCAAGGGTCTGACTTGGGAGACCGAATATAAGCTCGACCCTGACGAAGACGAGAACAATTTACTCACTTCCCGCCTTAAGGTTAAGTTCTAAGAGTTAATTCCCAGGACAAGCATTACTGTCATCACCCCTTCGCCGTCCTGCGATTCGTAGTCTGATTTTGCAGATGAGAGATCGAGTTTCCAGTTGGCAATTATGATGGTTTTTGCAGCGGAAATTCGCAGGACGGCGGAGAATAACTTACTTGCTATTTCGGGTATTTAACCCCTCCTGCCCTACGCGAAGCTGAACGATGTAAATCAGGCGTTCAGCTTCGCTTTATTTTGGGCGCTCTTTCAGCTAAGCTCGTTGCCTTTGTCAAAGACGGTTCGGCAGTTTTGCTTTTCGTGTTTTTTTGTCTGTGGCATCTTGACAGTGAGCGCCGCAAATGATAAGATAGTTTGTGCAAAGCCTCTTGGGTTTTGTCCAGTGCCCCCATCGTCTAATCTGGTTAGGACACCGCCCTTTCACGGCGACAACAGGGGTTCGAATCCCCTTGGGGGTACCAAATGGAGCCGTGGTGTAGCTGGTTAACACACCTGCCTGTCACGCAGGAGATCGCGAGTTCGAGTCTCGTCGGCTCCGCCATATCACCTTTAAGGTGCCGAGATAGCTCAGTTGGTAGAGCAGAGGACTGAAAATCCTCGTGTGGTCGGTTCGATTCCGACTCTCGGCACCATTTTTATATCCTTTTTTGCTTGCAAAAAGGGCAGAAATTGGCTAAGATAAATTTATTAGCGCGAAGAGGAGGGAACCCCTTGCCGGATTTGGAAAAACAGGTTTTAGAGATTCTGGAAGAGAACGATCGTACGGCCCCCGAAGAGATAGCCACTATGCTTGGGGTAACCGCGGAAGAAGTCAGAGAGCTGATTAGCCGACTGGAAGCCAATCAGACCATCGTGAAGTATCATGCCCTGATTAATTGGGAAAAAACGGAGTCGGACTTGGTGGAAGCGCTCATCGAAGTGCAGGTAACCCCGGAGCGGGAATTCGGCTTTGATACCATCGCCGAGCGGATCTACCGTTTTCCGGAGGTGCGCTCCGTTTTCCTCATGTCCGGCGGCTATGATCTCACAGTGTTGGTTTGGGGTAGATCCATGAAGGAAGTAGCTTATTTTGTCGCCACAAAACTCTCTACGCTAGAGCATGTGCAGAGCACGGCTACCCATTTCCTTTTGAAGAAATACAAGCAGGAAGGCGTGATCCTGGAGGATAAAGACCAGCATCAGAGGTTGGTGGTATCTCCATGAGCCCTTTGACCGCAAATCCGGTCTCTCCGCTAGTGCAGAGCATTCCTCCCTCCGGGATCAGGCGCTTCTTCGATTTGGCCTCCGAGATGGACGATGTGATCTCGCTGGGAGTGGGAGAGCCGGATTTCGTTACTCCCTGGCGGATTTGCGAAGCCGCGATTTATTCCCTGGAGCGGGGGCGGACCATGTATACCTCCAATCGAGGGCTCTTGGAACTGCGGGAGGCCATTGCCGAAGATCTTTATAACAGACACCGTCTTGTCTATGATCCGAAAAAGGAAATCTTGATCACAGTCGGCGTCAGCGAGGCTTTGGATTTGGTAATGCGGGCCTTGCTCTCTCCCGGCGACGAGGTGCTCATTCCCGAGCCTTGCTATGTTTCGTATAGACCCTGCGCTTTGCTCTCCGGCGGCAAGCCGGTTGCGATTTCCACCAGGGTGGAGAACGGCTTCAAGCCTACGGCTGCACAGTTAGAAGCGGCGATCACGCCCAGAACCAAGATTTTGATCCTCTCATATCCCAACAATCCCACAGGCGCAGCCTTGAGCGCCGCAGAGCTCATGCCTTTAGTTGAAGTTGCCAAAAAGCGCAACTTGTTTGTGATCGCCGATGAGATTTACGATCATCTTACATACAACGGCCAGCATACTTCGGTGGCCTCGTTGCCTGGAATGCAGGAGCGCACTATCCTGCTCAACGGTTTTTCCAAAGCTTATGCCATGACAGGCTGGCGGGTTGGCTATGCGGCCGCTTCCGGCCAGATCATCTCCGCCATGAATAAAATTCATCAATATACCATGCTCTGCGCTCCCATCATGGGACAGAATGCGGCGCTGGAGGCGCTGTT
>DIPB01000013.1:0-4082 GCA_002426275.1 Firmicutes bacterium UBA5499
TATGAAACTTACCACAGTGGGGTACCATTTTCGGGAAGCGACGCGCAGCTTGAAGCGCAATGGGCATATGAGCGCCGTCTCCATTGGCATTATCGGCCTTTGCCTTCTGATTTTAGGAGGATTTCTCCTTGTGGTGGCGAATTTAGACCATATAGCGGAAAATATCGAATCCAGGGTCGAGATCAGAGCCTTTGTCGCGGATAAAACTTCGGACCGGCAGCTGGACGAGCTGAAAGAAAAGCTTGCGGCCATAGAGGGTGTGGAAGAGGTAGTGTTCATCTCCAAGGAGGAAGGGCTGCAGCAGCTGAAAGAGCAGGTGGCGGATCCAAAGGTCTTCTCCTTGGTGGAAAAAAACCCGCTGCCGCATTCGTTCAAGATCACCTTGGCGAATCCCGAATCAGTTGAGAGAGTGGCTGCCAAGGTTCAAAAGCTCAGGGGAATAGAACAGGTCAATTACGGTAAAGAATGGGTGGATAAACTTTTCGCCCTGACCCGCGGCTTTTGGATTGCGGGCGTCGTCGCGGTTGCGGCTTTGCTTACAATCGTGGTGCTGATCATCATCAACACCATCCGGTTGGCCGTCTTTTCCCGCCGCAGAGAGATCGAGATCATGAAACTCGTTGGCGCCACAGACTGGTTCATTCGCGTTCCTTTTCTTTTGGAAGGAATGCTCATGGGGCTGGCGGCGGGAGTTGTGGCTACGATTTTTCTTTACTTCAGCTATGATTTTGTGGCCGGAAAAGTGATCTCCCTGGCTCCTTTTCTGCCTTGGCTGCCGGCGGGGGCGCTGGTGAGCAATGTCTGTTTGGCCATGCTGCTGTTGGGAATGATGGTGGGCGCTTCTGCCAGCGCCTTTTCCATTCGTAAATATTTAAAAATTTGATTTGAGGGAGGTAAGGGAATACGCAGGGTATTCCTTAAAGAGGATGGTAGCGAGAAGAAGGCTTTTATTTTGCATTGTTTTTTTGCTGGTGCCAGCGGTTTGCTTTGCAGCCGGTAGCAACGTGGGCCAAAAGAAGCGCGAACTCAACGGCGTGCAAAGCAAGATCCATCAGACCAAGAAGAAGCTTCAACAGACCGAGCGTTCGGAGCGGGACGTGCTGGCGACGCTCGGCAAGATGGAGCGTGAGATCCGGCAAAGCAAGACACAAGTTGAAGCCGTCAATCGGGACTACCAGGATAAAAACGTGGAGATTTCCCGGACCCAAGCCGCTTTGGCAGGCGTCCAGGGGGAATTGGAACAGGCTAAAACGGAGCTTGCGGCCAGGCAAAAGGCTTTAAATCATCGGTTACGGGCAATTTACATGGCGGGCAGCGGCAGCTATCTGGAATTGCTCTTGACCTCTGAGAGTTTCGGGGATTTTTTAGTGCGCATGGATTTGGTGAAGCGGATTTTGCGGCAGGACGAAACGCTGTTCAGCGGGATCAAAGCGCAGCAGGAAAAGATCGAAGCTCAGTGCGCGGTTTTGCGCAAACAGGAGCGGGCGCTGGCGGCCGAGCAGAGTCAGCTGGCTGCTTTGGCCAGGGCCAGGCGCCTGGAACAAGCCACTTTGGTCTCACGGCAGCAGAGCCATTCCCGCTTCCTCAGAGATCTTCAAGCGCAAAAGCGGGATTATGAACGAGCTTTGGATGAGCTGGAACAGGAATCACGAAGATTGGAAGGCCTGATCCGCAGGATGCAGAGCGGCAGCAAGACTCCCCAGGCCACGGGCAGCTTTATCTGGCCCGTGCGCGGAAGGATCAGCTCGCCGTTCGGACGCAGGGTTCATCCCATCACCGGGAAAGCTCGGTTCCACGACGGCATAGATATCGCCCTGGGCGCAGGCAACCCTGTGCTGGCTGCGCAGAGCGGAGCCGTGATCCACAGCGGTTGGGTCAACGGTTACGGCTACACCGTGATCATTGACCACGGCGGCGGCCTGTCCACGCTTTACGGCCACAATTCGGCGCTTTTGGTGCGGGCGGGACAACAAGTAGAAAGAGGACAGATAATTTCCAGGGTAGGCAGCACAGGCCTCAGCACCGGACCTCACGTCCATTTCGAAGTCAGAAAGAACGGAACGCCGGTTAATCCTATGAATTATTTGCCCTAGCGAGGTGGCGACTTAATGCGACAACGACGGCGGCTAGCGATCCTGATTGTTTTGGCGGCGCTGCTCTTTTTGGGAGCAAGTTCCGTAGCTTTCAGGGGAGCCCGCGCAGATTCACAGGCAGCTAAACCCGCAGAGGGCCTGGCGGACGCTCTGCAGGTTATCGCTTTGCTGAAGACGCAATATGTGGATCCAATCAGCAGTTTGGATTTGATGAAGAACTATCTCACAGCCGGAACCATCGGCGGCATGCTTTCCAAATCTTTGGACGACCCTTATACGCGTTATATGGATAAGGCGGCTTTTTCAGACATGATGATCGATACCAGGGGCAGCTTTTTCGGAATTGGCCTTTATATCGCCCTTGATCAAGACGAGCGCCTGATCGTGGTTGCGCCCATCGAAGGCACGCCCGCCAAACGCGCGGGCATTAAAAGCGGCGATCACATCGTCAAGATTGATGACAAATCCACCCGTTTCATGTCCACGGATCAGGCGGCGTCGCTGATGCGAGGCCCCAAAGACACAGCGGTGGATTTGATTATCCAGCGGGGCAAAGAGGAGCTTTTCTTTACCATCAAACGCGATGAGATCAATGTGCCTGCTGTGACCACAGAAGCCGTAGAGAACCACCCCAAGCTTTATCATCTTGAACTTTCAGCCTTCAGCGAAGAGACGGTGCCGCAGCTGGAAAAAGCGCTGCGGGAGATTCAGTCCAAAGGCGGAGAAGGCATTATTTTAGATTTGCGCTATAATCCCGGCGGCCTTTTGAACACTGCCATCTCCGTTGCCAGTTACTTTTTGGACAAAGACCAAAATGTGCTTCAGATCATCGACAGGAAGCAGGGCAAAGAGATCAAAAAGACCGTTGACGTGCCGCTCCGCACAAAGCTGCCCGTGGTGGTGTTGGTTAACAAGTATAGCGCCAGCGCCTCGGAGATTCTCACTGGAGCCCTGAAAGACAACGCCAGGGCGAAAGTTGTGGGCACCAAAACTTTTGGCAAGGGCCTCGTGCAGACTATCTTCCCCTTGACCAGCGGCGGCGCTGTCTCGCTGACGACGCAGCGCTATCTCACCGCAGGCGGCAAGGACATCAATAAGCTTGGCATCAAGCCGGATTATGTGGTGTCGATTCTGGAAGAAGAGTCCAGAGAGGACGGATTGCCTGTCGCCCTCTGGACCAAAGAAGCAGCGGAACTGAAGACCGAAGACGGCAAGACCGTCAAGGTACCAAGCGGCAGCCAGCTTGAGGTTGCCGGCAGAGATGAAAAGCAGAAGCGCTGGCAGGTAGAATATAAGACTGACCAGGCGCAATATAAAGGCTGGATTTCCGAAGAGAACTTGCAGCAATTCAACCCTGTGGATCTGCAGCTGCAAAAGGCAATCGAGGTGCTGTCCGACCAATTGCCTTCATCAGAGCTGAAACAGGCTAGCTGAGGTGGATTGAAAGATGAAAAAATTAGCTCGCTCTCAGGATAAGATCATCGGCGGAGTATGCGGCGGCGTAGCCGAATACTTTGGCATGGATGTCTTTCTGGTTCGGTTGTTGTGGGTTTTATTGGCCTGTTTTGGCGGCACGGGGTTCATCCTCTATCTGGCCCTGTGGCTGCTCCTCCCCTCCCAAGAGGAAGCCTGGCAAAGCGGCGGGGTGATCGATTTAGGCAGCCCGGAAGATCTGGCGAAGCGGAAAACCATGATCGGCGTGGCGCTCATCGTCTTGGGAGTCCTGCTGCTGTTGGAGGAGTTCATCCCCTGGTTCAGCTGGCGGAATTTCTGGCCGCTTTTGATCATCGCAGTCGGCGTCTGGCTGATGCTGCACAGACGGTAGGAGGAAATGCAGATGGAGAGAAACTATTTAGTGGGCATAGTCTTGGTGGCCGCTGGGCTGCTGCTCCTGTTGAGCAATTTTGGCGTTCTGCCTGCCAATATTTGGCCGCTGCTGCTGAGATTTTGGCCTGTGCTTTTGATCTGCACGGGCCTGATGCTGGTGGA
>DIPB01000013.1:4228-4826 GCA_002426275.1 Firmicutes bacterium UBA5499
TCTATCTCTCGCTCGCGTTAGTGATCGCGGTTTTGGCAGGCATCGTCTACTACAGTTACGCAACCGGCTCCGTCGGCGGAGGTTTTACTCTTCCCGGCAGATGGTAGCCTGGGCCATAAGCAGAAATAAAACGCAGAAACGGAGGCAGGCTCTCAGACGCTTTCTTTGAGCCGGGTTCATCTATATGAAAGAAAAAATCGCCCTGGCATCGCTTGGCTGCGCCAAAAATCAGGTTGACAGCGAAGTGATGCTGGGACTGTTACAAGAAGCGGGCTTTCAGCTGACTGGAAATCCCGCCGAGGCGCAGCTTTTGATCGTCAATACCTGCGGTTTCATTACCGCGGCCAAAGAGGAAAGCATCGCTCAGATCTTGGAGTTTGCCGCTTTGAAAGAAGAGGGGCAAGCCCGCGCTTTGGTGGTAACCGGTTGCTTAAGCCAGCGTTACAGGAAAGAATTGGCCGGCGAGCTGCCGGAGGTGGATTGCTTTTTAGGAGTAAATGAAGTCCCGCAAATCGTGGAGGTAGCGAAAGATCTGTTGGCGGGCCGCGAGGCGCGCTGCAAACCAGGCAACCCTTATCTGTATACCGGCCGGGAATCA
>DIPB01000013.1:4900-8498 GCA_002426275.1 Firmicutes bacterium UBA5499
TCTGTATACCGGCCGGGAATCAAGGCTGCTCACCACCCCCAAAGGCACTGCTTACATTAAGCTTGCCGAGGGGTGCGATAACCGTTGCACGTATTGCGTGATTCCGGAGATCCGCGGCCCTTACCGCAGCAGGCCCTTGGAAGAGGTCGTCCGCGAAGCCGAACAGTTGGCCGCCTCAGGCGTCCGTGAGTTAATCCTGGTGGCTCAGGACACCAGTTTCTACGGGACGGATCTCTACGGGAAAAGCGAACTGCCAACGCTTTTGCGGCGTCTGTCCGGGATCGAGGAACTGGTCTGGCTGAGGCCGCTTTATTTTTACCCCACTCGCGTTACGCCCGAGCTTTTGGAAGTCCTGGCAACGGAGCCTAAAGTCTGCAAGTACATAGATTTGCCGTTGCAGCATGCCTCAGCGAAGCTCCTTTCCTTGATGGGCAGGGGCGGCAGCCGGGAGAGCCTGCTGCGGAAACTCGCTGAAATTCGCGCCGCGGTTCCCGAAGTTATCATCCGCAGCACCTTTATCGTGGGCTTCCCTGGAGAAGAAGCAGCGGACTTTCAGGAACTTCTGGCGTTCGTTGAGGAAGCCGAGATGGACAGGGTAGGGGTCTTCACTTATTCCCGGGAAGAGAACACGCCTGCCGCGACTTTCACCGGGCAAGTGCCTGAGAAGCTTGCCGCGGAGCGGGCGGAAGAGCTGATGGATGCGCAGCGCTCGATTTCAAGGGCCAAAAATCAAAGACGGGTGGGCACGCGCGCCCTGGTTTTCAGCGAAGGGCCGGCTGAGGAAGGCGGCAGCATCGCGCGCTCTCAGGCGGAGGCGCCGGAGGTGGACGGGGTGATCTTCCTCAAGGAAAAGCTTCCGGCCGGTCAGTTTGCAACTGCCCGGATCACGGAAGCTTTGGACTATGATTTGAAGGCGGAATTGACATGATCGTCTTTACGGCAGCAAAAGGAGGAATTTTAGGATGAACAGAGAAGAACTTGCGGCGAAGATTCAGCGAACGTTGGCGGAAACCCCCATTACTGATGTGCACACTCATCTTTACACGCCTGATTTTGGCAATCTGCTTTTGTGGGGGATCGATGAACTTTTGACATATCATTATTTAGCGGCGGAGACCCTCCGGATCGCGAATACTGATCCTGCGGACTTTTGGCGGCTGTCCAAACGGCAGCAGGCGGATCTTGTCTGGAAGACGCTATTTATTGAGCGCTCTCCCATCAGCGAAGCTTGCCGCGGAGTCCTGACCTGCCTTGCCAAACTGGGACTTGATGTGGCCAGCAGAGATCTGGAGTCCTACCGCCAATATTTTGCCGGCTTTACGCCGGAGCAGTATCTGGAAAAGGTCCTTGAGATCTCCCATGTGAAAACCGTGGTCATGACAAACGATCCCTTTGATCCGGCCGAGCGCGGCATCTGGGAGCGCGGTAGAAAGGAAGATCCTCGTTTCCGCGCGGTCCTGCGCCTGGATCCGCTCCTGGTGACAACGCCTCAGGGCATCGCCGTCCTGCGTCAGCTTGGCTATGATGTGGAGGGAGGCCTGAGTCAGCGAACCCTGGCCGAGGTACGCCGTTTTCTCACCGACTGGCTGGATAAACTGAACGCCGTCTATATGGCGGTCTCGCTGCCGCCGACTTTCACCTTCCCTGCCAACAACCTGCAGGCCCGCTTGCTCGAACGCTGCGTGCTGCCCGTGAGCAGGGAGCGGAATGTGCCCTTTGCCATGATGATCGGCGTGAAAAAACTGGCGAATCCGGAGCTCGTCTTGGCTGGAGACAGCGTGGGCAAGAGCAGCATTGAAGCTGTGGAATACCTGTGCGCCAACTTCCCGCACAACAAGTTCCTGGTGACCATGCTGGCGCGGGAGAATCAGCATGAATTGGCAGTGGCGGCGCGCAAATTCCGCAACCTGATGCCGTTCGGCTGCTGGTGGTTCTTAAACAACCCCAGCTTGATCGAAGAGATTACTCGCCTGCGGACAGAGCTTTTGGGCCTCAGCTATCTGCCCCAGCACTCTGACGCCAGGGTTTTGGACCAGCTGGTCTATAAATGGACCCACTCCCGCCAGATCATCGGCAAAGTGCTGCTGGATAAGTATTCCGACCTGGAGCGCACAGGCTGGCAAGTATCGGAGCAGGAAATCCAGCGCGATATCGAAGCGCTATTGGGCGGTAATTTTTGGAGTTTCTTAGAAAAGGAAATCTGAGGCATTTGGGGGCTCGCCGAGCCCCCAAAACTTGTTAATGGAGTCGCCGACAGCAGCAAAGAGATAGAGCTCGCAAGCTTTTCACAGAGAGAAGCATTGTGAAGGTGGGAGCGACAATGAAACGATTCATCGCCAGGCTCAAGGAAAAGGCAAAAGGCGGCTCCGTCCGGCCTGTGATCTATGTGGCGTTTGGGGACAGCGTGACTCAAGGCTGCAGGGAGTATGGCAATCTAGATCCGCAAGGGGTGTACCACGCCAAACTGCGCCGGACGATCCGCCAGTTTTTTCCTAAAACCGTCATAGAGGTAATCAATTCCGGAGTTGGGGGAGAAAACGCCGCAGAAGGCTGCAAACGCTTAGAGCGGGATGTGCTCGCCTTCAGCCCAGATCTTGTAACCATCGCCTTTGGGCTCAATGACGCCTGGGGCGGCAAGGAGGGAGTGGAGCAGTATAAATCCGCGCTCAGCCAGATGGTCTCCGGCATCCGTCGGCAAACGGAGGCGGATGTCGTTTTCATCACTCCCAATATGATGTTGACTCGCGATAATCCCAATGTGCATCCGCAGCACAAGTCTCTGGCGGAAGAGATGCTGCGTCTCAGCACAGGAGGCATTTTAGACCTTTACGTGGATGCTATGCGGACTCTGGCAGCACAGCTTGATGTGCCCGTGGCGGACGCTTATGCGGCTTGGAAAGGCTGGGAGCGGGAAGGTAGGGATATAAATCAGCTTTTGTCCAACGGCTTGAATCATCCTGGGGAAGAAGGGCATGCATTGGTTTCCCGGCTGCTGTGGCAACTCATTGAGAGCTATCGGTAGCATTTTTATCATCGTGGCGGAGGATTCTATTTGAGGCAGTTGTGGGATCGGTCCCACAACTGCCGTTACATTGTCGAAAAATTTTTCTGGGATAAAGAGGAGATTTTCCTTTTATGTGGAAATAGATTATTAAATAGGCTGTTACATCTTTGGGGTTATTTTTGGGACCGCTCTCTCAGACGTTGTGGAATCGAAAGTGCTTTCGCAGGAACTTCCTAGTTGACTACAGATGGGACCGATTACACACAAATTTAATTAAAGCAGAGGATGAACATGAAAACAATCACAATCTATGATATCGCTAAGATGGCAAAAGTAAGCCGCTCTACAGTTTCGCGGGTGCTGAACAATTCCCAGAGCGTCAGTGATCAGGCCCGGGAGAAGGTGCTGCAGGTGATCCGGGAGAACAATTATGAGCCTGATCTTCGCGCCCGTTCGCTTTCAGTAAAAAACGCCAGCACAATTGCGGTCGTGCATAGAGCCGGCAGCAAGGGAATCGAGAATATTGAGGCCAACCCGTTTTATTCCGAGGTGATGCAGGGAATTTTGCGGGAGGCCATGCATGATAAATACATG
>DIPB01000013.1:8607-15612 GCA_002426275.1 Firmicutes bacterium UBA5499
AATAAATACATGGTGGCGCAGTTTATGATCATGAAAGAAGCGGATCTGGAGAACGTCGTTAAGCTGATTCGGGGCAAGGCCATAGACGGCTTGGCCTTGGTGGGCAATTTCGAACCCGAGCTGATCCGGAGCTTGCTGGAAGAGAAATTGCCGTTGGTATTAGTTGATAACGATTTGCCGGGGGTGGAAGTAAGCGCGGTTTATTCTGATAATAAAACTGGCGCCCGCTTGGGCATGGAATATCTGCTCAATCTGGGGCACAGGCGAATCGGTTATCTTTCCGGGCCGCTGGAACGGTTTCCGTATCAACAGAGGTTTTTAGCTTACAAAGAAGCTTTGGCCAAAAATAAGCTCCCTTTTGATCCGAGCATCGTGAGCGTCGATAATGCGCCGGGTCACGAACTGATAAAGAAGCTGCTCACCGCCAGGCCTTTTCCCACGGCGATCATGGCATCGAACGATGACCGGATTTTAGAAGCGGCCGTGGTGCTGAAGAAAGCCGGCTTGAAGATTCCAGAGGATGTGAGCGTTTTTGGTTTCGATGATGTATATTCGGCCCGTTTGCTGGAAGTTGGGCTGTCCACAATCAGGGTACCCAGAGAGGAAATAGGCAGGGAAGGCGTGCGCATATTAGCTTCGCTGCTTGAAGACCCCGCAAGCTCAATTCAGAAAAAAGCTCTGCATGTGGAGATGGTGCTCAGAGGATCTGTTGCCGTTCCCAAAGAGCAGTCCATAGCATAACTATCAAGTTGGGCATCTGTCAGGCCCCAAAATTTCTACTTAGCTAATCAATTGTATGTTCTTGGCGCTTCCGACAATTAACCTGAGTGGACGCTTATTTTACAGAGTTATGGCGGATGGGCTGACCTATGGTTTTTGCCTTAATATTTTCGTCCTATGAAAGCGAGGTGACGGTATGGCGAGAAAAGCAAGAGAAACAGTACAGATAATTGGGAGAACGGAAATTTATGGTTTTGCAGCTATTCCCCAAGAGCAATCAATCGCGAGGAGGGAACAGGTTGAAAAAGACTTCGCTTGCATGCGCGGCTGGAAATGAAAGGAGAAGAATTTACGGCAGACTCGCGCTTCTTATTTTAGCGTTTATTGTTAGCAGGGGCATAGCGGGAAATGCCCAGGAAAAGCTCGGAAACTTTACCTATAGTTATCCGCAAGAGACAGGAGCAGATCCATATCCTGCGCAACAGGACGGCGATTTTAGAAAGCTCATTGACGGGAAAATAGGGACCGGCGGCGACAGCGCTGTCTGGGGCTCCTGGGATGGATTACGTAAGATTGTGGTGCTGGTGGATCTGCAGAAAAAATATATGGTGGATCAAGTTAAAATTTGGACGACTGAAAGTGCGGCCTACCACCATATAGGCAGCTTGGAAATTTATGCCAGCGATGACGGTCAAAGCTTTCAGCTTGTTCGCTCCGTGACTAATCCCAACCCTAAGCTCGCAGCCGATCCGCCTGAGAAAATAAGCTACGCCTTTGGCCAGAGCGGCTTGGCCAAAGCTGCCAGGTACATAAAGCTGGTTGTGACACGTGATAGTGCGCCCGGCGTGAGATCACAGATTTTTGAAGAAATAGAGCTCTGGGGACAAGAAATTCCCCTCCTGAAAACCATGAGCCTCAGCCAAAGGCGCTTTGCTCCCCAGAAGGGACAACTTAGCATTTCATATGAAGCCTCGGATGAGGTAAGATTATCAGCGGAGATTTTCGCTGAAGACGGAGCCAGGGTAGCAGTCCTGGCAGAAGATCAGCCGGCCAGCGGCGCCGCCAGCATAAGCTGGGACGGGAAAAATAGCGCTTCCCAGTTGGTCGGGGTCGGAACATATGTTGTGCAGCTTACCGCCTCAAAGGAGGCGCAGCAATGTGTGCGTACTGCTTCAGTGGAAGTCGTCAGTCCGGATTTGCCATTGCCGATTATTGAGACAAATTTTGTCCAGATCGTCAACGAGCCTGAAATCACTTTAACTGCAAGTACCCTTCCGGGCTTGACGCTGGAAATCAGTCTAAATGGGGCAGCTGCTGGATCGCAGCTGGCTGATGCCAGAGGCCAATGTGTTTTTAAAGTGGAAAATTTGCAGGTGGGAATAAATGAGGTTAAAGTAAGAGCCACAGATGAGATGGGAAATGAAAGCCAAGAGGCGACTTTCCCTGCGGTAACTTACGATCCCCAAGCTGCCATAGGACAGGTGCTGGCAAGCCCAAACGAGTTCGCACCAACCGTCGAGTCAACACGGATTGAATTTTATCTGGCAGAGGCAATGCCTTTGGGCGTGAGAATCAAATCAGCCACGGGAGCTGTCAGAGAGCTTTCACCGCTTACGCCACAAGAGGCTGGGTTGCTTCACTACAATTGGGACGGGAAAGATGTCCTTGGCCTGATAGTTGCCGACGGCAACTACTTAGTCGAAGTTTTCAGTTCCATGGGAGCCCGTGCGTCGTGTAAGGTTGCCGTGAGAAGCAGACAGCCTGGGAAGCCCTATTTATTATTACCGGAAAATCATAGCAGCAAAAGCGAAAGTTTTGTAGATTTCATCTGGGAAAATTCAGCTGGCGCCAGAGAATATCAGTTATCCTTTTGGCCTGCGGGCAAACTTGAGGAAAAACAGACAGTGACAACTTACGAGCCCAATTACCACTTACAGATTTCCGCGGACTTGCTTGTGGGCCAATGGGAATGGCAAGTGGTAGCTGTCAGTGGCGCGAATCTGACCGCGGCGTCAGATAAATGGACCTTCACAGTGGACTGGCGGCAGCCGGGAGCGATGGAGGTGCGCAATTTCCAGTTGGCGCCCAATCCTTTCTCCCCTACCAGCGGGATTTTTAATCGGCTCCGCCTCAGCTACACGCTTACTCAGGGAGCAACCGTGAAAGCCGCTATTTACAATTTGGCTGGCAAGCTGGTATACAGTTTTAAGCGCCAATTTCAAGGCATGGGCGATCACCTTTTGGTTTGGGATGGCAGAGCTGAGACGGGACGTTTAGTTGGGAAGGGAGTTTATGTGCTGCTGTTGACAGTGGAAAACAATCAGACCAGAGGGAAGGCCACGACGAAAAGGATTTTCAGCGTAATGTATTAAGGGAGGATGAGAAGATTGGCAGCGAAAAGAATTGCCGGTTTGGTGACAGTGCTGTTTTTAACCTTCGGCGCAAAGAGCTTGGCCAGGGAGCGCGGAGTGTTTCCGACTATCGGCGCAGGCGCCAGAGCGCAGGGACTGGGCGGCGCTTTTGTAGCAATAGCGGATGATGCCAGCGCCGTCTACTGGAACCCGGCTGGGCTTGAGAGAGTCCAGGAGCGCGGCTTGACTTATAACAACATGGATTTGATGAAAACTGGTATTTTATATAATTATGCCAGCTTCGTCCAGCCCACGACATGGGGCGGCCTTGGCCTCAGCTGGTCCGGCTTAGATGCCAGCGCGGCTTTCGGCAGCTTTCCTTATAGAGAGGCCAGCTATAGCTTGAGCGTTGCGGGCAGAGTGCAGCCGTCTTTGAGCCGCGGCCTGGATTTGAGTTGGGGAGCAAATCTCAAGTATAACAGCTTTGCCGGCGGTTCAGAGCAAGTCAACAGCTCCGAACGCGGCTTGGGTTGCGATTTTGGCCTTCTGCTGGCTCGGGATCAGCTGCGCCTCGGCTTGGCTGTGCGCGATCTGTACACAAAATTAAGCGGCACATTGGTTGTGGACGGGCAGAGACAGGCGACTTCCACCAAAGTGCCTGTTGATGTTGCCATCGGCGCTTCTTACAAGAAAGCGCAGGCTTTATGGTCTTGCGAGCTGAGCGAAGTCTTCACCAGTCCCACGATGCATTTGGGCGTGGAATATGAAGTCAATAGCGCCCTCAGCCTCAGGGGCGGGTACGGCGGTGGCAGTTTCAGCGCAGGCCTAGGCGTAAGAACAGGCTATTGGGTTTTCGATTACGCATATAGCACCCATGCGGTGGGAGATGGACAACGGTTTTCTGTGGGGCTAAGATTTTAAAAAAGGAGGCCCAAGGTAGTGAGGAAAGCATGGAATTTGCTCGCGTTTATCCTCTTGACGATCAGCGCGTCGTTTGCCGCGCAGCCTCCTCTTTCGGTCGACGAAGCGCAGGGGTTGCTGGACCAATATGAATTACAGCTGGAAGAGTTGGAAGCAGGGATCAGCGCATATCAGACCGAGCTTTCCGGTCTGGCTGAGAAGGCAAAAGCGCGCGATCGCAAATTCATCATCAAAAGCGAAACCAAAGGGATAGCAAGCATAAACCGCACGGCTGCTCGCGGCGTTCCTAGACTCTACATTTACAATAAGTTATCCTTTCAGCCGCGGAAAGACAATAATAGTCTGACAGTTGGTCTTTTCCTGCAGAATGACGTTGGGATTAACGATTGGGACACGATCGATCAAAGCGGGAGCAGCCTAAATTTAAACGCTTTGTGGGGAGCACAGAAGCTCAACCTGACCGTGGGGTCCTTTTACACATCGGATTCGCCTTTAATCTTAGGCCGGGCTGTGCGCGCGAAAGACTTTTGGCCGGAAACGCGGCATAGTTTCTCAGGCTTTCAGGCTGCCGCTGCCTTTCCCAATCTGAATCTGCGCGGCTTTTTCACCCGCATTAAGGCAGGGGGCGGCGCGGATTTCGACCGCTACGCGATTTTCAGCAGAATGGAAACAAAATTGGGAGGGCTGAAAAGCGATTTTGTTCTCTTGCGGCTGTTCGATGATACGGCTTCTGCCGCTGTGGCGGCGCCCGCGCTAAGCAGCACCACTTTGAGCTATCAGTTTGATACCAGATCGCTGTCCGGGAAAAGAGCGATTGACGTCCAGGGCGAAACTAATCTCGCCTGGGTAGATGGCGATTCCCAAGGGGGGCCGGACGGCAGCTTGACATACGCGGCTCGCGCCGAAGGGCAGGTCAGGCTCAAGCTCCCTTTACGCTACAGTTATTACATTATCAGCCGAGACTATCCGGTCACGTATTCCGCGGTCCGCAGCATTGAGCCGGATTATTGCTATCAATATGAGGAGAATCCCTGGCTGCCGGATTATATCTCCAATTTGCAGCGTTTAGCTGTGGAGACCGGCTCAATCGTGCTGCCTGCGGGTACCCTTGCTCTGAATTTGGACTGGGCAGGAGAACTAGAGCCCGCTGTCCAAAGCCGAAAGACTTTCGGCTACTGCGGCGGAGAGCTGTATCGTTATCTCAGCGGCTCAATTCCGTATTTGGAAGGAGCGAGACTCCAGCTCAAAGGCGGGCAGTACTGGACCCGGCGCCCTGAGCCGGAGGAAATCTCGGTCAGGCAAAACCTGGCGGAACTGAGCCTGACGCAAACCATAGGCGATACGATCTTGATTGGAGGTTACCAGCAGCTGCATCTCTCGGGCCGGCTGCCGGAACAAGTGCTAGGGGAGCGAATCCGCAAGCCCTTCGCTGAATTTCATTGGTCTCTGGGCGCCAGCAATTGGACCTGGCGGGGAGAATTTTCCCGGGGTTCTGTCAAGAAGGATTATCACAGGCTCACGGCGACTTTTCCCATCGGCTCCGGCAGCGCAGTCAGTTGTCGGTTTGAGGAGACCAATGGCGATGAGGATAAAACGGACTTATTAGTAGAATACAGAAGCCAATTTTAGATGTGAGGAGGCCGGCAAATTGGGAAGACTCTATAGTTTAGTCTTGCTTCTGGCCGCTATGGCCTGGCCAATTTCTGCCGCTGGCGTTGAGGGAGAATTCAATTTTGATTATGCCGAAGAGCAGCAGCCAGCTAACTGGCAAGTGAATATGCAAATGCAAGACGAGCTCCAAAAGCTGCAGACGAAGATCTCAGATCTTCAACAGCAGCTGGAGTTGGCAAATAAACAGAAAAGCGATCTAGCCGTCACCCTGGGAAAGCTTGATGTTAAGGGAGAAAGCAATGCTAATTTTCGGAATTTCAATTTAAATGGTCCCGGCATAGACGCAGCCAGAGACTTTCTGGGCAGGACCCTGTGGTATGACTCAATCGAAAGCGACAAACAACTCACCGGCAGCAAAGCAAATGAGCGCATCTCGTTAGTCTTGCTGGGCAGACCAATACCGCAGCTGGCAATCGGCTCTAATTTGGAGATCCTCTTTACCTGGGCAGGCGGCAAACAAATAGCGCCTGCGGATGAACTTTACATCAGCGCGGATTTTGATACCTGGCAGACTGTGGCAGGCACGTACTGGGCTCAGTTTTCGCCTTTGACCCTCTTTTTCCCAATGGAAAAGCCGCTCTTTGAGGGCGATATTTTCGCACAGAAGCGAAACAGTTGGTTGACTGAACAAAAGATTAAAGGTAATTTGCGACGGCTGGAAGGTTTCAGCGGACAGTTTCAGGTGGATAATCTCCATGTGCGCGGCTTGGTTTCAAGGGTTGCCGGCAGTCCCTATCACAGATTCTTATATGGCTTGGAGGGCAAATTAGCCCTTGATCCTAGCCTTGAGCTCACAGGCAACTTAATCAGCTATAGGGACGATTTGGCCTCTGCCAGTAGCGGTAAAGCCATGGATAATCTTCTCTTGGGGCTGGCCGGCGAGTGGCAGCTGCGAGAAGATTGTTCTTTGCGAGGCGAATATGTGCGCAGCAGCTATGACGATGATTTGGCAGCCGGCCTGCCTCCTGCCTACGACCGCGCCTTCACCGGCGAGTTCGACTGGGAAAACAAGCAGTTGAAGCTGCTGGGAAGATTTGTGGATGTCGGACCCTTTTACTGGGCGCCTACCGCGCAATCAAGGGATTATACCTTGAAAACCGCCGGCATCTTCGGTTCTCAGACAGCGCAAACCGCCATGGGCGGATTGGTTTCAGAGGCCGCAGACCAGGCGCTGCCGTACGGCCTTGCCACGCCGAACCGTAACGGCATACAAATTTCAGCGACTTATGAGCTCCCAAGCGGGGCTAAATTCTTTCTCGAACACTGGCAATTTACGGAGAAGAAGCCCAGCGAGGCCGGCAAGCTGACGGAGCAAATGTCTGCCAGACGGAATTTCTATGTG
>DIPB01000013.1:15736-19761 GCA_002426275.1 Firmicutes bacterium UBA5499
GCCAGACGGAATTTCTATGTGGAGAAAATCGGCGGCCAGCTTCCTCTCACTAAGCTCATCAAAACGTCAAGGTTTTCTTTTCCCCTGAAAGAGACGAATTTGACAGGCCAGTGGGAGAGGAGAAGCGCTATTCGGCAGGCTGATCCGGAAAGCGGCACAGACGCTCGGGTCCATAAATCAGAAGTTATCGCCGATTTAGGTCTGTCTTATCAGCTTGTTCCAGGTTGGCAACTCCTCATAGCCAGGAAAAGCCAGATTTGGCAAGACGCGCTGCAAGCCTCGGCGGAACGCCAGGATACCGTCGCTATGGGAGTAAAGACGAAGCTCGGTTCCAATGCTTTTTTGCAGCTCAGCGTTGAAAAATTCAATGCGCAGCAGGCGCGGGGAACAATCACCGGGCTAAAGGTAGAAGCGGAATTTTAATCACAGCTGGTAAGGCTTTTCTCGTGAAAGGGTGAGATGCGTGCGCAAGGGAGCCGGTGTCTTTTTGCTGATTATGTTCATATTGGGAGGAAGCCTGTCAGAGGCGGCAATCAAGCTCACTGGTTTTACCTACTCATATCCGGCCAGTCCCGAGCAAGACCAGCAGCTTTCGGTTCAGGATCCGGAACGGACCAAGCTCACAGACGGCAGGATTGGCATGGGAAGCCTTGGGGCAGTCTCTACCGCGGAGGATCAAAAGCAAGCTTTTGTTTTGTTTGACTTAGGACAATTGCCGGCTGAGTATCTGATTAATCAGCTGCGGATTCGAACCAGTGAAACCAGTGCAGGCCAGCACATTGGCGAAATTGAGCTCTATACCAGCACAGATCTGTACGATTATCGCCATCTGGTCACAGTTGAGAATCCTGAGCCCAAACTTGAGGCAGAACAGGGATCGCCAAAAATCTATAGCTTCGGCACGGAGTATCTGGCCCTAAAATCCCGCTATGTGCTATTGGTGTTCAGTAAAGCCGAAGAGGCAAGAGGGCAGGTCATAGAAGAAGTGGAGTTTTGGGCGCGAGAGACTGAGAAGCTGACGTTCAGTTACAGTTACCCTTCCGGCTCTGAGCAAGACTCCGCTGTCCCAAGCCAAGACCCGGAATTAAAAAAGCTTAATGATGGCGGTATGCTCTGGGGCGGGGGCACCGCGATTTTCGGAGGCTGGGGTGCCCAAAGCGGGATCCAGATCCTCTTTGATCTGGGCCAGGAAACGCTGATTCGAAAAATAGCTTTGTGGACCAGCGAGAGGAATCCCGACCAGCATTTGGGAAAAGTTCGGCTGTACACCAGCGCGGATGGCCAGACCTTTTCTGCGGCTATTGAGCTCACAAATCCCGAACCTCCTTTGGCCTTTACTCCTGCTGAGACGAAGCTCTATGCGTTTGAGCTGGAAGCTCTTCACATCAAGGCGCGCTTCATCAAGTTGGTCTCCTGGCGCGATCCCGCGGCTTTGCAGCAAGTGTTGGAAGAAGTTGAGCTTTGGGGGAATGCATATCCTCCTATCGCAAGCAAACAGATCCCTTCAGCTAGCATTAAAAGCATTACTGTAAATACTTTCTCTTCAGTGAAGGTGGATCTTGGCGGCTATTTTTTGGCGAATCCAGATTTAAACGGCTGCCGGGTATACGTGGGCGAGGATTTTTTCAATGATGCTGCCGAACGCTTGGCTTACGAAAATTGGTGGTGGCTGGATGAGGAAAGACAGCAATTGCTGATTTCCGGCCTTACGCCGGGCGAGGAATACTACATTGCCGTGGGCGGGGATAGACAAGGGCGGACTAGCCGTTGCCTGAGGCCAGTCGCAGTACGGCTGCCGGATGTGCTGACAACAGCTAAAGTGGGTGATGTTTTAGGAATTAACGCGTTTCCCTATTTTGCCTCCGGCGCCGCTCACAATCCTCGACCCGAGGAAGAAGAAAAAATCATGTTTCAGCGGCAGCTTGCTTGGGTCAAAGAGGCGAAGATCAAGTATAACCGCTGGTGGTTTTTCATCAGCGCAGGGGTTAAACCTTATCTTGACATCGGCGCTACCTTTATAACCTGGATGCAAACGGATCCTGAAAAAATCAAACAAGCTAATAACCTTGGGATTTGGTTGTTTGCCAGCAGCAACGAACCTAATTTTTCCGGAATCTCCCCGCAGCAGTGCGTGGCCAAGCTGCAGGAATGTTATCAGGCGATGAAGGCAGTAAATCCTAAAAACATCATGGCAGCTCCGGTTGTGGGCATCGATGCGGAAGACTGGCTGCGGCAATTCTATGAGGCCGGAGGGAAAGAATACTTTGATGTTTGCGATTTTCACGTTTATCAACAGAAGAGTTTACCTGTGCCCCAGGGGTTGGCGCCCGGTTCTCCTGAAGGGGTTTTGCTGCAGTTAGCCCGTCTTAAACAAATCATGGCAGAGTATGGAGATGAAGCCAAACCGATTATCATCACCGAGACGGGTTGTCCCACTTACAGCGGCTATGACTGGGCTGTGGGAAGCACCCTCGAGATGCAGGCCAACTTTGTGGTTCGCGCTCATGTGCTCATGCTTGCCTCCGGCGTGCAGAGAATTTTTTGGTATGCGCTGCAGGACGAAGGGACGGATCCGGACGAAATGGAAGAGAACTTTGGTTTGGTGGATTATGAAGGAAACCCTAAACCAGCATACTTTGCTTATCAAACCATGAGCCGGCAGCTGGGCGAGACCATCTACCGCAGTCCCATAGCCGGCCTCGCCAATCCCAGCTATGGCTACAGTTTTGAAAAGCTCGGCGGCGGGTTTGTCAGCTGTCTATGGGACGCCCGAGGGCAGAGCACAGTAACGCTTCAGTTGGCAGACGGTCAGGTGGCGCTTGTGAGGCAGAACGGCGAGCGTCAAGTCTTGCCTAATCCCACAGGGATCTTGACGCTCACTGTTTCCGAAGCTCCGCTTTATCTTCACTCCGCTCAACCGCTGAAGGTAATCAGCGTACGGCGGTAAATTGGCACTTTATCCAAAAGGGGGAGTTTGCGAAATGAAGAAATTTGCGATTGCCTTTTTCCTTTGTCTTCTGGCCTTCAGCCTGGGTGCGGCGGCCGCAATTCAAATCATTGATTTAACTTATAGTCTGCCGGATATTCCGGAACAAGATTCGGATATTATCTCTCAGGATCCAAATTTTAAAAAAATCAATGACGGAAAGATGCTCACCGGCGGAGATACGGCTCTTTTCGGAGGCTGGAATTCCAGCAAAGCGATAATCATCGATGTGGATCTGCAAAGGCCGGTTGAGATTGCAAAAATCCAGATTTGGACCAGTGAATCCGAAACTAATCATCACATGAAAAGCTATAAAGTCTATACCAGCGCGGATCAGGTCTCTTACTCTTTAGTCCGCGAAGTGATCAATCCCGAACCAAAATTGACGGAAAAACCGGCAACGACGAAGTGTTATCCAAGCAGCGCGGAAAACTTGGGGGTTCGCTCCCGCTATCTGAGGATAGAAGCTTATGGTGATCCTACCGCTTATCAGCAAATTATCCAGGAATTGGAGGTTTTCGGGCAAGAATTGCCATACTTGTCCGCAGCAGCGCAGGTAGCTTTGCCCAGAGCGGGTCAGGAGCTGGCAATCACAGCCAAGGCGATGCCCGGCGCCGCGCTCTCTTTGGCGATCGTGAATTCAGCCTCGGAAGTCGTGAAAAACCTGGGCGCCAGCTCGCTTGAGACCGTAAGCGTATCTTGGAACGGTAAGGATGAGGAGGGGAACTATGTTCCATCCGGCATGTACTATGCCCGCGGCACGTTCTCTCAGGGAAGCGACGTCACGGAGAAAAAGCTGCCGCTCTTCATTGATCTCACAGGGCCGCGCGATAGCGCAATAACGAACGTCGGCTATGTTTATCCCGAGGATCCCCAGCAGGATAGCGAAGTCTTCTCTTCAGATCCGCAGTGTAATCAGCTTACAGACGGCGGCATCGGCTGGGGCGGTAATACTTCCATTAACAGCACTTGGAATGCCAAAGACAAGCGAATCATCATCGTCTTTGATCTGCAGCGGCTGCGCGAACTGCATGAAGTA
>DIPB01000108.1:0-11151 GCA_002426275.1 Firmicutes bacterium UBA5499
AGAATTTCGGCCTGGTTGCCCCCAATTACAAGCAAAAGGAGATCCCCTTCAGCCAGGGACCTCTTTTTTTAGGCAGCGCGGTCTTTGCGTTTTGGACGGCGGAGCTGTTTGGATTTTTCTCCCGTACTTATTACCCTTTCTTATTTTTGCTTTCCGGAATGGCGCTTTTGGGTTTCATTGATGATACTCTGGGCGGAAGAGAAGCCAAAGGTTTTCGGGGACATTTTCGCAGCCTGCTGCATGGGAAGCTCACAACCGGAGGCCTGAAAGCGACTGCAGGCGCGCTTTTAGCTCTGGTGGTAGCCAGCACTATGGAAACCCAGCCCGCCCAAATTTTGCTCGCCGCCGTGCTCATCGCATTGACGGCAAACACGCTGAATTTGCTGGATCTGAGACCTGGGCGGGCGTTGAAAGCCTGGCTTGGTCTGGTGTTGCTCCTGTTCCTTGTAGGGGGACAGCTGCGGTGGCTCTTGCCTCTTTTGGGAGCCAGCCTCATCTGGGCGCCTTTGGATCTGAGAGCCCAAGCGATGCTGGGAGACTCCGGCGCTAATTGTTTAGGCGCGGCTTTAGGCTATAGCCTGGCTCAGAGCCTGGGCTGGCGCTGGCAGCTTGGGACTGTGATTCTGTTTCTGCTGCTGAATCTTTTAAGCGAGCGTTACTCCTTCAGCCGGCTCATTGAAAGGAATCCGCTGCTGCGCTTCTTAGATCGGTTAGGCAGGGCTCAGTAATCCTCATTGGAGGCATCGATCAGCAAGGCGTGATCCAAATCGATGCTTTCTCCGCATTGGGGACACGAGGTTACGTTTTGAACGCTGCTGGTGGGCGACAGCTCGAACATAAACCCGCAGCGGGGACATTTGATTTCCGCTTCGGCGTTGTCCGGCAGAGACGGTTTTGAGATGCCCTTGACCATCGTCAATTCCTCCTTAAACTACAGGTGAAAGGGCCGCTTGCCCTTGCGACTTGTAGATAGTATAGTCCAAAAAGGGGAAAATGTTGTTTGTTTTTTCCAGATGGGCCAACCAGCTTTCATCCAGCCGGTTGGCCTTGATTTGTTCATAGAGGCCAGTGAAATTGTGGATGTGCTGGTGCGTTCTGCGGACGGCATAGCTTACCATGGTGCCGGTTTTCATGATAAAGGCCCAGTCTGAACTTTGGGCCAGCAAGAGTTCCCGGGCAGCCTGGTTCAGGGCCCGCCTCTGGAGTTGGTCTGCATGGCCGCTGTCCGCCAGTTCCGTCATGCGGTCCGCCGCCATGTGCAAGTGGCGGTAGATCCAGTCGTTGCTTCCTTCCAGCCAGACTTCATTATAGCCTTTATATCCCCAGCTGGACATGGTAGGTTGCGCAATTTGATTTTTGGGATGCAGCTCTAGGTAATCTCCCGGAGTGATGAGTTCGATGTCCGTTTGATCGTAATGCAGCTTCCGCAGGAGAAACTCCAGCCACTGAGGGCCTTCATACCACCAATGTCCGAACAGTTCGGCATCATACGGCGCCACAATAATGGGGGGCCGATCCATCTTGGAGGCCAAATATTCCGCCTGCTTGATGCGGTTGAACATGAAATTGCCTGCGTGAACGGCAGCCCGTTCAGTCGCCGCCTGGGGATTATAGGGCGCTTTTTGGCTGTCTGGGCCCGTGATCTTATAATACTTGATTCCCGTTTGGGTTCTGATGCCGCAACTGTGCAGGAATGGTTTGACGTAATCGTAATCCAAATCATAGCCGATGTCGCGGTAAAACTCGCGGTACTCGGGATCTCCCGGATAGCCTTCTTGGGAGCTCCAAACCTGTTTGGAAGATTCCCAGTCTCTGCCGAAAGCAGCCACAGCGCTGGGGCAATAGATCGGCGCGTAGGTGGCGTAACGGGGACGCGGCGTGGCGTGCAGCAGACCATGGGAATCTAAAAGGAAATATCTGATCCCAGACTCTGCCAGCAAGCTGTCGTCGCCTGGATTGTAGCCGCATTCAGGCAGCCAAAAGCCTTTTGGCTTGCTGCCTAAGTAATGCCGGTGGGTTTCCACGCCCAGCCGGATTTGCGCTTTGGCAGCCGTACGGTTGACGCCCAGCAGCGGCAGAAAACCGTGGGTTGCCCCGGAGGCGATCAGCTCCAACCCCCCGGGGCCTTCCAGCTGCCGAAAGGCTCGGATTAAATCGGAATCATATTCATCATAGATGCTTTTGGCTCGCAGAAATCTGTCCAGATAATGCTGCGCTAAATGATGAAAGCTGCCGTCAAAGCGGGTGCGGGACTCCTCTGAACGCGCAAGAGCGATCAACTGTTCCAGATGCCGGCGGTATCTGCTCTGGAGCAGGGGATCAGCCAGCATGCTCAAAAGAGGAGGAGTAAGAGACATGGTCAGCCGAAAGCTAATCCCTTCGGCGCGCAGGCGGCGAAAAACGTCGATGAGGGGAATATAAGTTTCGGTGATCGCCTCGAACAGCCAGTCTTCCTCCAGAAAATCTTCCGCCTCCGGATGACGCACATAGGGCAGATGGGTATGTAAGATCAGGGACAGATAACCTTTTGCCACAGCTTTTCCTCCTACTCTGTTGTCTTCGTTACCTTTGGCGTAAGGGCGATCTCATCTGTGCCTGCGGCAGAGGTTGCCACCACCGGCAAGGAGAGAGAGCCGTCAGGAAGGGCCAGACGCAAGCTGAATTCGCCGCGCCCGTTCAAAGGGATCTTTTGGCCGGCAATGGTCACGTTGGCATCTGGCTCTGTCGCGCCGTAGACGATTAATTCGGTGTTTAGAACCAGCCAAAAGCCGCGCGCAGCCTCTATTTTCACCGGACTTGAGATGCTGCTGACGGCGCCCGAGCTCACCTGCCGGCTCAGAGCTTGCCTTACGACTTTTTGCAGTTCGGCGGAGCTGACGTTCGGCGCTCCCGTCGCCATTTTGTACAGTTCTTCCACTGTCATCCAGGCTTCATCAACTAGGGGCGAGATCTCAGCCGCAGGAGCTGTGACCGTGTTGGAGCGGGCAACGGCGATGAATCTGCCATCGCAGGCCAAAAGGCCGATGTCCACAAAAAAAGACTGCCCGGGTTTTCCAGTTTCAAGGTACCAGCTTTGGGCATCGGAATTTAAGTCCTGATCGAAAAAATCTCCGTTTGTATTGTAAACGCGTAAAATGCGTCGACTGCCCGCGCCGGCGTCAAGGCCGGCCCGCTGCCAAAGAGAGGGCTCCACTTCCCAATAGGTGAACAGCCAGTTTGGATCCCGTACAAGAAGAACAATTCGCGTTTTGCCATACCATTGGGGGATGGGAGGCAACGCTTCTGCCGGTCTTGCGGCCTCAACGCAGGGTTGGCTTTGCGGTGACGGCGGATTTGAGAGACTGGTCACCAATTCCCTGCGAGTCATGGCGTGGCAGTCCGCGATTTTTTTATCTTGAGCCAGCTGCAGCAGTTCACGACGGGTCTTCTGCTCAAGTTCCCCGCTATTCAAGTCTTCTTTGCCTCCTTTCGTCCCATGGAGGGCGCTTTCATCGTATAATATTGCTCAAAGCGAGAGGCATTATTCCGTAGAGACAAAAAAAGAGCGCGGGCTTGACGAGGGCGTTCCCATTTTTTCCTGCAGGATATTCAGCGGAGGACAGAGAAGATTTAGGAGAGAAAAGGAAGGCGAGGAAAGATGTACTACCCAAAATGGGATCTGCACAATCACACTGTGGCCAGCGGTCACGCTTATAGCACGCTTGAGGAAGTAGCGGATGCGGCCGCCAAGCGCGGCCTTGAGCTTGTAGGTATTTCGGATCATGGACCGGCCATGCCCGGAGGACCTCATCTTTATTATTTTGGCAATCAGCGTCAAGTTCCCAGGCGGATCGGCGAAATCCAAGTTCGCTTCGGCGTGGAAGCCAATATCATCTCCCCCGGCGGGAAGCTAGATTTGCCCACCGCTCTCCTGAGAGAGCTGGACTTTGTGGCAGCGGGCCTGCATGTTGATACAGGTTACGAAGGGCAAACCAAAGCCCAGCATACAAAGACGCTGATCGCGGCCATGGAAAACCCGGCTGTTGATTTCATAGTACACCCCGGCAATCCGCGCTTTCCCATCGATGTGGAGGCGGTTGCCAAGGCGGCTGTCCGGACGGGCGTGGCTTTGGAAGTGAACAACAGCTCCCTGACCATGGCAAGATTAGGCAGCGAAGAGATTTGCCTTCAGCTGGCGCTTTTATTGGCAGAATTGGGCGGCCAGGTAATTTTAGGCAGCGACTCTCATGTCAGCAGCAACGTGGGCAAGCTGGACGCTGCGGTGGCTCTGGCGCGGAAAGCGGGCCTTCGGGAGGAACAAATCCTCAACGGCAGCACAGAACGACTGAAAGCATACTTAGCGAGGCGTAGGAGGCAGAAAGCGTGAAAAGAATTCTCTGGGGCTTAATCATCGCCGCTTTTGCGTTGGCTCCAGGTTTCTGTTTCGGCTTGGTCTATAAAGTTGCTTCCGGCTTGGCTTACACAGATCTCGGCGCAGGCGAACTTGCTGCCGGCAGCAAAGTTTCTCTTTACAGGCCGGGGCAAAACGCCCCGTATGCGGAAGCTGTGGTCGCCCAGGTAGCTTCGGACTATGCCGCCTTCGCCGCTCAGCAGGCGCAAGTAGGCGACAGGGTTCGGGCCCAGGCCGGGCGGCCGGCGGCTGATGAGCTTCTCTTCGTGTATTTGACTGATCCTCATTTTGGTTCCGCCAGGGGCACGAAAACCAGCCAACAGATCATCTCCGAGCTGAAAGCCGGCGCCCTTGAGCCCGCCTTTGCCCTTGTGGGGGGCGATCTGACGGATAACGGCAAAAGCGAGCAGTTTCGAGAGTCTTTGGCCCTCAGAGCGTTGCCTTTCCCAGTTTACCCTGTGCCCGGAAATCACGATCTGCGCTGGGCGGAAGGCGGCAAAGAGCTTTACCGCAAGTGGTGGGGCGACGCTTATTATGCTTTTCAGGCGGGGGCTTATGAATTTATAGCCTTAGACAGCAGTATCCGGATGGAGCAGTATGGCCACATTGAGGCGGAGCAGCTCAAGTGGCTGGCGAAAGAGCTGCAAGCAGGCTCGCCTGAGAAGATCGTCTTTCTGCACCACCCGATTGTCAGGACCTCAAATAGCGGCCAGCCCATGGTGGATAACGAAGCAGAGGTTTTAAAGCTCCTCTCCGGCGGGAAAATTCGTCTTTTGCTTGCCGGTCACCTCCACACTTATCAATTCCAAAAGGCCAATGGCGTCTTCTCCGTGGTCAGCCCCGCAGCCATGAACGGAGAATACCTGATCGTCAATCTCAGCGGCCGGCGCACCACGATTTTCGGCAAAAAGGTTGGCGGAGAGCTCCGTTTGCTCAACAGCTTCACGCCGGAGGCGGAGGAAGAATTGAAAGTGCTCTCTCCCGCCCAGGGCGCGCGCTGGCAAGCAGCCATTCCCATCCGGCTGCTGATCCCTGGCGCAAGTCAAGGTACCCTGCAGGTGGCGGTGGACGGCAAACGGGAGCTGTCCGTATCATTAGAAGCTCAAGGAAAGGAGATCCCTTGGCAGACGAATCTGTTGGGAGATTGGGTCGCGGGCTGGCACACTCTCTCCTTGCGCTATCAGACGGCTACCGGGTATTGGCAGGAGCAGCGCTCTTTTTTCTTCCAGCCGGAAAAGGCCAGTCCCAGCCTCAGCTGGGAGTTCCAAGCGAAAGGCGATCTTCAGGCCGGGCCCGCAGCGTCCCCTGACGCGCTGCTGGTCACCACCTTGAACGGCTGGGTGCAATGTCTCAGCAAACAAGAAGGAAAACTGTTGTGGGAGAGGCAATTAGGCTCGCCCTTGGTTGGCGGCGCCAAGTGGGGAAAGGACGCTTTCTATTTAGGCAGTGAAGCGGGCAGCTTTTTTAGCTTTACAGAGAAAGGACAGCTGCGCTGGTCTTTAGTTTTAGACGGCAGCGTGCTCTCAAGGCCTGAGACGGCAGGCAATCTGGTGTTGGTGGGAGCAGGCGCTAAGCTGGTGGCATTGGAGGCGCAAACAGGCAAATTGCGTTGGCAAAATGATTTAGGCGGCCTCCTGGAAGCTTCCCCGCTGGTCGCAGGAAATATCGTCTATGCCGCCAGCTGGGAAGGCAGCATTGCGGCTTTCCGGCTGTTGGACGGCAAGAAGCTTTGGTCTCGGAAGCTGGATCTTGGGATTTACGCTCCCGGAAGCGCAGTGCCGGCCTTGGTCGGCGGCGCGCTTCTGATCTCCGGTCCCAGGAAAGTCTGGGGTTTGAATCCTGACGACGGCGCTGTGCTCTGGCAGCTGGAAGAGAAATTGCTTTACGCGCCTTTGAATACCACGGTTGGGGGACTTCTGGTTGCCGGCACCCTGAACAGGAAGCTGATCGGCGTCGACGGCAAAGGGACAAAGCTCGCTGAGCTTGATGTGGCGGATTTTTTCACGGGCCCGGGCCCTGTGGGCGGCGGCGGTGAGGCCTACCAAATCGCTTTAGGCGGCACCCTCTACAGGCTGTGGCGGGAAGCGGGGCTCAAGGCGCGGCCGCTTTTACGAGTGGGAGACGGTTTCATTCTGGGCGATCCGTACTTTGACGGCGCCCGGCTGTACTTCGCAAGCCTGGACGGCAAAGTTGCCGTCTGGAATTTAAACGCGGAAAGAAGGTAATGGCTTTGATTTTGAAAGCAGGCAGGATTGTGCTGCCGCAGCGGGAGTTGGTGGGCGGCTGGGTGCAGGTTGAAGCCGGTAAAATCGCCGCCATAGGCAGCGGCCAGGCTCCCGGTCCGGCCGTGGATCTGGGAGAGCTTACTTTGATTCCGGGCCTCATCGATCTGCACGTCCATGGCGGAGGCGGCGCGGATACAATGGACGCCACGCCCCAGGCCCTTCAGACCATGGCGCGGTTATTTGCCTCTGCCGGCGTCACCGGCTTCCTGCCCACCACCATGAGCGCGTCGCAGAAGGACATAGCCCGGGCTGTGGAAAACGTGGGCAAATTCATGGGCCAAGCTTTCCCCGAAGCCGCCAGGATCTTAGGCGTGCATGTGGAAGGCCCTTTCATCGCCTCCGAATATAAAGGGGCGCAACCGGAAAACGCCATCCGTCCCGGCACAAGGACGGAAATAGATCAGCTCTATGAGCTTCTGCCTCCTGGGGGACTGAAGCTTTTGACATTGGCGCCGGAACTTCCCGGGCATTTGGCTTTGATCGGCTATCTCGCCAGTCGGGGGACATATGTGGCTGCTGGGCATAGCGACGCCACCTACGCGCAAATGCAAGAGGCGGTCCGCGCGGGCTTAAGTCAGGTTACCCACACGGGCAACGGGATGCGTCCTTTCCATCACCGGGAGCCGGGGATCCTTGGCGCGGCTTTAAGCTTGGAAGGCCTCAAAGCCCAAATCATCTCCGACGGCATTCACCTGCATCCTGCCACAGTGAAACTCTTCGTCCAATCCCGCGGCGCGGACGATGTGATCCTGATTACAGACGGGCTGAAAGCCATGGGTTATCCGGACGGGGAATATGATTTCGGCGGTGAAAAGATGATCGTCAAAGGCCTGGAGGCCAGGCGGCCTTCAGGCTCCCTCTGCGGCAGCGTCATCACTATGATTCAGGAAGTGCAGAATGCCTGCAATTTTGCCCAGCTGAACCTCTGGCAGGCTGTACGGGCAGCTTCTTTGGTTCCGGCTCAGGCCATAGGCGTCTGTGAGCTGTACGGCAGCATTGAGGTGGGAAAAGCGGCGGACCTGGTGGCTATCAATTCTGAGTTTCAGGTGGAACGGACATATCTGGAGGGAGAACTGATTTATCGGCGCGGCAATCTAGCTTGAAGCGTTAAGGATTCGCAGGGCGGGGATCTTGAGTTCCGCCGCCAGCTTCAGCGCCGGCAGAAACGAACCCACATCTTCGGGCCTGTGGGCGTCGGATGAGATCACGAGCTTCGCGGGTGTCTGCAAAACCCGCTCTAAATACGCTTTTTCCACATGGTGTCCCGCGCTGAGCTCCAAGGCCACATTGCGCTTTGCCGCGGCTGCGGCTAAAGCCAGGGTGTCAATTCTAAGATGCAGTCCCGGATGAGCCACGACATCCACCCGGTAGCGTTCCAAAGCCCTGATGAGGGCGGCGGTATTCGTCTCTATGGCCGCCGGTTGAAAGCGGGGAAAGCCGGCCAGCCAATTTTGCCAGACTAAAGCTTTGGCCGAGCCTGCGGAAGCGGGCAAGACTCTGGGATGAAGGCCGATTAAGACGATGTCTAACTGCTCAAGGATAGATTCGGACACATCGAGTCTGCCGTCCGGAGAGATGATGTTGGCTTCCACGCCAACGAGGATTTCGATCTGCGGCCAGAGAGGAGCTAGCTGTCTGGCTTTTGCTTTTTGCTGTAAAAGAACCTTTTCGTTTGCGATCCCCACGCCAAACAAATGTGCCGGTCCGTGGTCCGTAATGGCAATTTTCTGCAGGCCCAGCGCCGCGGCTGCGCGGACGTTATCTTCCATGCTGCCTTTGCCGTGACTTGCAGTGGTGTGGGTGTGCAGATCCGAGCGTATTTTTAGCATGGTCATAGTTTCTCCCATGAGCGATCGCAATAATCGTAAGCGTCAAAAAGTGCTGCCGCACTGCGTAAATGGGACTTCAGGGGTTTTTGGCCCCCCAAGTAGTCTCCGCAGCTGATTTATGTTATAATCGGATCAGGAGAGGAGCGTGAGATAGATGGAAGAAAATCGTTTTGTGATTATCACCGGCCTTTCCGGGGCAGGTAAGACTCAGGCGATGCGCTGCTTTGAGGATCTTGGGTATTTTTGCATTGATAACTTGCCTCCAATGCTGATTCCTAAGTTCGCGGAGCTTTGTCTGAAGACAAAGCTGAAGCATATCGCATTGGTCGTAGATATCCGAGGCGGGGAGTTCTTCAATAGTCTCACCGAAGCTTTGCAGAGCGTGGAGCAGCTGGGGCTGTGTCCGGAAATCCTCTTCCTGGAGGCGGACGATCGGATCCTGATTCGTCGCTTTAAAGAATCCAGACGCCGTCATCCTTTTGCGCCTTCCGGCAGCGTACTGGAGGGCATCGCCGGGGAAAGACAGCGCTTGGCCAGCCTCAAAGCGCAAGCCAGCAAGCTCATCAATACGTCTAATCTTTCCAACTACGAGCTGAAACGCGAGATCAGCAAGTGCTTTGCTGCGGATCATACTACCGAATTTCTGGTGACCGCGGTCTCCTTTGGCTTTAAGCACGGCATCCCCATAGACGCGGATCTGCTTTTCGATGTGCGCTTTTTGCCTAACCCATATTATGTGGATGGCTTGCGGGAATGTTCCGGAAACGATCAGGCGGTGGTGGAGTATCTCAATCGCTGGCCGCAAACCCACGAATTTTATCAGCATTTTTTTTCGTTCATAAAATATCTGCTCCCTAATTACCGCAGAGAAGGGCGTTCGAATTTGGTGATCGCCATCGGCTGCACAGGCGGCAGGCATCGTTCTGTGGCCGTGACCAACGCGTTGGGAGATTTCGTTCGAGGCTTAGGCTATAAAGTGTTGGTGGAACATCGCGATTTGCAAAACGCCAAAGCAGTTTGAGGCGGAGGGATTGTGATTGAGAACGAGGGATTGGGGTTTTAAACGCTGGTTAATGACGATTAGCGCCGGGATTCTGCTGTTCAGCGGCAGCTTAATCTTCCTTTTGGATTGGCGGACCATCAATAAATTACAATGGCACCTGCTCAGGTTGTTCTTCCGAATGACGGGGCAGGTGCGCTCTTTACTTCCGCTGGCCTTGCCGCTGTTGCTTTTGGGCTTGTTTCTGATTGGCTGGGGTTTTTATCGCCTGCTGGACTCGCTGATCTCGGATCTGGGCTATCCGGGCAGCTGGCCCAGGCAGCTGTATAAAACCCGCCATGGCCGGCGCGGACCGCGGATCGTGGTGGTGGGCGGCGGCACTGGCCTTGCCTCGCTATTGCGGGGACTGAAGGAGTATACAATTAATCTCAGCGCCATCGTGACAGTTGCCGACGACGGCGGCAGCTCCGGCAGGCTGCGGGAGGAGATGGGAATCCTGCCGCCCGGAGATGTGCGCAATTGTCTGCTGGCGCTGGCGGATGCGGAACCGCTTCTAAATAAGCTTTTTCAGTATCGCTTCACTGGAGAGGAAGGGACTTTGGCCGGCCATAATTTCGGCAATCTTTTTCTGGCTGCCATGGGCGATGTAACCGGCGATTTCCTCACGGCCATTAAGGAGTTCAGCCGCGTGCTGGCAGTGAGGGGGCAGGTCTTACCCTCCACTTTGAAAGAAGTGTATCTTGAGGCTGAGTATACGGATGCAAGCGTCGTCCGCGGCGAACATAAAATTCCTCAGTCCGGCAAACGCATCAAGAAAGTCTCTTTGGTGCCTGCCGATGCGGAACCTTTGCCTGAAGCGTTGGCCGCCATAGCCGAAGCGGATTTGATCGTTTTGGGCCCCGGAAGCCTTTACACCAGCATTATTCCTAATCTCCTAGTGGACGGCATAACTAAGGCAATTTTGCGCGCCAGAGCGCCGAAAGTTTACGTGTGCAATGTGATGACCCAGCCCGGAGAGAGCGAAGGGTATACGGCCCTTGAACACGTGGAGGCGCTCATAGCGCACAGCCATAAAAAGATCATCGATTTTGTCCTGATGAACAATGACTTCGCTCTTCCTCAGGAACTGCTGGAGAAATATCAGCTTGAGGGTTCCTATCCTGTGGAAAGCAGGGCCGAAGAGATAAGGAAACTGGGCTATATTCCCATCGAGGCTCCCATCATCAGCAAGAAGAATTTGCTGCGTCACGATTCTCAGCTTTTGGCGCAAGCGTTGATGGAGCTTTTGCACAGTAAGTATGCCAAAAAAAAAGCGTTAAGGAAGCCCGGATTTTTGGTCAATACAGATTGAATTTTATGTGATTTTGAGGCGTATTAAATGGTAATACTTTTTTTATCCGCCCTGACAATCGGCTTCTCCGGCGCCATGATGCCGGGGCCCTTGCTTACATATACTATTAGGCAAGCTTTGAACGCCGGCCCCAAGGCCGGTTTCATCATCGCGGCCGGCCACGCGGTTTTGGAGCTTGGTTTAGTTGCTTTGCTCCTGCTGGGATTTGATTTGATTCTGAAATCCGACTCCGTGCAAATCGCCATCGGCATCATCGGCGGCGCGCTTTTGGCTTATATGGGCGCTGATATGATCGG
>DIPB01000108.1:11278-21012 GCA_002426275.1 Firmicutes bacterium UBA5499
TATGGGCGCTGATATGATCGGCGGCGCATTGAAGAATAAAGTAAAGATTGAAGTGGATGCCGGCAAAACCAAGACGCGAAATATGTTTTATTCAGGGTTGGCCATCAGCGCGGCAAATCCTTATTTTTTGTTCTGGTGGGCGGTGATCGGCCTGGGCTTTTTGCTTCAGGCGCATGAAGTTGCCGGGATGCCGGGCTTGGCTGCATTCTACTGCGGACATATTTTGGCTGATTTCAGCTGGTACGGGTTTGTTTCAGTGTCCGTTGGCAAAACGCGCAGATTGATTAAAGACGGGCTATATCGTTTCATCATCGCCGCCCTTGGCTGTGTATTGCTCTTTTTTGGCTGCAGCTTCATTTACAGAGCGATTCTCTGAAGGCGCGGGGGAAGTGAAAGCGCAGAGGGGACTGAAATGAAAATCAGAAAACCAAAATTAGCGGGCGAACTAGAAGCGGATAACCTCAAGGAGGTCCTCCAGCGGGCGATTTCGGACCAGAAAGACATCAGCGGCTTTCGTTTTTCCGACGATTGTGTGGAAGCGCAAGCGAATGCTTTGGAATTTCAAAACTGTCTGTTTGAAAATTGCCGGTTCGGCGCCTCCAAGCTGACCAGGACTTTTTTTACGGACGTGGTTTTTCAAAACTGCGCTCTCGCTAACGTAGACCTCACAGAAGGCTCTTTTCACCGCGTTGAGTTCAGAAATTGCAAGATGGTTGGCGCTAATTTCAGTCAGGCGGTTTTCGGCGACGTTCTCTGGCAGGACAGTGATTGTCAATACCTCAATTTATCTGTGGCGAAGCTGAAAAGCAGCGTCTTTTGCGCCTCGGATCTGTCTTGGGCCAGCATTCAGGAAAGCAGTTTGAAAGCTGTTGAGTTTCACGAGTGCAAGCTGCTTGGGGTTGATTTTTTCCATACGCCTTTGGAGAAACTGGATTTTACAAGCGACCAAATCGACGGCATCGTCGTCTCCGGTTCAGAGCTCAAAGGGGCTGTGGTCACTGCGGAGCAAGCGTGCGAGCTGTCGCGGCTGCTTGGCTTGCTCATCAAATGAGAGCGCGGCGGGACAAGGCGCGCAGACCGGGATTGGCTGCGACCTGAGCGGGATCTTTAACATTCTTTTAATCACTATTTAACCTTCTGTTGACCAGAGGGCAATATAATGGTTAGGGTTTAAAAACTCCGCAAAAACCCCCCACTCTTGATTCTGCAGTTACCCTATGCTATCATTAAGCGTAGGGTAAAATTGTGAAAAATAGTACAAAGGGTGGCGGGAAAATGACAGGCGTAATCAGCACGCTGAAAACCAATTGTAAGGACTGTTACAAATGTCTTAGATCCTGTCCTGTAAAAGCCATTAAAGTGGTCGCTGGACATGCTCAGGTTGTACCGGAGCGCTGCATCGGCGATGCTGAATGCGTCCGGGTTTGTCCGCAGCACGCGAAGGTAGTAAGGGAAGATTTGCCGCTGGTGAAACGGTGGCTGGCCAGAGGAGAGCGCGTTGTGCTGAGTTTGGCTCCTTCGTTTGCCGGCTGTCTTCCCTGGGACTTTGAAACGCTCAAAGAGGCGCTCCTGAAGCGCAAAGTGGCGGCAGTGGAAGAGACCGCTCTGGGAGCGGCGCTGGTTGCCAAAGCTCATCGGGATTTAGGCGCCGGCCCTTGGCTCACCAGCGCTTGTCCTGCGGTGGTGAAATTGGTTGAGATTTATTTCCCTCACCTTTTGCCTTATCTGGCGCCTGTGGTCTCTCCCATGATCGCTCACGGCAGGCTGATTAAGAGCCGGGATGAGAACGCTAAAGTGGTTTTCGTAGGGCCCTGTGTGGCCAAGAAGGGCGAATTGCTGGCGGAAGGCCTCGCCGGAGCTGTGGATGCAGCCTTGACTTTTCAGGAATTGACCCTCTGGCTGGCCGATGAAGACCTGCCTGCCGCGAAGGCTTCCGGCTCTGTCAAGTCCGTTAAGTGGGGCGAGCGTGCCGCCAGATTTTTCCCCGTGGATGGCGGACAGCTGGCCACGATGGGGCAGAGCCAGTGGGAATCCGGTTTAGCCATTTCCGGAATGAGAGAATGCTTGGAATTTTTGCAGCATTTTGAGCCGGAAGAGGCGCCTCGGTTCACAGAGCTTTTGGCTTGCAGAGGAGGCTGCATCGCAGGTCCCATGAGCACAGCGGAAAGTTTCTGGCAAGCGAAAAAGCGTCTTTTGGCATATGCGCAAAGACCTTTGACGCAGCCTGCCGCAAAAATGGACTTGACCCGCACCTATAGGCCGGAGCCGATTTGCGATGAAGAACCGACGGAGGCGCAACTGGAGGAAATCCTCAAACGCATGGGCAAGTATGCTCAGGAGGATGAGCTGAATTGCGGCGCCTGCGGCTATAATTCTTGTCGGGAAAAGGCGAAAGCGGTTTTCAATGGAATGGCTGAGGTTCAGATGTGCATTCCCAACATGCGGGCCAGAGCCGAATCTTTGGCCAATTTAGTGCTCAGCTCCACACCTAACGGCATCATCGTTACGGATGAAGATTTGCTGGTTTTGGATCTCAACCCCCAGGCGGAGCAAATGTTTTCCACCACCAGCGGGAGGATGAAAAATAAACCTTTAGAACTCATTTTGGATCCAGTATACTTTGCCCAGGCGGTGGCAGACAACAAGCCAGTGCAAGCTCAAACATCCTATGACGGGCTTGTGACCAGTCAATATATATTCGGCGTGCCCAAGCACAGAATTGTGGTTGGGATTTTCACGGACATCACAGTTCAGACGCAGCAGAAACGGGAGATGGAGGAACTGCGCCAGGAAACCGTGGGCAGGGCGCAGGAAGTAATCCAGAGGCAAATGCGGGTTGCGCAGGAGATTGCGGGCCTTTTGGGAGAGACCACAGCCCAAACCAAAGTCCTGCTCACCAAGCTCATCCAGATCATCGGTCGGGGAGATGAGTAGCATGTACCTGGAGATTGGTTCTTTCCAGCTGCGTAAGTGGCGGGAGGAACTTTGCGGGGACAGCGTCCAAATCTCCCGCGCCGGCGACACTCTGGTCATGGTGCTCTCAGATGGCCTGGGAAGCGGCGTTAAGGCGAATATTCTCTCCACTTTAACCAGCAAGATCATCGTTACCATGCTCTTCGGCGGGGCCAGTCTGGCGGATGTGGTGGAGACAGTCTCGCAGACGTTGCCTGTTTGCCGGGAAAGACATTTGGCCTATTCGACTTTCACCGTGGCCAGGGTAGACTCCGGCGGTCGGGCGCAGCTGGCTGAATTCGATAATCCGCCGGTTATTTTTGTGCGAAATGGAAAAAGACAGGACTATCAGTTTCAAGAATATCAGCTGGCGGGCAAAAGGATTCGTGAAAGTCAGCTCATTCTTGCGGAAGGTGATTATTTAATCATGCTTAGCGACGGGATAGTTCATGCCGGCGCCGGAGGAATCTTGAACTTTGGCTGGCAGTGGCAAGAAGTGGCGAATTACGCCGAGCGTCTCTGCGCAGCCGGCAATCAGGCCCAGGATGTGGCGTCGTGGATAGGCATGGCCTCGGAGCAATTATATGAAGGCAAGCCCGGCGACGACGCCACGGTTTTGGTCTTGCAAGGGCGGAAGAGTCGCTCTGTGACAATCGCAGTGGGACCGCCTTTGCGCTCTGAAGACGATCCCCGGCTGGCTAAAACTTTGGCCGCAGCTTCAGGCAAGAAGGTGATCTGCGGCGGTACAACCAGCCAGATCATTGCCCGGGAATGGGGCGAAAGGCTGGAGGTTGATCTCAAGGCCCAAGCGGACAACTTGCCGCCCACCGGCAAATTAAACGGGGCGGATCTGATCACAGAGGGCGTGATCACTTTGGCGCAGGCCAAACAGCTGCTGGCGAACGGAGAAAATACGGATAACCTGGACGGAGCCAGCAGGCTGGTAGAAATCCTCAAAAAGAGCGATGAGATTACTTTTCTGGTAGGCAGAGCCATCAATCCTGCCCATCAGAATCCAAATTTTCCCTTGAATTTAGGGCTCAAAAGCCAACTGGTCAGGGAGCTGGCGCAACAACTAGAGAAAATGGATAAAGCGGTCACAGTACACTATTTTTAAGCTGTGATTGTGGAGGAGGGATTGAGTTGACCAAGGAGACCAGAAGTTTTGAGCGCGTGAATAAAATCATCCAAAAATATGAAGGAAAGCGCTCTTCTCTGATTGCCATTCTTCAAGAGGTTCAGGAGGAATATCGTTATCTGCCGGAAGAAATTCTCACCTATATTGCCACTGCCATGGATATTTCTCCGGCGACCGTCTACGGAGTTGCCACGTTCTATGCGCAGTTTTCTTTAGCGCCAAAGGGTAAGTATGTGATCAGAGTCTGCGATGGCACTGCCTGCCATGTGCGCGGCTCGGCGGGGATCCGGGAGGCAATTGAAAAGAAACTTGATTTCGGCAAGGGTAAGAATACCACCGACGATCTCCTGTTCACTTTGGAGATGGTGTCTTGTCTTGGCGCCTGCGGACTGGCGCCTGTGATGATGGTGGGCGATCAGGTCTACGGACAGATGACGCCGGAGAAGGTCGATGAGATTTTGGACGAGATCATCAAGAAGGAAGGTGCGTCCGCGTGAAACTGAATCGCAGTACGCTCTCTGCCATGAGACAAGAGGGAAAAGCGAAGCTGAAGGTGAAAAAGAGGGTCTTGGTGTGCGCAGGCACCGGCTGCGTTGCCAACGGCTCTTTGCAGCTTTGGAGCCGCCTGAGCGAGCTTGTGAAAGAGCAGGGACTGGCGGTTGAGGTTGTCGCTAAAAGAGAAGACGGGATCACGGTGGCCAAAAGCGGCTGCCATGGTTTCTGCGAAATGGGGCCCCTGGTGAGAATCGAGCCGGACGGGATCCTCTATACGAAGGTAAAAGCCTCCGATGCGGAAGAGATTGTGGAGACCACCCTCAAAGCCGGCCAGGTAGTGGAGAGACTCACCTACAAGCATCCTGTGACAGGAGAGCATTTCGCCAAAGAGGAAGAGATTCCTTTCTACCGGAAGCAGCACCGGTATTCTCTCTCCGAATGCGGGAATTTGGATCCTGAGGATCTGGAAGAATATTTGGCTCACGGCGGCTATGAAGCTTTGGAGAATGCCCTCTTTGAGATGACGCCAGAGCAGGTTGCAGATACAGTTCTGGCCTCTGGGCTCAGAGGGCGGGGCGGAGGCGGCTTCCCCACAGGCCGGAAATGGCAGTTCGCACGCTCGGCCAAGGGCAGCCCCAAGTATCTGATCTGCAACGGCGACGAAGGAGACCCGGGCGCTTTCATGGATCGCAGCCTGATGGAGGGAGATCCGCACCGGCTCATTGAAGGCATGCTTTTGGCCGCATACGCCATTGGCGCGTCCGAAGGCTATATCTACGTCCGGGCCGAGTATCCGCTGGCGGTCACAAGGCTCAGGAAAGCCATCGCTGCCGCCGAAGAGTTTGGGCTCTTGGGCGACGATATTTTAGGCAGCGGGTTCAGTTTTCATCTGAAAATCAAAGAGGGCGCGGGCGCTTTCGTCTGCGGTGAGGAATCCGCACTCATTGCTTCCATTGAAGGCGAACGGGGCATGCCCAGGCCGAAGCCGCCGTTCCCGGCCAATAAGGGACTGTTTGGGAAACCGACCATCATCAACAATGTGGAGACTTTAGCCAATGTGCCGCTGGTTATCGGCGGCGGCGCCGCCGAATTCAGGAAATTGGGCACGGAGAAGAGCCCGGGCACTAAGACGTTTGCCATTACAGGACAAGTTGCCAATACCGGCCTGATTGAAGTTCCCATGGGCACAACTCTCAGGGAAGTAGTCTTCGAGATCGGCGGCGGCCTCAGGGATGGCAAGGAATTTAAGGCCGTGCAAATCGGCGGTCCTTCCGGCGGCTGCCTGACCACAGAGCATCTGGATTTGCCCTTGGATTTTGACTCCTTGGCCAAAGTGGGCGCCATGATCGGTTCCGGCGGCATGGTGGTCATGGACAAGAAGACTTGTATTGTCGAGGTAGCGCGCTTTTTCATGAATTTTACCCAGAACGAGTCTTGCGGCAAGTGTGTGCCTTGCCGTGAGGGAACCAAGAGAATGCTGGAGATTCTCGAGCGCATTGTGGCCGGAGAAGGGAAAGAAGAAGATTTGGATTTGCTGGAGGAACTGGCGACGGCGATCCGCGAATCTTCCTTGTGCGGTCTGGGCAAGACTGCGCCTAATCCTGTGCTCACTACGCTGCGTTATTTCAGGGAGGAATATCTGGCTCATGTCCGGGATAAGAAGTGTCCGGCCGGAGTCTGCAAAGCCCTTAGGGGTTACGAAATAGATCCCGAACTTTGCCGCGGCTGCAGCAAATGTGCCCGCAATTGTCCGGTTGGGGCCATCAGCGGCAAGATCAAGCAGCCTTTTGTGATCGATCAGGCAAAGTGCATTAAGTGTGGCGCATGTAAAGAGGCCTGTCCTTTTGGGGCAATTGCTGGATAAAGGAGGTGCCGATATGGCAGAAATGATAATCGACGGCGTAGCCGTGGAGTTTACAGATGAAAAGAACATTTTGGAGGTTGTGCGCAAGGCCGGAATCGAGCTGCCCACCTTTTGCTATCATTCCGAGCTGAGCATTTACGGCGCCTGTCGGATGTGTATGGTGGAAATAGACGGCAGGGGCATAGCGGCTTCTTGTTCTACGCCGCCTGAAACGGGACTTGTGGTGCACACCAATACCCCGAGACTGCAGCGCAACAGGCGGATGGTTTTGGAGCTGCTTTTGGCCAATCACGATCGGGATTGTACGACCTGTGAAAAGAGCGGCGCCTGCAGGCTGCAGGATCTGGCCCAGAGGATGGGAGTGCGGCAAGTTCGGTTCGGCCACAGAGAGAAAATGCTGCCCATTGATGACAGTTCCCCGGCCATTGTCCGGGATCCGAATAAATGCATTCTCTGCGGCGATTGCGTGCGCGTTTGTTCCGAGGTGCAGGGAATCGGAGTGCTGGATTTTGTCAACCGCGGCTCCGAAGCGGAGGTGAGTCCCGCTTTCGGCAAGAAGCTTGCCGAAGTGGACTGCGTAAACTGCGGTCAGTGCGCTTCGGTTTGTCCCACCGGCGCTTTGGTGGTGCGCTCGGAAATCCAGGACGTATTTAAGGCCATTTATGATCCGGAAAAGGTGGTTGTGGCTCAGATTGCCCCTGCGGTCCGGGTTGCCATCGGCGAGGAATTTGGCCTCAAGCCCGGAGAGGTTGCCATGGGACAAATGGTGGCATCTCTTAAGAAAATGGGTTTCAATAAGGTGTATGATACCAGTTTTGCGGCTGATCTCACAGTGCTTGAGGAAACGCATGAGTTCCTGGAGCGGGTGCAGAAGGGAGAGCGGCTGCCTCAGTTCACGTCTTGTTGCCCGGGCTGGGTGAAATATGCCGAGCAGTATCATCCGGAACTGCTGCCGCAGCTGTCCAGTTGCCGCTCGCCGCAGCAGATGTTCGGTTCGGTGGCCAAACGCTTTTTGGCCAAAGAAATGGGCATTGACTCTCAGGAGCTGGTGGTAGTATCAATCATGCCCTGTACGGCTAAAAAATTCGAAGCAAAGCGGCCGGAATTCAGCGTTCAAGCCGGTGACGGCAATGTGCCTGACGTAGACTATGTGCTCACCACCCAGGAATTGGCCCGGATGGTTAAGGAATATGGCTTAGACTTTAACGATTTGGAACCGGAGTCGCTGGACATGCCTTTTGGCCTCTCCACAGGCGCAGGCATGATCTTCGGCAACAGCGGCGGCGTGGCTGAAGCCGTGCTGAGGGCGGCCGGAGAAATGGCCACAGGCCACGGTTCCGCGCAGGTAAATTTTTCTCAGGTCCGCGGCCTTGACGGCATCAGGGAAGCAGAGGTTGATGTGGCGGGTAATAAAGTGCGCCTGGCGGTTGTGCATAGCCTCAGCAATGTGAAGGCTCTGCTGGCCAAGCTGGCCGCAGGGGAAGTAGCCTACGACCTGATCGAGGTTATGGCGTGCCCCGGAGGCTGTATTGGCGGCGGCGGACAGCCGCTGCCCAATGATACCGATGCCAGGCTGAAGAGACGGAAGGGTCTTTATTCAGTCGACAGGCAGCAGACTTTGCGCAAGAGTCAGGATAATCCTCTCCTGCAGAATCTCTATCACAGGTGGCTGGAGAAGCCGGGCAGCGCCTTGGCGCACCGGACGCTCCATACGGACTACGGCACCCGCAGGCGCATCACAGGCGAAGATATCAGTCTGGTGGCCAACAACAATGACCAGGCGAAGGTGGAAGTTTCAGTCTGCGTCGGCACCTGCTGTTACCTGGGCGGTTCCTACAGCACCCTGCAGGAGCTGCTCCGCAGGGTGAAAGAGGAAGGGCTAAGAGACAGAGTGGACGTGCGCGCCACCTTCTGTCTGGAAAGCTGTGCCGGCGGTCCGGCTGTGAAGGTGGGGGAGGAAATCTTAAGCGGCATGGATCCTTCCAATGTAGATAAACTCATGGCAATCATCAAAGATAGATTACAATAAAAACAGAGCAAAGAAGCAAGAAGAAGCTGCAAGGCATTTACACCTTGCGGCTTCTTCTTTTGCGTCGTGCCCGGGTAAGCGCGCAGCTTGTCCGGCCGGTACTTTTGAGCTGACGGAAGTTGACATCTCAAGGCTTTAATTGATTTTAGGCATTAGCTTGTGTATAATGAAATTGCAAACCACATTTGCTGCGAGGTGAGTCTTATGAGCGAGGATCTCCAGCGGGAGGTTATGGCTTTGGTTAATCGAATAAATGAAGTTGCTTTAGTGGAGAGAATCTATTTATTTGGTTCTTTTGCCTATGGCGAACCCAATGAAGATAGCGATCTTGATTTATGTATTATAACAGATGATACTAACATTAGAAAAAGGGATTTAATAAGAGCCATTAGGAAATCCATTTCCAATGTTGCGACAATGCCGGTGGATATCCTTGTATATAATAAAGATGATTTCCAGAAAAGGGCAAATCTGGAAACTACGCTAGAGTATAAAATAAAAAACGAAGGGGTGAAGGTTTTTGAACAATAACGACATCGCTGCGGAATGGTTTGCTTTTGCAGAAAATGATTTAAATTCCGCAAAATTTCTCCTTCAGATGCTGCCAACTCCTTACGAAATAATTTGTTATCATTGTCAGCAAAGTGCGGAAAAATATTTAAAAGGTTACATCGCATTGAATGGAGGTAAGCTAATAAAAACGCACGATCTAGTACTTTTAAATAAAATATGCAGTCAATATGCGGTAGATTTTAAAGAGGTAGAGGATGATTGCATAGAGTTAGTTGATTATGGTGTGCAAGTTAGATATCCAGCTAACACTGAGCTAACTGAAAATGATATGGCTCAAGCAATAGAAAGCGCAGAAAACATTAGAAAGTTTGTCCTAGATAAAATAGAGCGTTCCCAATAGGGTCGCAGTATCCACTTTGAAAGCAGGGGTTAGAGCCTTGCGCTACTGATAATTTTGGAGCGCGGGGGAAAAGGTCAATTTTTAACAGAATTTTTTTTATTTTTTAAGGTGAGAGCCGAGACTCGGAAAAGCCTTTAAAAAATTGAGATTGTCCCAGATGTCGTGGAATTTCACATGCGTAGCCTCACTCAATATTTCACGCTGTAGCTGCCTTCTCTGTGATTCCCAAGTAAGCGCTAAGCTTTAAACTAAGCGAGGAAACATCTTTATAACCGGGAACACGATTGAATCGTTCTTCAGTCAAAATAGCTCCTGCAGCAGCCCATCTTAACGCTTGCTCTCC
>DIPB01000070.1:0-134 GCA_002426275.1 Firmicutes bacterium UBA5499
TATGTGGATATTCCCAAGCTGGTGCGGAAAACCATCTGCGAGATCGGCTATACCAGAGCGAAATACGGACTGGACGGCGAAACATGTGGGGTGATCACAGCCATAGACGAGCAGTCGCCGGACATCGCCCAGGG
>DIPB01000070.1:342-827 GCA_002426275.1 Firmicutes bacterium UBA5499
TCGCCGGACATCGCCCAGGGCGTAAATCGGGCGTTGGAGAGTCGGCTGGGGGAAGACCCGCAGCTGGAGCTGGGGGCTGGAGACCAAGGACTGATGTTTGGCTACGCCACGCGTGAGACTCAGGAGCTGATGCCGCTGCCCATCTCGCTGGCGCATAAGCTGGCCAAGAGATTGGCCGCCGTGCGCAAGGATGGGACGCTGCCTTATCTGAGACCGGACGGCAAGACGCAGGTCACAGTGGAATACGAGGGCGAAAAGCCCGTGAGGATCAATACGGTGCTCATTGCCGCGCAACACAGTCCCGATGTTTCGCAGGAGCAAATCTTCTCCGACTTGAAGGAGACAGTGGCAGGTCCGATTTTACCGGCGGAGTTGGTGGACGCTGACACCCGCTTTTTAGTCAATCCCACAGGGAGATTTGTGGTTGGCGGACCGCAAGGCGATTCCGGCCTCACTGGCCGCAAGATCATCGTAGATACATACGG
>DIPB01000070.1:922-5856 GCA_002426275.1 Firmicutes bacterium UBA5499
AAGATCATCGTAGATACATACGGCGGAACGGCCCGTCACGGCGGCGGCGCGTTTTCAGGCAAAGATCCAACAAAAGTGGATCGCTCCGCTTCATACGCCGCGCGTTATGTGGCCAAGAATATCGTCGCAGCCGGCCTGGCCGAGCGCTGTGAAATCCAACTGGCATATGCCATCGGCGTTGCCTGGCCTGTATCGATTTCCGTTGACACTTTTGGCACTGGCGTCGTCAGCGATAGGCGCTTGGAGAAGCTCGTCTCTGAGGTTTTTGATTTGAGGCCGACTGCGATTATCCGCGATCTGGATCTGCGGCGTCCCATTTATAAGCAGGTGGCAGCTTACGGTCACTTCGGACGCGCGGATTTGGATCTGCCGTGGGAAAAGACGGAGCGGGCGGAAGTTTTAAGAGCGTCCTTGTAGGCGCAGAGCTTCGCGTATTCCGTCGAAATAGGCGTGGTTCAGCGCCAGGTAAAAGAAAAATTTGAACGGTCCTTGCCACTTTTGGCGTTCCAAAAAATGCAGCAGCCGTTCGGTGGCTGGCCAGTGCGGCCAACCGCCGAGGCTGAGCAGGCGATCCAGCAGAAAAAAGGGCCAGGCCAGCATTGTGGAGAGCTTCACTTCCAGTTCAGGATGTTTACGATAATAAAGAAGCGCCATGTGGCCCCGCTCTCTTTCTCGCTGCCAGAGGGCATGGAAATGCGCAAGCTGCACTTGCTGCTTATAATGATAACCGATAGCCTTGGGTTCTCTTGCCGCCGTCACTTTCCGCTTCCGCAACCTGCGACCGAATTCCAAATCTTCCCAGCCATATTCGGTGAACTCTTCATCAAAAAGTCCCGCCGCCTTTAATTCCGACAGAGCGATGGAGGCATTTCCTGTGGCGAAAAAAGCACGGGAATAATCTGTAAGTTTTTGCTTTGCCTGAGGATTGTCCAGGTTTGTGGTATGAATCACTGGACCGTGCACCACAAGTTTGCTCTGAGGTTTTGCTCTGTGCGCTTCAAGGTGAGAGGCGAGAAATTCCGGCACCACGATGAGATCGCTGTCCACAAAGACTACAAATTCGCCTTTGGCCATTTCCAGGCCGCGATTGCGGGCGCCGGAAGGACCCGTGTGGGATATGTGCTGCCAACGGAGGGAAGAATCCATTTGAAAGGCGGCCAGCATTTCCTCTGTGCGATCCGTAGAGCCGTCGTCGATCACGATCACTTCGTATTTCTCCGGAGCCAGCGTTTGCCTGGAGAGCGAACGCAGACAGCGCCGGAGGATTTCTCGCCTGTTGTAGGTAGGAATGAGAACGCTCAGTTCTGGGAGCAAGGCACTCCCTCCTTTTGCACATCTTTGTTGATATTATATCATACCTGGAAAGGGGCGCAACTAGTTGGCCGGTTTGAACGCGCAGACTCTCAATCAGATTTTTGAAAAAGCCATCAAGACGGTGGATGCCAGCAAAGAGGAAATCTTTCATTTAGAGGAAGACGCGCGTCTGGAACTAGAGCGCATGGAAGGACAATTGGAGGAAATCCGCTCTTTGACGCAGAAAACCAGTCTGCAAGTTGACCAAGCGGAAAAGCAAAGTCGCACCTCGCGCAACTATCTAGCCCAGGTGAGCCGCGATTTCAAGAGCCACAGTGAAGAACAGATCAAAAACGCCTATGAAGAAGCCAATTCTTACCAGCTGCAGCTGGTATTGCTCAGGCAGAGAGAAGCGGATTTACGTAAACGTCGGGATGAAGTGGAGAGGACCATCCTCAACATGAAAAGATTGGTTGAACGGTCGGAGCAGCTTCTCTCCAAAATGGGCATGGCGATGCGCATGCTCACCGGCAGTTGGAGCCAAGCCGATGAAAAAATGAAGCAGCTGGATAATTGGCAGCACTTCGGCGCCGAGATCATTACCGCCCAAGAGGAAGAGCGGCAGCGGATCGCCAGGGATCTGCATGACGGCCCCGTACAGACGTTGGCCGGCATTTCCATGCGCGCAGAATTTTGTCAGAAGCTTTTGGAGCTGGCTTCCGGAGATCTGACCGGAGAGCTGGTGCAGCTTCAACAGCTCAGCAGGGAAGCCATAGCAGATCTGCGGAAAATTATTTTTGATCTGCGGCCTATGTCATTGGATGATCTAGGTCTGGTTCCGGCTTTGTCTAGAATGTTTGAACGCTTGGAGCGGAATAATAGTTTCCGCGTGGACTTTGTGATTCATGGCAATGAACGGCGTCTGGACAGTTCTCGTGAGGTCGCGATTTATCGAATAATCCAGGAAGCTCTTAATAACGTTCAGAAGCATGCCGAAGTTAATAATGCAACGGTAAAAATGGAATTTCTCCATAAGTCGCTGCGGGTCCAGATCAGAGATCTGGGCTGCGGCTTTAACGTGGGAAAGATCGCCGACGATTACCATGGCCTGCTTACCATGCGCGAGCGGGCGACGCTGATCGGCGCGGAGCTTACCATTAAAGCCCAGCCGCAGAAAGGAACTATTGTGGAGCTGTTAGTCAAAGAATGAGGGGGAGCTCAAGTGCCGATTTCACTTTTGATTGCCGATGATCACGCCATAGTGAGAGAGGGATTGCGAAAGTTCATCGAATTGGAACCAGACTTTAAAATCGTCGGAGAGGCGGCAACGGGCGAAGAAACTGTGAAATTGGCTGCTAAAGTGAACCCGCAAATTGTGATCATGGATCTGAGCATGCCGGGGGAGGGCGGAATCGCTGCCACAGCGAAGTTGACGAGGTTATTGCCAAAAGTCAAGGTGCTTGTTTTGACCATGCACGAGGACGTTTGCTATTTGCTGGAAGCCATTCGCGTGGGCGCTTGCGGCTTCTTGCTCAAGGATCAGGATCCCAAGCAAATCGTCCAGGCGATCCGGATCGTAGCCCAAGAAGGCGCGTACATGTCTCCGCGCATGTTGGCAGAATTGTTCGTTGAGCTCTCGCGGCTTTTAAATAAACAAGTGGTGGGCAGAAAAGAAGGTTGGGAGATGATGACGGAACGTGAACGACAGATTCTGAGCATGATCTCGGACGGCAAGACCAATGCCGAAATTGCCGTGGCGTTGGTCATCAGTCCCTTGACTGTTAAAAACCACGTCAGCAATATCCTGCATAAGCTTGGACTTGCAGATCGCACGCAAGCCGCTTTATTTGCTCAAAAAATGCATTCCAGCCAAAAAGATAATTAACTGGCAAGATCTACCCGAATCAGCTTCCACACCCTGTGAGATTCTAGGTATAACCACCAATGCGAGGAGGTTTTCACTATGGTCTCACAAACTAGAGGGGATTTTTCGCCTTTGCTTTCCCAGCAGCCCGCCTCCGACGCCGATCAAAAGCCTCTTGACACCATCACGCAATTGGGGCAGATGCCCATGCCCGTCCAAGAATCGGATCTCAATTTTCATTGCATGACCATAGTTGGTCAAATCGAAGGGCACGTCATTCTTCCGCCTAAAAATAAGACCACTAAATATGAGCATCTGATTCCTCAACTGGTCGCCATAGCGCAAAGCAAGACTATCAAAGGCCTTTTAGTGATCCTGAATACTGTGGGCGGCGACATTGAGGCGGGACTTGCCATCGCCGAGCTGATCAAAAGCCTGCCCAAGCCTTCGGTCTCCCTTGTGCTGGGCGGGGGTCATTCCATAGGCGTTCCCATTGCCTGTTCCGCCAATTATTCCTACGTTGCAGAAACCGCCACCATGACCATTCATCCTGTGCGCCTCACAGGGATGGTGATCAGCGTTCCTCAGACTTACGAATATCTGGAGAAAATGCAGGAACGGATCACCAAGTTCGTAGCAGCCAACTCGCGAATCTCAGAGCAGCGCTTTCGTGAGCTGATGTTCAGGACAGGAGAATTGGTGCGTGATGTGGGAACTGTCCTGATCGGTAAGGAAGCGGTGGCAGAGGGGATCATCGACGAGGTTGGCGGTATGGGTCAGGCTTTGGATAAACTGCAGGAACTCATCAAGCAGCGGGAAGAAAGTAGCGGGGGGCTTCAATGATGTTGTACACCATCATGTCTGAAGAAGATATCTTTGAAGAAGAGCAGCCGACCCGTCAATTTTTGACCATCGCGGGAATGAAGCTTGAGGTTGAACAGACCTCGCCGGGCTGGGGCCAGATTACAAGGCTCATAAGCACGGATCCAGCAGCGTTTTTGGATCCCCGCTGGCAGCCGGGGGTTTGGGTACGCCTGTAATTTTTTCATAGCCCGACTCTCACGGCAGGACTTTTTTTCAGAAGGGCGAAAGCTTGAAAAAAGTACTGCTTTGGGAGTGAGATAAAATGGAGCAAGTGAAACTGGGCGTAATCGGCGTTGCCGGCCGCGGCGGCATAGCAAAATACTGGGCGGAGGATCCTAGAGTGCGTCTGGCGGCAGGTGCTGATCCCAGCCCGCAGAGCAGAGCCGCCTTTCAAGAGGCTCATCCTCAGGCTGCGCTCTATGTGGATTACAGACAGCTTTTGGAGCGGGGGGATATAACGGCGGTGGCTGTCACCTCTCCTGACTTTGTCCACGAACAACAAGCTGTCGCGGCGCTGGAGGCCGGCAAAGACGTCTTCTGTGAAAAACCTTTGGCCATTACGGTGGAAGGCTGCGACAGGATTCTCACCGCCTGGAAAGATTCTGGCAAAAAGCTCATGGTGGGCTTTAATATGCGCTACATGAATATGTTTCGTACCATGAAGCAGATCGTCGACAGCGGCGTTATCGGTGAAATCAAAGCGGTGTGGGTTCGGCATTTTGTGGGCTTTGGGGGAGAGTTTTACTTTCACGACTGGCACGCCGCTAAAGAAAACTGCACTTCTCTCTTGCTGCAGAAGGGCTCTCACGATTTGGACATCATCCATTGGCTCACGGGCGCGTATGCTAAGCGGGTGTCCGCCTTCGGCGGTTTAGATTACTTTGGCGGCGATAAACCTAATGATTTGACCTGC
>DIPB01000070.1:6078-6320 GCA_002426275.1 Firmicutes bacterium UBA5499
AAGATAACAACGTGGTGATCATGGAACTGGAAGGCGGGATTAAGGCGGCGTATCTGCAGTGTCACTTTACGCCAGATTATCATCGCAATTACGTCCTTATCGGCACCGAAGGGCGGCTGGAAAATTCCGAGCCCGAAGGGAAGGTTTGGGTCAAGACCCGAGGCCGTTTTGGCTTCAAGAGCTTAGCGGATCGTGTCTATGAAGTGAAAACAAGTTCCGGCTCCCATGGGGGCGCGGATCCG
>DIPB01000070.1:6446-6866 GCA_002426275.1 Firmicutes bacterium UBA5499
ATCCCATGGGGGCGCGGATCCGGTGATCTGCAAAGATTTCATCGATATGCTTACCGAGGGGAAAGAGCCGCTGGCGCATCCCGTTGCCGGACGCATGAGCGTAGCCGTTGGCGTGGCCGCCGCCCAGTCCATCAGTCAAGGCGGCATGCCTGTGACGGTAGCTCCCCTGCCAGAGAGATTGAAATGACTCCCGCGCGCTTGCGGTTGAAATCAGAATATTTAACTGATGATAAAAAATATATCTCAAGCCGGAAAAAAGGATATTGGCTCCAAATGTTGAATATTATATTAAGAAAGTAACAGGAGCATGACGGCAAGATCCATCTGCTCCTAAAACATACGAAAGGGAGGTGTGAATTTCTTTTTGACAGAAGATTAAAATAAAAAACTCCGCAAACAACGGAGCTTAAGCTGGAGCTG
>DIPB01000070.1:7027-7180 GCA_002426275.1 Firmicutes bacterium UBA5499
CGGAGCTTAAGCTGGAGCTGAATCAGATTTCAGGAAGGAGGCAGGAAAATTGGCTCAGGTAGTCTTGGAACACGTTTATAAGCGGTTTGGTAATGTTTTAGCGGTCAATGACGCCACTTTGGAGATTAAGGATAAAGAGTTTGTGGTTCTAGT
>DIPB01000129.1:0-514 GCA_002426275.1 Firmicutes bacterium UBA5499
GATATCATTAAATAGATATAGGAGGTGAAGAAGGCTATGTCGTCAATGGTTGAAGGATTATTATTGGGAATAGTAATAACGTTATTAGCCCTCTGGTTGCTTCCTCTGTTGGTCAGAAAGCTGTTCAATAGGACGGACGCAGAGCAGGGAACCGAGACAAAGGAAATGGCGGCAATTGTGGCGGCCATTTCAACCGTGGTTCCACCAGAGCGGATAAAATCTATCGATATCAAGAGAGCTTGAAGGAGGATTTAGCATGAGACAATTTGTAGTCACAGTAGAAGACAAAAAATACCAAGTATCAGTGGAAGAAGTCGGCGAAACGAAGGCTTCAATTAACCAGAGTGCGCAGGCGCCCGCGCCAAAAAAAGTCGAGGGAGAAACAGTTAAAGCTCCTCTCGCAGGCACTATTCTTTCCGTGAAAGTGCACGTGGGAGATAAGGTGGAGCTGGGGACAGTCTTATTAACGCTAGAGGCCTTAAAGCTGGAGAATGAGGTTCCCGCGTCCAATTCT
>DIPB01000129.1:599-2929 GCA_002426275.1 Firmicutes bacterium UBA5499
GAGGTTCCCGCGTCCAATTCTGGGACTGTAAAGGAAATTTTGGTGACGCCGGGACAGACAGTGTCAACTGGCGAACCATTGATCATCTTGGAATAGCTAGGGCCCGGATCTGCGGCGGCAAGTAGCCCGTCAGTTTTACTTTAAGCTATTTTGGCAGCAAAAACGACGAGGCCATGCCTTTTGTTCCCGATCGCCTTGGGAAAGCTTTTGGCAATTTAGTGGACAAGGGTAGACTTTGTCTTGGCTCTATCAAGGCGTTGGGATTTGCCTGCCTATCCCCGAAGCCTGCTCATCGGCGCCACAGCTACTGAGTTGGCTTAAGCGTCTGCATCCAGAAGCTCATCGTCCGGAGGTGCTCGTTTTCTTTTTAGCACTGCAGACGGCGTGTCTTTTAATACTCTAGGAGGAGGTTAGTTGAGATGAGAGTTGGTATTACCGAGACCTTGCTGCGGGACGCTCACCAATCGTTATGGGCAACCCGTATGAAGACAGATGATATGTTAAAAGTTGCGGAGCAGCTTGACGAGGCTGGTTTCCATTCTGTGGAGGCTTGGGGTGGAGCTACTTTTGACGCTTCACTCCGTTTTTTAAATGAGGATCCTTGGGCCAGGTTGGCCAAACTGCGAGCTTACTTTAAGAAAACCCCTATCCAAATGCTCCTGCGAGGACAGAATCTCTTGGGGTATCGTCATTATCCTGATGATGTGGTGGAATATTTTGTGCAGAAGAGCGTGGAAAACGGCATTAAGATCATCAGAATTTTCGATGCGCTCAACGATGTGCGGAACATGGAGGTGGCCATGAGGGCCGCTAAGGAAGCGGGAGCTCACGTGCAGGGAACCGTGGTTTATACAACCAGTCCCGTCCATAATGCGGACAGCTTCGTGAAGACAGCCGTGGAACTCAAGGATAAGGGCGCGGACTCCATTTGCATTAAGGACATGGCGGGACTTTTGACGCCTAAAATGGCAAAAGAGCTTGTAGGCAGGATCAAAGAGCAAGTTGGCCTGCCTGTGCAGCTGCACAGCCACTGCACCAGCGGCATGGCGGCCATGGCTTACCTCAGCGGGGTGGAAGCCGGGGCTGATGTCATTGATACCGCACTTTCACCTTTGGCTTTCGGCACTTCGCAGCCCGCCACCGAGACCATGGTGGTTGCCTTGGAGGAACTGGATTATCAGACGGGAGTTGATCTGAAGAAGCTCACCGGCGTAAAGGAAGAAGTCAGTAACTGGAAGGCAAGATACAAAGATGTGGCCGCGCCTTTGCGGATGGATACAGACGTATTGATTTACCAAGTGCCAGGCGGGATGATTTCTAATCTGAGGAATCAATTGAAGCAGCAGGGCATGTTGAATAAGCTGGGTGATGTGTTAGCCGAGGTGCCAAAGGTGCGGGAAGATTTGGGTTATCCGCCTCTCGTAACTCCCATGAGTCAGATCGTGGGCACCCAGGCTGTGTTCAATGTGATCACTGGCGAGAGATATAAGATCAAGTCCAAAGAAATCCGCGACTACGTGAAAGGCTATTACGGCAGACCTCCGGCTCCCATCTCAGAAGACCTGAAAGCTCAGATTTTGGAGCCCGGCGAGGAACCTCTGACCACCAGGCCTGCGGATCTTCTGGCACCGGGAGTGGACAAAGCCAGAGAAGAAATTAAGCAGTATCTGCAGCAAGATGAAGATGTGCTGACATACCTTGCTTTCCCGGAGGTTGCGCTGGACTTTTTTAAGAGACGACAACAATAATTATGCATGAAGTGGACATCTATACAGATGGCGCTTGCTCCGGCAATCCCGGTCCGGGAGGCTGGGGCGTTGTCTTGCGCACGGCGGATAAAGAGAAAGAACTGTGCGGCGGGGAGAGCGTCACCACCAATCAGCGGATGGAGCTCAAAGCCGCCATTGAAGGGCTGCGCGCTTTGCGCCAGCCCTGCCGGGTAAAACTATACAGCGACAGCGCCTATCTCATCCGCGCTTTCCAGGACGGGTGGCTTGCCAGATGGCGGCAAAATGGCTGGCAGACCAAAAACAAGGGCGAGGTCAAAAATAAGGAACTTTGGCAGGAGCTGCTCAGCGCGGCCGCTTCCCATCAGATTCAGTGGATTAAGGTTAAAGGGCACAGCGATAATCAGGGGAACAACAGGGCGGATCAGCTGGCCAGAGGAAGCATCAGGCAGCAAAAAAAGTGATAATCCTTGCTTTTTGCCGCCGGGAAGCGTAAGATAAAAGCAAATATAATTTTTGCTTCGGGGTCGGTGCAATTCCGAACCGGCGGTAAAGCCCGCGAGCTCTTTGGAGCTGATCTGGTGAGATTCCAGAGCCGACAGT
>DIPB01000129.1:3062-11400 GCA_002426275.1 Firmicutes bacterium UBA5499
CTTTGGTGGTGGTGAATTTTGCAAGCTCAGGAATACATGCAAAGGGCCCTGGACCTAGCACGGCAGGGCAGGCCGTGGCCCAACCCTTATGTGGGAGCAGTGGTGGTAAAAGACGGAGAGATTGTGGGAGCAGGGTATCATCCCAAGGCCGGCGAGGCTCACGCCGAAGTCTTTGCCTTGCGCCAGGCAGGGGAGAAGGCGCGGGGCGCAACGCTCTATGTAACATTGGAGCCTTGCTGCCACACAGGGCGCACTCCGCCTTGCACGGAAGCGATCCTGAAGGCGGGGATCTCCCGGGTGGTTGCGGCGACCTGCGATCCAAATCCCAAGGTTTGCGGCCGGGGACTTGCGATCCTCCGAGCCGCGGGGCTTGAAGTGCAGCACGGCCTTTTGGCAGAGCAGGCCAGAAAGCAAAACGAAGTTTTTTTTCACGCCGTCCTAACAGCGCGGCCCTATTTCACATTGAAGCTGGCGCAAAGCCTGGATGGGAAAATCGCCACGCAAACGGGCCAGTCGCGCTGGCTCACCGGAAACCAGGCTAGAGGCTGGGTACACCAGCTGCGGGATCGCTCGCAGGCCATTATGGTGGGGATCGGCACAGTCCGCGCCGATGATCCGCTGCTGAATACCCGGCTTCCCGGAGGGCACGATCCCATTCGCATCATTGTCGATACCGAAGGCTCGCTGCCGCTTTCCGCCAAGCTTTGGTCTGTGCCTTCGCCCATTATTGTGGCAGCCGGCCGGGGGGCGGCTGGAAGCCGGCTCTCCGCCTTGCGCGGTGAGGGAGCGGAGGTCCTGGTTTTGTCTAGAGAGGATGGCAGGGTGAATCTTGCGGCTTTAGCTGCGGCTCTTTTCCAGCGCGGGATTACAGACGTCTTAGTTGAAGGAGGAGCGGCTTTGGCAGGCGCTCTTCTGCAGGCGAATTTGGTGGATAAATTTCACCTCTTCTTGGCGCCTCTTGTGCTTGGAGGAAAGAACGCGCCCAGCTCTATCGGCGGCCCGGGCTGGAGTGAACTTGCGGCGTGTCCCAAGTTTGTGATGGACGCGGTAGAGAAGCTGGGAGAAGATCTTCTGCTGACGCTTTATCCGGAGGTGAGCTCATGTTCACAGGCATCGTTGAAGAAGTGGGAATGATCAAGGCGGTCAAAAAGGCTTCCGAATCTATTCTCCTGCAAATTCAGGCGGACTTCACCTCCCAGCTTGAGCTGGGCGAGAGCGTTGCTGTCAACGGCGCCTGTCTCACAGTGGAGGAGAAGAATCCGCGGGATTTTCAGGCTCAGGTTATGCCTCAGACATTTCATCACACCAACCTCAATCTCCTGCAGCCGGGAAGCAGGGTCAACCTGGAGCGGGCGCTGCCTCTGAGCGGCAGACTGGGGGGGCACTTGGTCTTAGGGCATGTGGATGGCGTGGGAAAAATCATCAGCCGGGATGCCAGGAGCAATGCCGTGATTTTCTGGCTCAGCGCCCCGGAGGATGTGAACCCGTTTTTGTTGCTCCACGGCTCAGTGGCTGTGGACGGCGCCTCCCTTACCATCGCGGAACTTGAAGCGGGCAGGTTCGCAGTTTCCTTAATTCCTCATACCAGGGCAAAGACGATTTTGGGAGAGCGAAAGCAAGGAGAATTGGTGAATTTAGAGGCCGACGTTTTAGGAAAATACGTGCAAAAGTTTCTCCTGCAGAAAGAAAACCCGGGCCTGTCTATGGAGACTTTGGCCCGATACGGTTTTAGTTAAGGGGTGAGGGAAATTGGCATTTGCCAAGATTGAAGAAGCTATCGCAGCCATCGCCAGGGGCGAGATGATCATGGTGGTGGACGATCCGGACCGGGAGAACGAAGGCGACTTGATTATGGCCGCTGAGAAAGTCACGGCTGAGGCCATTAACTTTATGGTGATCAATGCCAGAGGTCTGGTCTGCGCGCCTATGGACGCCCAGAGGCTGAGTGAGCTGGACCTGCCGCAGATGGTGAGCGAAAACACAGACAGCAAAGAGACAGCCTTTACGGTCTCCGTCGATCTGAAAGAGGGCATTACGACAGGCATCTCCGCCCGAGAGCGAGCGGCCACCATCAGAGCGCTGGTGGACCCTAAAACGAAGCCTCAGGATTTGGCAAGGCCTGGGCATGTCTTTCCGCTGCGGGCCAAGCAAGGAGGCGTGCTGAGGCGCGCCGGACACACGGAGACCACCGTGGATCTGGCCAGGCTGGCAGGCCTTGCTCCAGGCGGCGTTTGCTGCGAGATCATGAAGCCGGACGGCTCCATGGCAAGGCTTCCGGAGCTTGAGGAATTCGCCTCCGAGCATAACTTGCTGATGATTACGGTGGCAGATTTAATCGCGTACAGGCGAAGGTCCGAGCATTTAGTCCAGCGGGCGGCGGACGTGACCCTGCCCACCCGTTGGGGCACTTTCCGGACTATCGCCTACGAGAGCAAGCTGGACGGGGAGTGCCACCTGGCTCTGGTCAAAGGCCCACTGCCTCCTCAAGAACCTACGCTGGTGCGGATGCATTCTGAGTGTCTTACCGGAGATGTCTTCGGTTCCTATCGCTGCGATTGCGGAGAACAGCTGGATCTGGCCCTGTCTCTGATCGCCAGGGAGGGAGCCGGGGTTTTAGTCTATATGCGCCAGGAAGGCAGGGGAATCGGGCTTGCCAACAAACTGAGGGCCTATGCTCTGCAGGAACATGGCCGGGACACTGTGGAGGCCAATTTGGAGCTGGGCTTTCCGGCGGATCTGAGGGACTACGGGATTGGGGCGCAGATTTTGGTGGATTTAGGCATCAAGAAGCTGCGCTTGCTCACAAATAATCCCTTCAAAATTAAGGGACTGGAAGGGTACGGGCTTGAAGTGGTGCGGAGAGTGCCTTTGGATATCCCGCCGCGGCCCGAAAACTGGGAGTATCTTTGCACAAAGAAAGAGAAAATGGGTCACCTGCTTGAGGACAGGCGGCCTGGGGAGGAGCAGAAAGATGCAGGTTAAAGAGGGAAAGCTGATTGCTCAAGGTTTGAGTTTTGGCATCGTAGCGGGAAGATTTAACGAGTTCATCACCAGCAAGCTGCTGAGCGGAGCCATAGACGCTCTGCTGCGGCACGGTGCAGATGAGCAGAAGATCCAGGTAGCCTGGGTGCCGGGGGCGTTTGAGATTCCCCTGGTGGCAAAGAAGCTTGCCCAAAGCGGGAGATTTGACGCGGTGATCTGTTTGGGAGCCGTAATCCGCGGCAGCACGCCTCATTTCGATTATGTGGCCTCAGAGGTGGCAAAAGGGGTGGCTCAGGTCGCTCTGTCCACCGATATTCCAACCATATTCGGAGTTTTAACCACCGATTCCATAGAGCAAGCTGTCGAGCGGGCGGGAACTAAAGCCGGTAACAAGGGAGCGGAAGCTGCCGCCGGCGCCATTGAAATGGCAAACCTGCTGCGCGCGTTGGAATAGAATGAGCGGCATTGCGGGAACAATACCAGGGAAATAAAACCTGGGAGGGATTTGCGATGACCGACATCTATTGCGGAGTGGAAGAATGTAAATGGAACACGGACCAGCGTTGCAGCCGGGATGTCACCAGGGTGGATTCCAATACCCCGTATGCCACCGCGACCGAAGTTGTCAATTGCATGAGCTTCTCTCTGCCGCAGAGAGAGGAACAGATCCGGGGAACTATTGATGAGTCGTAACGCGGGCAAGGTTTAACCTTGCCCGCAAGCTTAGAGGAGGAGAGCGAAATGGCTGAAGCTGCAATTTGGGAAGAGGCAGAGGCAAAGGCACAGCTGAGGGCGGGCAAGGGGCGGGTGGTGATCATCGGCGCCGGCTCTGTTGGCGCTACATACGCTTTTCAGCTGATGAACAGCGGTTTGGTCTCGGAGATCTGCATCATTGACATTGATCAAAGGCGCACAGAAGGAGAAGTGATGGATTTAAGTCATGGCGCTTCTTTTGTGCCGCCGGTGAGGATTTGGGCGGGCGATTATCCGGACTGCCGGGGGGCCGATCTGGTTGTGATCACGGCCGGAGCAAGGCAAAAGCCAGGTCAGACGCGTCTGGATCTGGTGGCGGCAAACTACCGGATTTTTCAAGCTATGATCCCGAAGATAACCGCTTACACTAAGGACGCGCTTCTGCTCGTTGTGACCAATCCGGTTGACGTGATGACATATTTGGCCTACAGGCTTTCCGGACTGCCGGCAAGGCAGGTTTTAGGTTCCGGCACTGTCCTGGACACTTCCAGGCTGCGATATTTATTGAGCCAGCACTGCCGGATCGATCCGCGGAATGTGCACGCCTACATTGTGGGCGAACATGGAGACAGCGAGCTGGCAGTTTGGAGTTTGGCGAACATTGCGGGAATGAGGCTTTCCGAATATTGCCCGAGTTGCCAGCGGCATTGTGAGCGCAGCGTGCGAGAGGAAATTCTCGGGCAGGTGAGAGGGGCCGCCTATGAGATCATCCAACGCAAAGGAGCCACTTGTTACGCGGTGGCCTTGGCTATGCAAGAGATCACAGAAGCGCTCCTGCGGGATCAGCGTTCTGTGCTGACGGTTTCCTGTTATTTGGAAAATTATTTTGGAATCTCAGATCTTTGCCTCAGCGTGCCGGCGGTGGTGGCCAGGGAGGGTGTGGAGCGGATCTTTCCGCTAGAGCTGAACGCCCAAGAAAAGGAACAGCTGCTTCAGTCGGCGAAGGTGCTCAGAGAGATCATCTCTCAGCTTGGGCTCGGCGCCAGGTAGAGCCCCGTTAAAATTGAGGTTCTGTCTCCCCTGCAAAGGAGGATAATCTATCCAACTGTAGAAATATTAAGGATAGAATGTCCCCAATGGGAAGGAAAAGGGAGGCGGGGACCATTAAAATCTTAGTTGTGGACGACAACCAAACTTTCACCAAGGAGATTGGAGCGGCTATCGCGGCCGAGCCAGATCTGGAATTTGTCGGCAGCGCCGCCAATGGCTTAGAGGCGCTGGCATTCATTGAAAAAGCGCGGGTGGATCTGATCCTTTTAGATCTAATTATGCCTTATCTCGACGGGCTCGGAGTGATGAATAAACTCAACGAAACCGAGTGGCCTGGGCGGATTGTGATCATGAGCGCTTTAGGTTCCGAAGAAATGATTCAGCTGACGTTCTCTTTGGGAGCCAGCTATTATCTGATTAAACCCTTCGGAATTGAGATGCTGATAGATAGATTGAAGCTGCTTGCCAGAGGCGGCAAAGCGGTCGTAAAAAATACTCAAGACATGGATTTGAAGCTGGACCAGGCGGTTAGCGAGTTGATGAACAAGGTTGGGGTTCCGCCCAATTTCAAGGGGTACTTATATCTGCGGGATTGCATTAAACTGGTGGCCAAAGATTTCGATCGCCTGGGGAGCATTATGAAAACAGTATACCCAATTGTTGCGGAAAGATACGATTCCACCCCGCAAAAAGTCGAGCGGACCATTCGTCATGCCCTTGAGATCACCTGGGAGAGGGGAAATATGAAAATCCTTGACGAGCTGTTCGGCAACACAGTGGATGCCCAGCGCGGAAAAGCCACAAACACGCTTTTTATCGCCAAATTGGCCGACGAGATTAGGCTGAAGTTTTCTCTTAATTAACGGAAGGTGACTTAAATGCAAGTTAAAGGGAAAGTGCGCCTGGATCGTCGCACCAAGAGGCTAGTGGGGCGTCTGAAAAGCGGCGAGATCGCGGTCATTCAGCATCAAGATCTGGATGAGGTGGCGGCGGAATCGTTAATTGAGGCCAATCCCCGCGCCATCATTAACGCTAGGCAATCCATCAGCGGCAGGTATCCCAATCCTGGACCGGCCACTGTGCTGGAGGCGGGAATTCCCATTCTGGATAATGTGGGCGATGAGATCTTTCTAGAGCTCACAGAGGGCCAGCAGATTGAGATCCAAGGCAGCGAGATCTACTCAGAAGGAGAGCTGGTGGGTCGGGGCACCGTGTTAACGCACGAAGCCGTGGTGCAGAAAATGGCTGACGCCAGGTCTTGTCTCAGTCAGGAACTGGATAAATTTGTGCAGAATACCTTGGAGTATGCCAAGAAAGAAAAAGATCTGATCATCGGCGGGGTTAAGATTCCGGATGTGGACACAGAGCTCCGGGACAGACAAGTATTGGTTGTGGTGCGGGGCCAGCATTACAGGGAAGATCTTTTTGCCATCCGCTCCTATATTAACGAAATGCAGCCGGTGCTCGTCACCGTTGACGGAGGCGCCGACGGATTGTTGGAGTTTGGCTACCGGCCGGACATGATCGTGGGCGATATGGATTCGGTCAGCGATAAAGCCCTTCAGAGCGGCGCTGAGCTCGTTGTTCACGCTTATCCCGACGGTCGGGCGCCTGGCCTTGCCAGAATTCAGAAGCTGGGACTGGAGGCTAAGGTCTTTGCCGCCTCGGGTACCAGCGAAGATATCGCCATGCTTTTGGCCTATGAGAAGGGAGCGTCTTTAATCGTTGCCGTAGGCACCCATTCCAATATGATCGATTTTTTGGAAAAGGGCAGACAAGGGATGGGCAGCACCTTTTTGGTGCGTTTGAAGGTGGGTTCGATTTTGATTGACGCCAAAGGCGTGAATCGTCTTTATCGCGGCGGGATGCGGGCCAAATATTTTTTTCAGCTCACAGCGGCGGCTCTCTTGCCTTTTTTGTTGGTAGTTGGTTTATCCGAGCCGTTGAAGCAATTCGGCAGGCTCCTGTGGATGAAATTTAGAATCATGATTGGTTTTTGAGGTGGAAAATTAAATGATTATCGATCTGCGCTATCACATAGCATCGCTGGTAGCGGTTTTTCTTGCCTTGGGGCTTGGCATCCTGATCGGCAGCAGCCTGCTTAGCGATGAGCAGCTTTACCAGCAGCAAAAGAAATTAGTCGACCGTCTGGAAGGCGATCTGGCGGGACTGCGGCAAGACAAGCGCAAGCTTGAGGGAGACAAGGAACAATTACAGACGGAATTGAAGCGGGAACAGCAATTCAACCAGGCGGCGCTGCCCCTGCTCATCCGGGATAAGCTCGCAGGGCAAAGAGTTGCCATCATCCAAGTGACAAATACCACGGTCTCCTCGGATGTTTCAACGCTGGTAAGTTGTCTGAGGCAAGCCGGGGCGGAAGTGTTTTCCACAACTTCGATTTTGCGCTACAGCGGGAAAGAAGACGAATTGGCCGCGGCATTATCCCAGGAAGAGGGATCTTTTGACAAAATGATTCAGTTCCTCGCCCAGAGTTTGGCTTTAGGTTTGGGCAAGGACAGACTTACGCCGCTGGAAGAGCTTGGTTACCTGCGGCTGAGCGGCGAATACGCAAGGCCCGTGCAGACTGTGATTTTGTTTGTCGGGAATGTCACGGCGCCCAAAGAGGTTACCGCATCTGTGCTGCAGGCTTGTCTGGAATATCAATTGCACGTGGCTGCTGTGGAAAATTCAACTGCGCCAACGTCTTCCCTGACCGACAAAGGGATCCTCTTGGTGGATAACATCGATCAGCCGAGCGGTAAGGTGGCGTTGGTGTACGCTTTGGCCACGGCCGGAGTGGGACACTTTGGGATCAAGGAAGGGGCGCAAGCTTTTCTCCCTGATCTGGGAAAGCAGGAGCAAATAAAATGAAGACGGCCATCATCGTTCCCGCTTACAATGAGGAAGCCAGGATTGGCGCCACGCTGGAGGCTTTAAAAAAGCTTCCGGAAGTGGATGAGATCATCGTGGTAGACGACGGCTCGGAGGATCGAACCGTGTCCATCGCCCAGGAAGCCGGCGTAAAGGTCATCGCCAGGGAAGAAAACCAGGGCAAAGGCCAGGCGCTGAATCTGGGCATTACCGCCGCCAGAGGCGCTGAGGTGCTGCTTTTTTTGGATGCGGACTTGGGGGCGAGCGCGCAAGAAGCGGCGAAATTGCTGCGTCCGATTTTGGAAGGTTGGGCGGATATGACCATCGCGCGTTTTCCGCCGGCGAAGAAAAAGGGCGGCTTCGGCTTGGTGAAAAAACTCGCCCGCTGGGGAATTCAACAGGCCACGGGCCTGCGCATGGAAAGCCCCCTCAGCGGCCAGCGGGCTATGCGCCGGGAGGTGGTGGATGCTCTGGGTAATCTGGCGGAAGGGTTTGGCGTGGAAGTGGCGCTATCTATTGACGCTTTTAAGGCCGGCTTTCGCCTGAAAGAGGTGCCGGTAAATATGAGTCACGCCGAAACCGGCAGGACTTGGGCCGGCTTTTGTCACCGCGGACAACAATTTATCGCCGTTTTGGAGGTGCTGTTGACGCGCCTTGTGTTCAAGCAGAAGGGGTGAGAATGTGAAAAGTGCGTTTCTGCTGCTCTCGGCTGCCGTCTTCACGCTGGCGGCTCAGGGGTTGT
>DIPB01000179.1 GCA_002426275.1 Firmicutes bacterium UBA5499
CAGCGGCCAGATGGCCGTGGTAATGGCGGGAGAGGCCGGGGGAACCATGGTACACGAAGCTTGCGGTCATGGCCTGGAAGCGGATTTGGTACAGAAGGGTCTTTCTGTTTACGCAGGTAAAATGGGAGAGAAAGTAGCGTCGCCTTTAATTACAGTGATTGACGATGCTACCTTACCAAGCCGTTACGGCTCTTATGCTTTTGATGATGAAGGCACTCCCGGAAAGAAGACCGTCCTGATCGAAGAGGGGATTCTAAAAAGCTATATGTATGACTTGGATACGGCCTTGAAAGAAAACCGTGAAAGCACAGGCAACGGCAGACGAGAATCTTACCGCAGCCGTCCCATTCCCCGGATGAGCAATACGCTCATCGCTCCTGGCCAGACGGATCCGGAGGAGATCATAGCCAGCACCAGGAAAGGTCTTTACGTTACCAAAATGGGAGGCGGTCAGGTCAATACCACCAACGGTGACTTCGTATTTGAGGTGACAGAAGGTTATCTGCTGGAAAACGGGAAAGTCGGCGCTCCTGTGCGCGGCGCCACTTTAATCGGCAACGGTCCGCAAGTGCTCTCCCAGGTTGATCTTGTGGGCCGCGATATCGGTTTTTCCCTGGGAGTATGCGGCAAAAACGGACAAGGAGTGCCAGTGGGCGATGCCCAGCCCACGCTGAGAATTCCGAATTTGGTCGTGGGCGGCACAGAGGGGGTATAAGGTTGTGGAACTGCTTGATTTAGCGACACAAGTGCTCAGCTGGAGCAAAGATAAAGATGAGGAAGTGGAAGTATACCTCTCGCGTAATCGCTCCACCAGAATAGAAGTCAGCGATTTGGAGGTGGAAAGCAGCAATCTGTCAAGCAGCGAGGGCATGGGCATTCGCTGCTTGAAAGGCGGCAGGAGCGGCTTTGCTTATACCACGGTCCTTACTCCCCAGGCAGCAGAGCAAGCTTTAGCTGAAGCCAGAGAGAGTTCTCGCTACGCAGACAGGGATTCCGCCCGCACGCTCCCCGAGCCGCAAGGCGAGTCTCAAGTTCAGCTGGCCTCAGATCCGGCGTCTTTGGCTCTGCCCATGGAAGAGAAGATCGAATTCGCCCGTCGCATTGAACGGGCGGCCCGGGCAAGAGATTCACGGATCCGGAAAGTGCGTCAGGCGCAGTATTCTGATACAAGTTATGAGCTGGCAGTGGCTAATTCTAAAGGACTGGCCGTCTGTCACAATGGTACTTTCTTTACCAGCAGCATTTTAGCAGTGGCTGAAGAAGCTGGCAAGGCGGAGCTGGGCTGGAGTTATCATTTTGCCAGGGAACTTGCAGAATTGAATTTGGAACCTGTGGGAGCGGAAGCAGCCCAAAGGGCAGTGGCTCTGCTTGGCGCGCAAAGAGCACAAAGCGCCAGAGTGCCGGTGGTTTTCGATCCCATGGTGGCTGCGGAATTTTTAAGCGCTTTTGTCAGCGCCTTCAGCGCCGAGTCCGTGCAAAAGGGCAAATCTCTATATTCGGAGCTTCTTGGTCAGCAAGTAGCCTCCCCTTTGTTGACTTTAGTTGATGACGGCACTTATCCTGCAGGCATCGGCACAGCTCCCGTGGACGACGAGGGAGTGCCAATGCAAAGGACGGCTGTGATCGAAGACGGCAAGCTGGCAAGTTTTCTCTATGATACATATACGGCGCAAAAAGAGGGGAAAAAGTCAACAGGCAATGCCCTGCGGAATTCTTTTCGCTCGACTCCTTCCCCCGGCCCTACCAATCTTTTCATCGAGCCTGGAGAGCAACTTCCGGAGCAATTGCTGGGCGAAATCAAGCGGGGGCTTTACGTTACGGACGTGATGGGAATGCATACTGCCAATTCTATCTCCGGTGACTTTTCCGTGGGGGCCAGCGGTCTATGGATCGAAAACGGAGCTCTGGCCAGACCTGTCCGCTCAATAGCAATCGCAGGCAACTGGCGCGATTTGCTGACGGGCATTACCGCCGTGGGAACCGATTTGCGCTGGGTAGGCGGAATCGGCGCCCCCACAATCTGTGTAGGTGAGATGAGTTTAAGTGGCGATTGAGACGACTTCCGCCACCGGTTTGGTGGCTCTCTTTGGCGATCCAGTGGGGCACAGCATTTCTCCTCAGATTCAAAATCAGGCTTTTGAGACTTTAGAGCTACCTCTCAGGTACCTGGCTTTTCAGGTTTCCAAAGCGGATCTGCCTGCGGCAGTGTCCGGAGCAAAGGCAATGGGCTTTGTGGGCTTTAACGTGACGATCCCTCATAAGCAGGCCATGCTCCCCCTAGTGGATGAGCTGGCTCCATCGGCGCAAAACCTGGGCGCTGTGAACACGGTGCGCAGAGAAGGAACCAAGCTCATCGGTTACAATACGGACGGCGAAGGCTTTGTCCGTGCCCTGGAAGACGAGTTGGGGGTCAGGCCCCAAGGCAAAAGGGTTCTTTTGCTGGGAGCGGGCGGCGCTTCCCGGGCAGTGGCCCTCACCTTGGCGCAAATGGGGGCTGCAAGGATCATCGTGGCCAATCGGACTTTGGCGCACGCACAAAGCCTGGCAAAGGATTTGGCCGCTGCCGGAGCGGATGTGACCGCCGTTGACCTCTCCGGGCTTCCCCGTTGGACAGAGGAGGCGGAACTCATCGTCAACACCTCTCCCGTGGGCATGTATCCCCATGCGGAACAGGCGCCGCTTGTCCCTGGGGAGTTGATCCGCAAGGATCATCTGGTCTGCGATCTCGTCTACAATCCCAGGCCCACCGGATTCCTGCGGCAGGCCGCGGCGAAGGGCGCCCGTACCATGGACGGCCTTGGGATGCTCTTGTGGCAGGGCGCCTTGGCCTGTCAGATTTGGACGGGCAAATTGCCGCCCATAGCTCCCCTGGAGGCTGCGGCGCTCAGGGCTCTGGCCCAGAGGCGATAATTGGAGCGTGGCAACAGCCGAAGGCGGGCACGGCCACAGACGTCAGCGGCAGCTTCATAGCTTGTCCGGTTTTGAAAGAGCTTAAGGTAAAGAAATCTTAAAAATTATATGAACTTATTAGTTCCCAGGCGCGCTTAAGAAAGGCGCCGGTAACTCCGTGGCGAGATACCGGCGCTTTTTTCGTAGACGAAAAGCTCAACTTATTCAAGGATTCATTTAGGCACAAGACCCCAAAGGGCGATATTCGCAACTGTCTCGGCTAAAGGATTGAAGATGAGATCGAAACCGCTGTTTACTAGGCACAGCTCCGCATTTGCCTGCGTCACTTGTATGATATCGGTAAAGGTGAACGGAACACCGAGATAAGGATTGGGTATTATGTCGTGAGATACTACTTTTTTTCCGTCTAGCAACAATTGGAGCTGCGTTTTCTTCCCGCAGCTGAGCTCAAGGGCATGCAGCAGATAAAAAACGACATATTTGCCAGGATTGACAATCCGAAAGGAGCCTGTGCCCTCGTTGTAGGTTATAGCCGGCGCGCCATCCGTGATTTCCGTATTGAATTTTAAGGTTTCGCCAGACGGTAAAATACGCGCTTCTTGTTCCGCCGGATAGAGCAATCCGTATTGGGCTCCCGCCAGTAAAGCTGCCGGCCCTACAGGCCCAGTAGGTCCCACGGGACCGGTAGGTCCTGGATAGCCTCTGTCTCCCTGCGGCCCCTCAGGTCCCGGACAGCCTTGCGGTCCTATTGGTCCTTGCGGTCCCATTGCTCCTTCCGGCCCCTGCGGTCCTACAGGCCCAAGCGGTCCCTCCGGTCCAATTTCTCCCTGCGGCCCTTCCGGTCCTTCCGGTCCACGGAATCCCAAAGGTCCCGTATCACCCTTTGGACCACGCAGCCCTTGCGGTCCGGTAGGTCCCATGGGTCCTGTTGGGCCGGGACAGCCCCTTGTGCCGGTAGGTCCTTGAGGCCCTGCCGGTCCAGGAGGTCCTGGGCGTCCGTGACGGCACCAGGAATACCAACGGCAATTTTTTTCTGATTTGGGCTCATAAACCTCTTGCTCCGCTTTCACGGGTTCGGCACGATTAGGATACTCAAGCCTTACAGAGATGTTTTTTCCACTGTAAACCTTCAACTGATATTCGGAAAGTAA
>DIPB01000133.1:0-446 GCA_002426275.1 Firmicutes bacterium UBA5499
GCCTGCCAGAGGGGCTTGAACTCGGACCATACTTCTCCTTCAAACCGCCAAGCGCAGACGTCAAGCGGTAAAATATTGGGCATGGTACGTTGCTGAGACCACAGAGGGCCCAATTCATAGGTTTGAACGCTCTGCTGCGGCTCCGGCTTTACTGGTTCCGGGACAGCGTTCAAATCTACCACGAAGAGCTTAGATGCGGCCGGGGCGAACTCCGCGTGAAAAACGGCCGAGTCGGGGTTTTCACATGCTACAGGCTGAATCTCTCCTGTGAGGGCGTCAAACTCTTCCACTTTTCCCGTCACAGGCAGCTTTATATCCACCTGATAGCCCCGCTCCCGATCGTTGTTGACTAAAAAATAAATCGCTTTATCCTCAAAATGCCGTTCCATGCATAGGATGCTGCCCACGGGCAGGCCTAATTGATCGGCGATCTTAACCCGCGCGGG
>DIPB01000133.1:517-12288 GCA_002426275.1 Firmicutes bacterium UBA5499
TCGGCGATCTTAACCCGCGCGGGCAACAGCTCCTCCAGCTTGGCAAAAAGCTCTGCTTGGGTTTCCGCCCGGAAAACGCCCTCTTGTCGCCAAAGCGCAGCTAGCTCAGGAGCCGGCCTGGCTTCCACCTCACTGGGGGCGTCTCCGAAGAGCAACACTTTTCCACCCTTATCCAAAAGTTCCTTGAGCAAGGAAACCGTAGATGCCAGAAGCGTCGCACAGTACGGAATTAAAACCACTTTGTAGCCGGCCTCTCCCACCTGCAGGGCAGAGTCCTGAACTTTACCAAAGTCCGCAAGCACAAGTTCATCGCCAAAGTCAAAATCGCATTTTCGCGCCAGGAGCTGTTTAGCCAATTCGTTGAGCTCATAGCCAAAATCGTTAAGTTCATTCAGGTTTTGATCGTAAAGCCGAGACCAGGCCGTGGTCTGAGGATGAAGCACCAGTAGTTCACGGACAGGCTTGCCCTGAGTGAGGACTGCGGCCAGCCTGGCAAAGTAATCTTCAACCACATTATTTTCCCGCCACCAGGTTGTATTGTAATTATAGCTGCCCGGATAATCTCGTTTGCGGCACCCGCGCAGGGAATAAAGTGTCAGATGCTGGCAGCGCAGGTTGACTCCCATCACATATTGCCAGTCTCCCACCCACTTCTGTCCTTCAAAGGTGAATTCCCAACCTGTGCAGCCATATGTTTCGGACAAGACCCGGTTTCTTCCCAACTGATTGGCCACGGAGGTACACTGCTTAACAGTGAGATATTCATTGGTCTGTTCCGACAAAAGATCAATGCCCGGCAGCTGCTGCTGACAATAATGCGGCATGATAGCTCCACCTTTCCAGGTGGCAGTTCCCAACTCATTTTCGCATAAGTAATGGCCTGTAAAGGCGATCCCATGCGCCTGGCACCATTCTCCCAGCTGCCTGCTGTAAGCGGAGACAAAACGCTCGGTGATGGTGTACCAAAAATCATGTCGCGTTTTGGCGGAAGCTTGGCCGTCTAGAAACAAATAGGGCGCTACGCTGAGGAAGTCATAGCCTCGCCGCTGGCGGAAATACTCGGCGAAGCCAGCAGTCCAAGGCACGAAACGCCTGTTGAATTTCACGGCGGAGACGCCGCAGATATTCGGTTCGTCCGTGAAAATCCCAGGGACTGTAGTGCCGAAATCTTCGCCCACTTGCTGTAAATACGCCTCGTAAGTGCTCGCAATGAAAGCTCGCACTGATTCGGGATTTAAGTTATCCGAAGGTGCTTGGCCGTTGAACCAGGGACTAGGTTCTGCCAGCTCCTGCCGGAAAAGGAGATACTTTTCACCTTCCTGCAAAGGGCCGTCCCCATCGCGCAGCGAGACAAGCTTGTTCCCGCTGACTTTTCCCCTAAATACAGCTAATGTTTGCTCTTGCGGCAAAGTGAGGCTGAGCTCTAATGTGAGCACCTTAAGCTGAAAGGCCTCTCCCTGCTTGGTGACCAGTCCCCCGGCCGCGCCGCTGGGCCAACGATCTTCGTCATAGAGCCAGGCTCCCATTCCTTCTTCCCGGGCAGCCTCCACTGCTGTCTTTACACAGTTCATCCAAGCTTCGCCAAGATATTCTGTTTCCAACCCGTCTCTGGAATGCATAAAAAAGCCGCCCATGCCGTGCTCTTTCATTTGCCGCACCTGCCAGGCGATTTCTTCAGGCTCCAATTTATCGTTCCAAGACCAAAACGGAGCGCTGCGAAATTCAGCGGGCGGATTGGAAAAAAGCGTTCGTAAATTCACAATATCCCCTCCTCAGGGCTATTGTAACAAAGCGGCTCCAAAGACGTTAGCACATATTTATCATGTTAAGCCTTTTCTTGTCCGGAACTGACTGGGCGATTGACCAACCCTGCTGCGAAAGAGTCTGGCAAAATAATTTGGATCCTCAAAGCCGACCGAATCTGCAATCTCACTTATTGGCAGCTCGCTTGTGAGCAAAAGTTCCATCGCCTGACTGAGGCGGATGTTTTGCAGATACTGTAAAGGCGATATGCCAACCAACTGGCTAGCGAGCCGGGAGAATTGTTCGGGACTCAAGTTATGTGCAGTTGCTACCTGTTCTAATTTAATCTTTTCTTGCCAATGGGTCTCCAAATAAGCCAGCGCTGCTTGAACTTTTCCCGCCGGAGCATAACCGCTGTCTTTCACTTGCGTTCCCGCGAGTTCTCTTCCTGCAAATACCAAAATCAGGCTCAACAGCGCAGAGAGAACCTCTTGAAATCCTGACGCCTTGTTTTGCAGCTCCAGAATCATCTGTTGCAGGATCTCCTTCAGCTGTTTTTGTTTAGCCACTGGAATGTGCAGGCGCAGCCTCTCAGCTCCGGACAACAACCGCTTTATGCCTGGAAGAACTGCTATTCCCTCTGGAATAGCTTCCGGCAAAAAAAGACAGTTATAGAGTTTAGCGTCTTTGGAGCGCGTATAAAGATGCACTTCTCCGGGCCTAATGCAGAAAAGATCGCCAGCGGTAAGGATGTTGCGTCTTCCTTCCCACTGATGATTCAACAGGCCGTGCTCAAAAAAAACTAGCTCATAGAAAGGATGACTATGGGCCATAACGTCAGTTTGCTGGGGAAATAAGCCAACATAAATCTGGCTGTCTTGAAAATACCGCAATCCCGATAATTGTCTTGTCACTCCCGCGCCTCCTTCTTGTCAGGGTCTTCACGCTGCTGCGGCACGTAATCATGGTCAACTCTGACCACAGCATGATAGGTGGGATTGAACTGGTGAATCTTCTCTGCGATGAGTTCCGTCAGCCGCTCATCGCTGTAGCGGAACCCGAAGGGAACTACCACATCGAAAATCAGATTGGAGTGGCTCACGCCCCTGACCACACGAAAATCGTGCATGCCGATCTCAGGCGCGACGGAAGAGATGAGCAGCCCCACTTGGTTTTTCAATTCCTCTGTCTTTTCATCTGTGGTGATAGGATCATAATGAATGACCAGATGGATGCCTTCATGTTCCAAAAAATCCCGTTCGATATTATCAATGATATCGTGAGCGATCATCACGTCCAGATCGGAAGACACTTCGCAGTGTACGGTGGCGAAACGTTTTCCCGCGCCGTAGCTGTGAATCGCCAGATCGTGCAAACCGATGATGTGATCGTAACTCAATATTTTTACATAAATTTCGTCCACAAGATCTTTGGCGGGCGCCGTGCCCAGCAAAGGACTTATGGTGTCCTGCACCAGCTTCACCCCGCTGATCAAGATGAAGACTGCCACAATCATTCCCATGTAGCCGTCTAAATTGACGCCGGTCATGATTGTAACGATTGCAGCCAGCAAAACGGCAGCTGTGGCCACAATATCGTTTCTGCTGTCAAGTGAAGTGGCAAGCAGGGCTGTGGAATCAATCAGCTTACCGATCTTGCGATATAGCTTACATTGCCAAAGTTTTACCAAAATCGAAACCACCAGGATAGCCATTGCCAAAAGACCAAAGTTGGCACTCTGAGGAGCGATTATTTTCTTAAATGAACTTCCAATCAGCTGTAGACCCAAAAATAAGACTATAAAGGACACAATCAAGCCGGATATATACTCCATGCGAGCGTGTCCGAAGGGATGCTGAGCATCCGCAGGCTTGCCAGAAAGTTTAAAGCCGAAGAAAGTAACCACCGCCGAACCGGAATCTGAAAGGTTGTTAATGGCATCGGCCACTATGGCGATGCTGCCGGAGAGCAGACCCGCCGTGATCTTAAGCAGGAAAAGCAAAAGATTTGAACAGATCCCCACGCTGCTTGCAAAATTGCCGTAGCGTTCCCGCACTCTGCAATCGGTGAGATCTTGCGCGTCTTTTCTCAAATATTTAATTATAAATCCGAACAAAGTTACACCTCGCCATATATAATCTTAGCTCGTATCTCCTGCTTTACAGCAATCACGAATAAATTCTCGGTTGAGAGAACAAAATCCTTTGTGGGCTTTGAGTTAAAGGAAAGATTCCTCCCGCAAACTTCAGCGGCATACAGTAAGCAGGGCTGTGTGGCTCGTTAAATGGGTTTTGCGTAAGTTCAAACAGCGAAGGGCGCGGAGGAACGCCTAACATTAGCTTGGCGTGATTACTAACAGTTTTCATCCTTTGAGAATTTATCAGTAATTACCATGAAACCAATTAGGCTTAACTAAAAAGGGACATAGCAAAGCAAACTCACCCTGCGGAGAACGGTGAAGAGGGCATACGCCAAATACGACGAGTTAAGACGCGGCTTCTTCAGATATTGCGGCGCGTAAAACGTCATCTGGAACGCTTACGCCGAGTTTTACAAGTTGACGTGGCTTTTTACTTTCGGGGCAAACGGTATGTACTGCCTAACTTGCATCGATTTTTCCCGATAGTTCCGTCAGATTTTATCCGTTCAGCCAGCACAGGGATTACGCCTCAGACATTGGCAAGCCTTACGGCTTGAATATGCGGTATACGTTTATTTTAAATTAGTCCATCCTCGGTTTTAGTTGAAAAAGCTGCACAGTTATTTCTGCCGACGCTTTTTTCAGCAGATTGACGTAATAATCTATTTCGTCGACCGTTTTCTGGCCGATGAAGCCTGAGAAGGAAAGCGCAGATATAATTTCGCCGGTTTTCGCCCTCACAGGAACGGCTATGCAGAAACCCTCCTCCTGCGATTCGTGCGCATCGAGCGCGTACCCCCGCTCTCTGACGCGGCAAAGCTCTTCGCTGAATTTATTTCTGTCAGTTATAGTATAGGGCGTCATACGCTTCATCTCGGTCAGATCGAGGATTCCACCGAGTATCTTATCTGGAAGCTCGGAAAGCAGGATTTTGCCGCACGCGCTCGCGTAAACAGGCAGCACGGTTCCGACCGGGGGAACGTAATCTACAATCTTCTCGGTACGCGACTGGCCAAGGATATAACATTTCGCACCGTCGCGCACGACGAGATTCATCGCCTGTTGCTCCGAAACGCTCAGGCGCGCCATAACGAAATAGGCGACCTCCTTCATCGCCAGCCAGAAACTGGTTTTTTCGGTCACAAAGGAGATTTTGTGCCCGAGAATATACTTTTCGTTTTCGTCCTGATAGACCCATCCGTGCGAAAGCAGCGTCTTGAGCATCCGGAAGGCCGTCGCCGGGCTGAGCGAGCAGAGCTTAGCAAGCTCGTTCACGCCGAGCGGGCGGTTGGCTTCCCTCACCGCGTCGAGCAACGACAGCGCCTTTTCCAGCGCCTTGACATTGCTGGTTCCTTCCATATGTATGCAGTCCTCCCATCTTTTCTCATTATAATACATACGGCTCAGATAAATCAATTTTATTCTTATTTTGCCGCCGCTTGACAGCGCCGGAATTTTGCGCTACAATCAAATTATGAAATGCCTATTTCATTTTAACCACGTCAATGAATGGAGGAAAAGCTCATGACAGAATCAACCGCACTCGCCGCAAGGGGCGACCTATTCCCGGTCTGGGACCCCACCGTGCCTTTCCCTTCGCACGAAACGATGCCCGATCCTGATAAAATCACGCATGTGGCAATCGAGCGCGCCAAGCCCGAGGGCTGGCATTACCTGCATGAGGCCACGATCCAGTGGCATAACGGACGCTTTCTGGCGGCGTTCGCCAACCATCGCATACGCGAAACCGGCGATTACGACGAAATCATCCGCGGCTGTACCTCGACCGACGGCCTGCACTGGAGCAAGCCGGAGGTTTGGTGCGAGCCTCCCCTCATCGGCGCGAACTCGTATAATCACCCGCTGCTGTTCTCTCACGACGGCATCCTTTACGGTTTCTTTGTCTGCTGGGACGACGGTCACCATCCGCACACCGAGATATTTACGCTCGACGAATCAACAGGACTGTGGAACCATCATCCCGAGTCGAAAATACCGATGTTCCTTCCCTTCTGCACTCCGCAGAAAATGGAGGACGGCAACTGGATTCTCGGCGGCGAGAACCACTGGTATTATGCCGCCGTCGCGATAAGCCATGGTGACGATCTGCTGCACTGGGATTTCGTGCGCATACCTCGGGACGACGATTTCAAGATACTTTTCCCTGAAACGGCGATCGTCGACTACGGCGGCGGGCATCTGCTTGCGGTCTGCCGTCCGTACAACGGAGGCCAGCCAAACCCCATCAGTGAAAACCTGCGTATGTCTACCGCCCCGATTTCCGAAAGCTTCGATTTCGGCCGCAGCTGGACGAAGCTAACTCTCTCAAACTATCCGCTCTCCGAAAGTCAACCGTTTGCAGGTCGTCTCAGCACCGGGCAGAATTATCTGCTTACCAACAGCCTTGAGGAAGAGCGCGCGCTGCTCTCTATTGCGGTCACCGAACCGGGCGGCAAGCTATTCCGGCGCGTTTACAAAGTACGCCATCAAAAATGGCCGGCAAGAAGGCTGTTCGGAGGCTTCGGAGACGAAACCTATGTTGGCAAACCGACCGAATGGTCGTATCCTAACGCCTTCGAACGCGACGGCAGGCTCTACATAGCCTATTCCCAGGGCAAGGAGGACTGCGTGCTAACGATAATCCCTGTAGACGAGCTGAAAGCCTGACGTCCGTCATGGCGAATTCCACTGTTTTAAACCTTGTGGCACAGCTCTTCGGCGGGCTCGGAATGGTTTCGCTGTTCTTTTCCTATCAGCAGACGCGGCGAAAAATGCTGATCTTCTGTAAGCTCACCTCCGACGTTATGTGGACGGCACACTATCTCTGCCTTGGGGCATACGGTGGCGCGATACCGAATTTCATCGGTATTTTCCGCGAGCTTGTCTTTATGCAGAGCGAGAAAAAATGGGCGAAATCTATTGCGTGGCCCGCCGCGTTCATCTGCGTCAACTGGGCGCTCGCGATTCCGGCTTGGAAATCGCCGCTGACGCTTCTGCCCATTTGCGCGTCGACCTTCGTGACGGTTTCGCTCCAGCTCAAGAATCCCAAACATACGCGGATCATCTGCGCGCCGGTTTCTGTCTGCTTTTTAATTTACGATATCTTTGTCGGTTCGTGGATAGGCGTGGTGAACGAGTCGGCCTCGCTCGTTTCGATAGTGTCGTCGATTGTAAAAAACGACCTCGGAAAAAAGAAACCCTCAAATAATATTTAACGATAATCTCTTTGCATGCTAAGTCTTCTTCTAATCCCAGGATCGCACTGCAATGAGAAACCGCCCTATTATGGTGGGAATTCTCAGCGCATACAAGTCAATCGGGAATTTCAAGACTTCACCCCTTAAGCAAAAAACGACCGAATGTGCTTACATCCGGCCGTTTTCCTTATTTTGCAGCTCCCCCAAAATATAATTACATCGCAGTCAAATTACTGTTCACCTCTGAGGCAGAAGGCTTGCAGCATCTTTATCCAGGAAAACGAAACAACTACTATGAGTTTGGAGAATCGAAGCTGGGTGCAAATTACTGATCCCGGCGCTAAAACAATCCCGTACTGCCTCGGCTTTCCGTAGATCCGGCACAGTACAGATAATGTTTGCCGCTTTCATAATTTGTTTGATACCCATGGAAATGGCCCGTTGGGGAACATCCTTGAAGGAAGAAAACCAGCCTTCGCCCAGTTGCTGATTACGGCATGCCTCATCAAGATTAACTACGATGTACGCATCGTCTGTTTCAAAATCCGCAGGCGGATCGTTGAATGCCAAATGTCCGTTTTCTCCGATCCCTACAAAGGCGACATCAACGTCCGCCTCTGCGATCAGTTTCCCCAGCCGCCGGCATTCCTCCTTGGGGTCTGCCTCACCGTTTACCAAATGCACTTCTCCAGGATGCACTTTGTTGATGAATCTCTCTTGCAAATACTTACGAAAACTGGCGGGGTGACTTTCAGACAGGCCAACGTACTCATCCAGATGAAACATTCTGGTCTTTTTCCAATCCACAGAGGAATCTGAGACCAAAGTTTGCAGAAAATCAAATTGAGAGGCGCCTGTAGCCGCAATGAACGTTGCCGTACCCTTTTTTGCAATTGCCTCCTGCAATATTTCCGCAGCCTTCTTGCCTGCCTCCTGACTGCACTCCAATCTTGTCTGGTAAACCTTCATTTCCATCATTTCCACCTCTTTCAATACATTATTAAACATCTTAAAAAAGTCGATAAAGGATATAAGTATTTCGCCTTCGTACTCCAATTTCCTTCTTTGCCTAAACAAATTCAGCGCATCCCAAGCTCTAAATTCAAAGATTGCGTAGTCTGTTCATAACCGAGTTGCCAATAGAAGCAATGCCCGTCCTTGCGTATGGTGGCCTGCAGCTGCGCTTTCCCGTTCAGCTGCTCAACTTTGCCCACTGCCAAATGCCAGGGGCCTTTTTTTAAGCTGCCAGAGAAAATGAGATCTGTAGCCGAAGAAATGGCGTCATGTTGAAAGGGCGATCTTCCTGCCGCTCGTTTATAGGTGCCGCCTAAAGCGGCGGAAAAAGTGGCGTCACCAAGCTGCCAGCTGCGCCCCAGAGAAGCGGTTAAGCATAAAGCAAGGAGCTGGCTTTCGCGATAGCGAGCGGCCGAGAACAGCGAAGATGCTTGCAGCGTTTGCTCTCCAAGCTGCCAACTTCCGGCTAAAGAAGTCTGCGAGCGCAAACGGTAGCTGGCAATATTCCCTTCCTTAATTCTGCCGGCGGAAAAATTCTGCGCCACTGAAAGGCCCGCTAGTTCTCCCCCGGTTCCGTAACTCACTTCCGGCACGATTAGCAATGGCTGATCAAATTCAGAAGACCATAGCTCTTTCTGAGCAACAAGCTGCCAACCGTTGCGCTGTAGCTTGACGCCGCCCAAAAGACCTGCCTCCCAGCGCGCGAAGGCCTCCGTTTGCCACGAACCGCCCTTAAACGCTACATTTTGGCCTGCAATTAAGCCTTTTTTTACAGAGCCCAGCAAGGTAAAACTGCCGCTGGCGTTTTCCGAAAAGCGTTTTGGGATAGTCAGTCCACCCCACGCCCCCCGAGTAGAGGAACTGCCAAGGTGTGGAACGGGAAGAAGTAACGGCTCATTGGCATAGGCCCTGAGCGTCGGCAGGGGCAACGCCGGCAGCCGGAACAAATGCAGCCGATTGCCTTGCAGCAGCATTTGATTATCTACCAGGCGCACCTGTTTGCTTGTAAGATAATATTCAGGCTTTGGCAGACTGCAGCCAGTAAGCTTAGCTCCATAGAGCTGAGTTTCTCCGGGCGCCGCTACCGCGCGCTCGGCTTGGAGCCGGTAACCGTTGGCCTTTCCTTTAACGTTTGTCAGCTCCGCTCGCTGCCGCTGGAAAAACAGTTCCCCCGCATCAGCGGTAAGCGTAAGCTCTTCCGTCTCCAAAAGAACGGATCCTTCAACGCTAGCGCGATCCTCGCTGGGAAGGTATTCCAATTTGTCGGCCGTAAAGCGCCAAGGAGCAGCCGCACATGCCGCAGTCGCCAGGAGCAGCAGGCAGAGAACTCTAGCCTTCATCACAAATATCACCCTAGGACATTGTTCGCGCTTTTCTCTTTCAATCCTGCCAGCAACTTTTGTCAATTAATAATCAATCCGACGAGCTCAACTGGTTCGGTCACTTCCAGGGCAAGCTCTGTGCCCTGAGGAATGAAAATCTGATTGCCGCGCACTAAAAAGCCAAGGGCCGCGCCGGAAACCTTGCCCGTGATCAACATTCCTCCCATCGAAAGTCCGATGGCGAGACGAAGGTATTGCTCGTCTTTGTTCCAAAGAGTTTTTCGCGGTGCTAGGGAAACCTTAGTGCCATCCAGCGCCTGAATAGTTCCAAAATTGATCTCCACATTGCCCGCTTTGCCATAATAGCCTGCCCGGGAAACCTTCACGATCTTTCCTTGACCGGCTGTCCCCGCTGGAATCAAAAGTCTTCCTTCGGAGATAACGTCGCGTTTAACCTTATAGTTCACCAGCTGTCCAGGACTGACGCTGCCGCTATCTATGGTAGTCAAAAGCTCAACGTCTATGGGAGTCCACTGTCTCAGCAGCGACTGCGCAGTTGAAAGTTCCGCTTTGCCAAAAGCAGCGGAGAGCAAGTTGTTAATTCTCTCCTGAATTGAACCTGTGCCAAGCTGAGATTCACCCAAAAACGCCGCTTCCAACGCAGAAAGGCGTCTTGTCAGCGGCAAAACGCTCTGTTGTTCCAGAACGTGCCATTCCAAAACGCTGAGCTTATAGGTGAGCGCCTGCGGGCCGGGACCGAAAATCAACGCCCTCAGATCATACAGCCTGGTCAAAGTGGCGCCTTTCTGCTGACCGCCCACTAAATCTACTTCCAATCCCGCCAGCCTGTCAACCATAGCTCCGCTTCTGGTGATCCCATACGTACTCTGTTCCAGCTCCGCCAAAAGCGAACCGGAAAGCTCGTCAAGGCTGGTTGCCTCAACTGCGCCCACCAAGAGCAAAGGGAACAAAAAAAACAATATCCTTTTCATCTTTCGCACTCCTAGAAGCGAATTGTCAGTTCAGCAGCCGCCTGCCCAACTTCAGACGGCTCTTTAGCTTTGGTATAGCCTAATTTTAAATAAGCCTGGGGTTCGAAATAATAACCGACTCCGAAACTGCTCCTCAGATCGTCAATTCCCACCCCGTCGACGGTGCAGTCAACCACAAGCTTGCTTCCTCCAGGAACTTCAATTTCCACTGCCGCCGTGGCCCGGCTTTTTTCTAAGACGAAATTATCAGGTTCTTTGTTGCCGCTGAAGAAATAGCCGGCAGAAACCTGCGTCGTTTCCCAGCCGGGAATCTTGGTGTCAAATCCAAACTGGGCGCTGGTCTGCACGCCCTTCTCAGTAGGCAAAAGCGCGTCCAAATCTATAAATTCTACGCCTGCCTTCAGCAACGCCAAATTGGCCAAGGCATAATTCACATCGAATTTAGTGGCCAAAAAACTACGATCCAGCGTACTTCTCAACGGGCGTTCTTTCATTGTCTGCAAAAGCTCTCGCTGCTTGACGGACTCTTGAGCGATCAAGTCTACAGACGTGATAAGCTTAAATCCCTGCACATCAATGGTTAGATCGTAGCGTTCCAATTTTGCCGCTCGCTCGGCATCAAGCTTGGGGTTTGACGCGTAACCAGCCTCCAGCGACATGGGACCTAGCTGAAAATTCGCGCCCAGTCTGGGTCCTTCAATTTTATAGACTGTGGAGCCTAGGCTCAGTTCTTCTGGAGATACGAACAGAGATTGGTTGCCTGCAAACGGGATGCTGGCTACCAGCTCGGCGTTCTCAGACAAATCCGCTCGCGCTTCCAAAGCGTTCTCATCCAGCAGCCAACGATCGATATCCTCAAATTTTAAGATGCTGGCGTGGACAGCATGCGGAAGCAGCAAGATATGTATAAACAGAAGAATCGTAAAACTCCAGCGCCCTATCTGGCCTTCATTGCCTCCAGCCACTGGCATCAAATATCACCCTCATGTTTATTTCTCGCCGCCAGATACCGTTCGATCAAAATAAGCGCCACATACTGATCGTATGGTTCCGGTGGCACGCGCATAGATGTTGGAATCAATTTCCACAATCCTCTTGCCGGGTTGACCCGCCAATAGCGCCCGCGCGCTTCCTGGCTGGAATTGCGCTCGTCAATGATCGCGATTGACGTTTGGGGCGAAAAAAAATTGCTCAGGCGGCTAAAGATTTGCTGGTTTCCGGTTCCGTCGCCCAACACAACTTGATCTACAGTCCATCTTTGAACCAACTGCTTTAATTCAGCCTCCAGCTGATCAACGGGGCTGACATTCAAATAGAGAGGCGTAAGCGTCCGCTCCGAGTGGCAAACCAGGGCGAGCCCATG
>DIPB01000133.1:12365-12752 GCA_002426275.1 Firmicutes bacterium UBA5499
TTGGCCCCCCCCCGGATCTAAACCCAAAAGGAATGTCTCTCCTTTAGAAGGCATAGAACAGATCCACACAGATGCGGTCTGTAGTTTGTGATTCAGCCAAGAGCGCGCCCGTCAAATCCGCATTGGTGGCCAAGTTGTCATAGAAAACGCGGAATTTAGCGCCGGCCACTCCTGTACCCCAGCCCAATGTGAGGTAACGATCCTTGCTGGAATCAAGATTCAAGTCGTCGCTGCCCTCGATCAGGCGCCAGCTGCCATAGAAACCCGACGTCTGGGAGATGGGTCTTTCCACCAAGATTGCCCGCTCCGTACGATTGCCAATCACATCGTCCGTTTCCAGGCTCTTAGCTTTTTCAAAATCGAAGCTCGCGGTTACCGTATACTGGG
>DIPB01000133.1:12900-13174 GCA_002426275.1 Firmicutes bacterium UBA5499
TACTGGGGCAGAGCAAAGTTTGCCAGATTGAAAGTATACTTCAGGCCCGCGCCGAGCGTGGCTTCTCTTGCCAGAAGGTCATATTTGAGACCGCCTGTGGCCAGCATCTCGGGAATGATCCTGTAATTAGCAGCGCCTCCGACGGCAAAATGCTGTTCGTCCTTATCCCAGACCAGAGCCAATTGATCTTTCAACTCCTGCCGTGCGCTGGGAAAACTCTCCTCGTCAAAATCACCTTCCCAGTTGCTGCCCCCGCTGAGTCCTTGGGCAAAGC
>DIPB01000133.1:13292-17163 GCA_002426275.1 Firmicutes bacterium UBA5499
GCTGAGTCCTTGGGCAAAGAGAGTCAGATCCAGCTTTTCCACAGGCCTAATCCCCGAGAGCACAGCGTTAAGATAAGCTTTGTTCACGTTCTTCTCGGCGTCTAGACTGCCGTAACGATTAGCTAAGCCCAGCGTTACGTCTAAAGGATATTGCCTAAGGGAAAAGAGACGATTGGCGCTGGCTCTGAAGATCATGTGCGAGTGGTCAGCGCCTGCGTCCACAGTCGTCTGCAGTTTATAACTGGCGTCAAGATCAATTTCATACGGCAAGACAACGCCGCCCGTAAATTCCTGCGTATGAATCTCCGCATCAGCGTACTGCTGCGTGCGGGAAATGAACGATATGGGAGCTGCGCTTACCAAAAGTCCCAACTCGCGATAGTTATGCAAGGCGGGAGAACCTAATTGCCCGGTGTAGAGGTCTCCCAACAGAATGCTGTTTGCGTACGCTCCAACCTCTGAGCCCAGCGACAGGTAGGAAACGCCCACTTGATACTTATCCAGTTGCGCCAGACCGTTGAGGCGCAGGGAACGTGGCAGACCATTGTCTGAGCCGGCGACGAAACCTGCGATATCGCCCGCCAAATTGGCCTTGGGATCCGGTTTGACATTTAACCCCAGATCGAAGCCAAGAGCCAGATTTGGTCCTGTAATGAAGACATCTTTCGCGCCTAAGGAAGACCAATTATTGGTAGCATCGGGATTGATCCAAAAACTCGGCGCGTCGTATGTATTGACTCCTTCCGAAACCAGACGCGTAGCGATGGAGTAATTATATCTGTTGAGTCTCTCCTCTATTGCGCTGAGACGGAGATCATGTTCCTCCACCGTCTCTTCCAATTGCCCAATCCGCTTTTCGTGATCTGTTACCGTATTGTTCAGTTTTGAAATCTCTCCGGAGTTAGCGGCAAATTTGCGATCGTATTCGTCAAACCTTTGCTGAAAGACGGCTAGATAGTTTGTAGAGTCGCCGCTGGCTACGGGCCGTTTGCTCAGCAGATCCACTTGTTTCTTTAGCTCATCCAGCGACGAACACTTGTCGGAAACTTTTTGCTGAAAAGCTGCATAGTCTTCTTCCAGAGCCGCGACCTTGCTCTCCAAATCAGTGACGCGAGTGTCCAACTTCTGACAGAGCGCCAGCAGTTTATTCGTGTCAACGCCCATCTCTCCCAGTTCCGGAGAGAGCTCCTCCGTAAGTTTCACAAAATCATCCAGAACCGCCTTAGCCTTATCCTGAGCGATTTTTTCCGCTTCCTCCCGGGAAATTAGTTCGCCGGAAGCCTGTTTTTCCGCCAGCAGCTTTTTGAAAGCTTCCTCAGCCGGATTAATTTGGTCTGCGTGATCGATTTTCACGTAATTTTCATCCAGTTGATCGACGATTTGCTTCCAGAGCCGATTCACCGCCACTGCCATCTCATAGCGAGTGGCCGGTTCGTTTCCTCTGAAATTGCCATCGGGATAACCCAGCAGGACTCCTAGCTCAGCTAGGTTATCAATGCTGGCGGCAGCCCAATGTCCCTCTTTGACATCCGGAAAGGATCCCCCCACAGCCGGCACTGTTGCTGCAAGCAATGAGCCAACCAGAAGCACTGCTATAAATTTTTTCTGCATACAACAACCTCCTCTTCTTTTATATGATCACACAACTCGGCCGCCGTACCAGTGAGTAACCACGTTTCCTCACCGCGCGGCTAACCAGAGCGAGCCATGTTTATACGTATTCTCTATTTTGTCCTAAAATCCTGCATTTTATTGGGAGATTTTCAGATTTAAGCGCAGTGGCAGCTTTGTTGTCCAGACATCCGACGCGGCTATCGCTTCCACGGTGACTACGTCTTCCGCGTCAGCTATCTCTTTCAGAGCAGTTTTATATGCGTCCAAAGAAAGATCTCCTACATTTCCTTCCGCGTCAGCTACCATCCCTCTGCTTATCGCCAGCTTATTGATGGAATACAGAAAGTCCATCAGCTCAAGCTGAATCTGTTCAAAACTGCTGCCGCCGTTGATCTGGCATGCGGCGATGGTTTGCCCTGCCGACCAGACCTTGTTTTTGGGCAAAATCTGAAAGTAGGTGAGCACCGGCTCCCCTTCCACCACATTGATCATGGAAATAAGCCGCACCACCACTTCATCGGAGATCTTCGCGATGATATCGCCGGCAGTGTCAAAGTTTCCTTCCAGCAATTTGATCGCGACGCCTTGTTTCCCTTCTACCCTAGCGCCGCGGGCGATTGCTACCTTATTTGCCTGAGTTAAGAAGGCGCTCAGATCGTTCTGGCTTTCCTTCCGGCCTTTTCTGCCGTCAATTACGGTGGCCAGAACGATTTCGTCCGCGCGGTAGACGACTCTGCCAAAGACCATGTTCTCCAGGCCGGTTTGTAATTGCGAACGCTCCTGATTCAGTTGCTGGATCTCCAGCTCCAAGGTTTTTTTGATTTTCAGCAGCTTATCCTTCTCCACGCCTAAGGACTTTACTTGGCTGGCTAAGGGAGCTAATTGCGAGCGCAGACGCTCCGCTTTCCTTTGCGCGGCAGTGAGCTCCGCATTAGTCTTATTGTAGGCAAGCTCGATCTTTTGGTATTCGGCCTTAATCTGAACGTATTTGCCGCTGACTGCGTCTAGCTCCGCGTTTACTCGGTCCCGCTCCTGCTGTACCAGCAGCAGCTTGCCGCTGAGCTGCTGATACTCTTCGGTTTTTTTCTCAATGGAGCGGCTCAGCGCTTGAACCTGCTTGCTTTTTTGCGCCAAGTCCGCGCTGACAGTTGTCAGCCGGCTCTGACTGAACGCCAAAGACGCCTGCAGCTTCTTCATCCCGAATAAGGCTGTCCGCACGTCCTGCGAGACCATGGCAAGAATCGCTAAGGTGGCTGTGGAAATTAAAATGCCTGTAATGATGGTGATGAGCACCGAAGTATGGCGAGGCCTGAGGCCAAAGAGGGAAAGACGTTTTTTGCCGATTCGTCTTCCCACCCTGTCCCCCCAAAAAGCCACAAGACCGCCTGTGGCCACTAACACCAAAACCAATATTATTCCGTACATCGGTTTACCTCCCACTCTCCCAAAACAGATAAATCCCCCAACCGCCCAGCAAAATATTCTCCAACCACGCTCCAAGCGCAGCGGGAAGCTGACCTCCCTCGCCTAGAGCAGAACCAAGGCTGAGAATCAGATAATAAACGAAAATAATCACCACTGAGAGTCCAAAACCTTTAGATGAAGCTGAACGATGAGGCTGAATTCCCAGGGGCGCGCCTACTAAGGCAAAGATCAAACAAGCCAGCGGAATTGCCATTTTTTGGTGCCAGAGAACCTCTAATTTTCTGGCGTCTTCACCTTGCTGTCGGAGAAAAGCGATTTGACTTTTCAGTTCCCCCCAGCTCATCTCCTCCGGGGTCTTTTGCTGGCCTGCGATTTGACTGGGATTTGCAGACAAGCGCAGCGGCTGACGCACGGAATTAAAGCTGGCGGTCACCACTCGTCCGTCCTCTAAATATTCATATGCCTCTCCGTCGGAATAATACCAAGCCCCGCTGTCCCACCTGATCCGGCTAGTTTTAATTGTGCGCGTGAGCTTGCCAGCGCTGAACTCCTGCACAACCGCCTCTTTCATTACCCGCCGCGCGCCGTCATATACCTTGGCGTATAACAGCCGGCTCAACTGCCCGTCTTTAAAATCGCGCAGGATCACATTCTCCAGCAGTCGGCTTTCCGTCTGTTCTTCCCGTGAGAGAATTTGGCTGCGCAGAAGATTGGCTTTGGGCACGATCATCTCTCCCAGAATGAAACTCGTACAGCTTAAAGTCAAGCCCAGCCAAAGCATAGGCGCCGCGATTCGCTGCCTGCTCACTCCCCCCGCTTCATTTTGGCGACG
>DIPB01000133.1:17239-17612 GCA_002426275.1 Firmicutes bacterium UBA5499
ATTCGCTGCCTGCTCACTCCCCCTGCTTCCATGGCCACAATTTCGCTGCTGCCGGACAGACGGCTTAAAGTGAGCAGCACCGCCATTAGAGTGGCCATGGGGAGAACATAGTAGAGAATCTGAGGCAAATTCAATAACAACAGCAGGCTTAAGGCGCCGGCGCCCAGCTGCAGCTGATTGCCAAGCTTGGCAAGCTGCAGGAGATCCGTTCCCACATAGAGGCTGGCAAATGCAACCAAGGCAAAGCAAAACGGACCCGCCAGCTCTTGATAAAGATAGCGCGTAATGATCTGCAGTTTGCCTTTCTGTTGCCAGTTCTTTGTGAACATCTTGATCCGTCTTTCTGCGAAGTTAAAAATGAAAACTGTCTCCG
>DIPB01000133.1:17773-18192 GCA_002426275.1 Firmicutes bacterium UBA5499
GAAAACTGTCTCCCAGGTAATACCTGCGCGCGATGGGATCCGCCGCTAATTCGGCCGCGGTTCCAGAGGTGAGGATTTTGCCATTATGCATGATATACGCCCGGTCTACAATGGAGAGAGTTTCACGCACATTATGATCCGTAATCAGAACGCCAATACCGTTCCGCTTCAATTTTATGATCAATTCCTGGATGGCGGCCACAGCGATTGGGTCTACACCGGAGAAAGGTTCGTCTAAAAGCAAATAGCCAGGCTGCAGCGCCAAAGCCCGGGCGATTTCCGTACGCCTGCGTTCGCCGCCTGAGAGCTGATAACCTCTTTGGTCTTTAAGGTCGGTCAGGTCGAAATCACGCAGCAACTGTTCCAGCCGCTGTTTTTGCTCTTCTTCCATGCGGCTGCTTTGAAAGGCTGTGGCTTCG
>DIPB01000133.1:18319-18704 GCA_002426275.1 Firmicutes bacterium UBA5499
TGCCACTGTGAGCTTGCGAAAGACGGAGGCTTCCTGGGCCAAATAGCCGATGCCCAGCCTCGCTCGCTCCCACAGGGGAAGGGCGGTTACTTCGGCATTGTCAATCGAAACCTGACCGCGGTCCGCCCTCTCTAGGCCCACGATCAGATAAAAGGTCGTGGTTTTGCCGGCGCCGTTTGAGCCTAAAAAGCCGGTCACCTCGCCGCGTCCCACCGTCAAGTCTACCCCTGAGACGACTTGCCTGCCAGAGAAGGTTTTCACAAGTCCCTGGGCTTGGATCATTTTTCGCTTGCCTCAATTTCCGCGGCTGCTTTTTCCACCAATATTTTCTCTTCAGGCGACAACAGCAGCGTTATTGTCTGCCCGCGGATCTGATCCCCGGCTC
>DIPB01000133.1:18833-21176 GCA_002426275.1 Firmicutes bacterium UBA5499
TGGTGAGCGAAGGATTTTCAGTCAGCACAATCTGCTGGCGCTCTCCTTGTGCCGAGCCGGCCGCAGCTTTCAGTTCTCCGCGCTGGATCGCAACCGAGCCCGTGGCCTCAAAACGCTCCTTCCCAGGCCAGAATTTCAGCTGTTGGCAGGTGAGAATCATGGGTTCCTCAGTCTTTTGGACAACTGTCACCTGGCCCTTAACCAGGACCTGGTCTGCCTTTTGGTCCCAGCTGGCAAACTGTCCTTTAAGTTCCCAGGAGCCATAGTTAACTTGCACGGGATCGCTTGCGCCATAGCAATTTGTGATATTCTCCGTGAGAGAATGCTCCATTCTTTCGGCTTTAATAGTGATTTTCGGCGCAGCTGCCTGCGACCAAGGAAGAAACAGCAAAAGACAGCCTACGGCGATGATCGCCGTCCAGTTCCTGACGTTGCCCATAACTTCACACCGCCTTCCACAACTATTTTCCCCCTGGGTTGTTGCCAGAGAAGTTTATCTCCTTTTAATTTCCCGGTTGCAGTGGTAATTTCAATTCCGCCCTGGCCCAAAAGCTGCCGCGTTTCAGCTTGCCACATCAGCGAGTCGGCCTTCATTGACAGATCTTTACTTTTCACCTTCACTGGGCCTGTGAAAACAAGATCTTTTTTCACCCAATCCACCGAGGCCAAAGGAGCTTCCACTGCTATTTCTTCTCCCTCAGCCTTGAGCTTTGCCTTCAATTTCGAAACCGTTGCCCGCCTGCCGTCTTCGGAAAACTGAATTTGCGCTGCAGCAAGATACCACTCCAGCTCTCCGTCGGGACTGACCAAAGTTAATGTCGGCTGTTTAGCCTCCCATGATTTGGGCTTTTTTGCGGCCGGAGGCGCTTGGGGCTGCGGCCTGAGCCAAAGGAACAACGCGACTAGCAGCAAAACCGCCGAACCGATGCAGAGCGCCGTGGCTTTACGCGCCATAACCCCACCCCCACTCCATTACAATTCGTCGTCTAGCCACCAGATCCTGCTCGCGCGAGCCGAGCAATAATTTCCACCATTCTGCTTGCTGCTCCGGGCTCTCCCATCCTGGCCTTCCCTTGGGCCGCCATCTGCTTATAGCGCTGCTCATCAAGCAAAATAGCCTTGGCTTCCAAGGCCAAGGCTGTGGGATCTTGCTTCACGGCTACCACGGCCCCGCCCAGGAGCCTGATCTGTCCCCGCACGAAACGTTCAGTGAACTGCGGTCCAAATCCCGGGCAGGTGACTATGGGTTTACCGAGTCCCGCCGCTTGTTCATTTGCCGTGCCAGCCATCCCCAAGACCAGCTGGGCTTGGCAGATTAGATCTGAAAAGTAAGTGCTCGCAAGCACCCTGGCGCCATCGCAGACGAATTCCGCCTCCGCCGGTCCTGAGCCCGGCGCCAGCTGCCAGGGCTCAGGCAGCGCCGCCGCAAACCGTTCTAAGGCTATCGAAGGCGAACGGGAAAAAAGAAAATTCACTGGCTTCAAAGCGCCAGCCAACCGGCGGGCAGCCTCCAAAAGCAGCATCCCATTGGCTATGGCTTCGGGTCTACTGCCGGGGAGAATGGCCACAGTGGGTCCGGGGGGCAGCTTGAAATCAACGCCAGAGGGCAAAATGGCATCCAGCATGGGATTGCCTACATATTGAGCCGGTACCTTTGCCCTTCTTAAGGATTCGGCGGTCTTGGCGTCCCGAGCCAAGACGCAAGCAGCATATTTTTTCATATAACTGATTTCCCATTTCAAGTGCGGGGAGATGTAATCAGATTTCGCAGTGGGCAGAAATACGATGGGCCGTACAGGAGCCCTCACTGCCAGATAAAGCGCATAAAGATCCCCCACTACCACCATCGCATCCTGCGCCTGTTGGGAAAGCGCTCTTTTTTGCCGGCTGAGCAAAGAAAACAAGCCTGCTCTGATATCTTGCCATAAATAACCGGGGCTCCGGCCGGAAAAGCCGCCGCTGGGAAGCGCTTGCGTCGGCTCCAGCACTTCCACGTCCGCAAGCCGCCTGTACGGCTCGCCCAAGCCCACCAGGGGTAAAACTGTGTGCTTGATCTCAGGCTGCCGTTTCTGAAATGTCCGCACCAGCAGGGCGCCGATTGTGTCCTCGCCATGACCATTGCTCACCCATAAAAGCCGCAAGCAGCATCTTCCTCTACAGACAGATCCGAGCAAACATCCTGCCCAGGCTGAAGAATCTGGCCGGGGCCACATTTCACATTCCGCTGCACGCAGGCGCCGACGCCAAGTTGAACATCGTGCGCTAACACAGCCCCCGGCTTTACTTTGGCCCGCTTTTGTACTTCCGCATTGGAAGCTAAAATCGCTCCCTGGCACTGAGCGT
>DIPB01000133.1:21325-25158 GCA_002426275.1 Firmicutes bacterium UBA5499
ACGCAGCCTGCGAGCTGAGCGCCAGCTTTGATTACAGAACCTGCGCCGATGGAAAGCGGTCCGTTAAGCTTCGCGCCCGCTTCGATCCGCACACCTGGTCCTAAAAGCACAGGACCACGAATCTCAGAGCGGGGATGGATTTCCACCTTGCCCTGAATCATGATCTCTTCTCGCAATTTAGTTGCGTGAAGCGGCAGGGCTATTCTTCCTGCAACCACGTCTTGGCAGCTTTCCTGATAAGCCGCGATGCTGCCGATATCGGACCAATAGCCCTGCATCTGATAACCGTAAAACGGCGCCTCCAGCCGGACAAGTTTGGGAAACAGTTCGCGGCCAAAATCACATGGCCCTTCTTGGGGGATGAGGTCGAAAATCTCCGGCTCGAACAAATAAATGCCAGTATTGACCAAATTGCTCTTTGCCTGCCCTAAAGGGGGCTTTTCCTGAAACCCCACAATTCGCTCCTGCCGGTTCAGAAGCGCCACCCCAAACGGCGAAGGGTCTGCCGCCGGGAAAAGCGCAATGCTGGCCAGGGCTCGTTTTCGCTGATGAAAACGCAAAAAAGCCTCTAAATCCAGATCTGTCAGACCGTCGCCGCTGGCCACCAAGAAGGTGCCTCCCTGCAAAAACGCCCGGGCTTGTCTGACGCCTCCGGCCGTACCTTGCAGTTTACGCTCCGGAGAATATTCCATCCTGACGCCGAATGCTTCCCCAGAGTTGAAATAATCCGTGATGCTCCGAGGCAGATACCAAAGATTGGCGATCTGCTCTCCGAAGCCGTAACAGGCCAGGTGCCGCACCAAATGTTCAAGCACAGGACGGTTCCCGATGGGAACCATGGGTTTGGGAATCCGATCGGTGAGAGGCTTCAGCCTGGTCCCGACGCCGGCTGCCATAATCATTGCTCGCATCTAGTTAACCTCCTTATTCTCACCCCGCTGGCCTGCTACATCTAGTTTTTTTATAGATTCCGTCTTGCTTCATGAGTTCGCTCTGGCGTCCTTGTTCTGTCTCCTTTGTTCCAAGACGATTATCCCGCCCTCAAACTAAAGAAGCACTGTTTATCTTTTCAGACGCCATTCCGCCCGAAAATGTGACGCATTATTTTAATGATGATCAAATTCAATTCCTTATAGCGCACGTTTCTTTAATGCAAAGATTTCAGCCGCCGCCTTTTTATATCCGCCGGCGTTTTTCAAGCTGTTGCCGATATATTGACTGTTTTTAAGGTATCTCGTGTCGGACAACACTTTATCCACTGTTTTCCGTAACAGCTCAGATGTGACTTCTTCCTTATTCAAACTTATTCCCGCACCCAGTTCAGTCACGCGTCTGGCCACAATGGGCTGATCCATCGCTTGGGGAATGATAATAAGCGGAACGCCGAAATACAATCCTTCGCTGACGCTGTTCATACCGCCGTGCGTAATAAATAAGTCTGCCTTCCCTAAAACATCCAGCTGCGGCGCAAAGTTTTTGATAATAAAGTTGTCCGGTGGATTTTTAAAGACAGCAAGATCAATCTGATTTCCTACCGCCATAATGAAGCGGCATTTGTACGCTTTGAAAGATTCAATACACTGGTTATAAAAATCCACGGAATGATTGAAAAGCGTTCCCAGCGATATATAGATTACCTTGTCGTATTCCGTAATATTTCGCAATACATCCGTATGCTCTTCCCGTTGCGCGACGGAAGGGCCGACGAATTGATAACTGTCATCAAAATCTCCTGCGTGAGGCTGAAAATACCGGGACGTATACACAATATTGAGCATCGCCTTTTGTATGCCTAAATTTTCAATGTCAGACACTCTCAAGTCATACTTTTCTTCCAGCTTATTAACATATCGATAAAGCTCAATGTTGTCCTTGAAAATCTTCCACAGTCGTTTCAGTCCAACCCGCATCAGCAAAATCTCTTTAATTCTGCCTAAACTGCCTCGCATGCTCAGCAAATCATTAAATCTGCTCATACTTCCACCCATCATTTCGTCCCGCATCGCAGCGTTCAGCGCAAACGTGGTAATAGAAGATACGGTCGGGATATTGAGCCTCTTCCCGATTGCCTCCCCAAAGGGCAAAAACAAGTCGTAAACGAGATAATCATATTTGCCTTGTTCCGCAAGCAACGTGTCCATAATCAGCTCGTAGTTCTTGAGAAATCTTAACAGCTCAAACGCATCAAGGCGATCGGAATTAAGCAGGCCAGCGACTGAGAAGAGATTGATTTCTCCGTGATAATCTTTGAACCTCGCACCTGCGGCCTCTATTTTGGGCTGGAATTCTTTCGTTAAATAATAGGTCACTTCTTCACCGCGTCTGATCAGTTCTGTTACCAAACCCAATGTGGGATTGACGTGACCATGACCAGGCAGGCTTACAAATAATGCTCTAGACATCTTAAACTCCTTTGCATAACATATTCGTCGGAGCAAATACTTTTAGGGAAAAATGGCGCGCGAAATCAAACTGCAGTTGATTAATAGACACTAGTATATTATAATAGAAAGCGATCTAAACGGCAATAAGCAAATGCATCCAGCCGTGTCAATTAATCAACACAACCAAAAAAGCTGTCAATTAAAGGAGCAGAATTATGGCCAACGAAAGCGTGGACCGCCGCGTCCGAAAAACACAAAAACAGCTCCGTCAAGGTTTGACGGAACTGCTCGAGGAAAAAAGCGCGAAAAACATCACTGTCCGGGAGCTCTGCCAGCGGGTGGACATCAATAGAGGGACCTTCTATCTGCATTATCGGGATATCTTCGATCTGGTTGACCAGATTGAGAAGGAAATGTTTGAAGATTTTCATAACGTGTTGGATAAACATCCGCTGAAGTCGCTAATGGCCAAGCCGCTGCCGATGTTGATAGACGTATTCCGCTTTGTGTCCAAAAACTCCGACATGTGCAAAGTCTTAATCGGAGAAAACGGCGACCTTACATTTATCAATAGGCTGAAGGACTTGGTCAAAAACCGCTGTCTGGATGATTGGATGAAGATCTTCAACACGGGGAAAACGAAAAACTTCGAGTACTATTACTCTTTTATCGTGGCCGGTTGCATCGGCCTGCTGCAGACTTGGGTAGAAAGCGGGCTGAAAGAATCGCCGGAACAGATGGCTTCATTAGCAGAGCAAATGATTATGACCGGGATTAATGTCCTCAAATAAATCCGGCGCGTCTCCGCGCCCAGAATGAGCGGCTCGGGGGTGTCAGGCCACCCCCGCTTAGCTGATTGGGCAATGCCAGTTCAGGCCTTGATTGTTATCCCACTTGCCGGCGCCGTCATGAAAGCAAAACTCCAATTCTCTCCGGCCGGAAGCGTACAAGGAGACTTCAAAACTGGCATCCGAGGTCTTGGACATCTGCAAAGACTTGGGATTGATCCAACCGTCAAAGCCGTGGTGCAAATACAGCTCCGGGCTGGACGCCAAAGGTCCCTGATAGGAAATATGGACTTTTTTGCCCCGCGGCACCTGGGCTGGGTCAATTTGCAATTGACGCTTGGCAAACACGTTCCCACCTCCAGGAACTAGTTTGCCCCGTCTGTCTGCAAATAAGCCAAAGCTTTGGCGATCCGCCTCTCCACAGTCTCTTTGCCTAAAAGCGCCAAAACTTCGAAGATGCCAGGACTCACGGCTCTTCCGGTGAGAGCCACGCGCAGGGGATGAATCAGCTGGCCCAGCTTTTTGCCCGTCTTTTGCGCACGATCCCGGAACGCTTCCTCCAGCGGCTCTTGGTCAAAAGTGTCAAACGGCGCCAGCAGGCTGCTGATTTCTTCCAGATCCGCTCTCCCATTTTTCCAATGTTTGGCCACTGCTTTGGGCT
>DIPB01000133.1:25244-25505 GCA_002426275.1 Firmicutes bacterium UBA5499
GCTCATAGTCCTCGGGATCGTAAAAGTAAAACCTCAGCTCCCCAGGCAGCTCCGAGAGCAATTCAATTCGCGTCTGATAGCTCGCTAAAGCTGCCAAAAGCCACTGATGCGAGTACTTCGCAAGCGGCAGCTGCGACTCTTGGAGAAAGGGCAGAGCGCGCTGGTAAAATTCTTCCGCAGTAAGCTGCCGCAGGTATTGTCCGTTCATCCAGGTGAGCTTTTTGGTATCGAAGACGGCCGGATTTTTGGACACTTTCTGCA
>DIPB01000133.1:25785-26510 GCA_002426275.1 Firmicutes bacterium UBA5499
GGGCCTAGAATCATGGGAATATGAGCAAACTTAGGCACCGGAAAGCCAAGGGCATGGTAAATCTGAATCTGCTTGGGGGTATTGGACAGATGATCCTCTCCCCGGATCACGTGACTGATCTTCATCAGCGCATCGTCGATTACCACGGCGAAATTATAGGCTGCCATGCCGTCTGATTTTATGATCACAAAGTCGTCCAAAACTTCGTTCTGAAATTCCACTTCTCCCCGAATCAAATCTTCCACTTTCGTGACGCCTGCCTGGGCGACTTTCATTCTGATGGTAGCGCTCTGGCCAGCGGCAAGCCTCTTTTCCGCTTCCGCCGGCGGCAAGTTGCGGCAGGCGCCATCGTAACGCGGCGGCAGTCCTTTCCGCTTGGCCTCTTCCCTGCGCGCCTCCAGTTCCTCGGGCGTGCAGAAGCACCAATAGGCTTGTCCCCGATCCACTAAGCGCTTGGCATACCGCAGATAAAGATCTCGGCGCTGGGTTTGATAATAAGGGCCGTAGTCCCCGCCCCGATTGGGGCCTTCATCCCAATCCAGTCCCAACCAGCCGAGGCCTTTCAAGATGGCGCCTGTGGACTCTTCTGTGGAACGGGCCAGATCCGTATCCTCGATCCGGAGAATGAACTTTCCCCCGTGATGGCGGGCAAAGAGCCAATTGAAAAGTGCGGTCCGCGCTCCTCCCACATGCAGATAGCCTGTGGGACTGGGAGCAAAACGAAC
>DIPB01000133.1:26584-26754 GCA_002426275.1 Firmicutes bacterium UBA5499
GGACTGGGAGCAAAACGAACTCTGATCTCTTGTGACATTCCGCGACTCCTTTCAAAAAGAAGAAGTGCTCGGCGAGCACTTCTTCACATTTTAGTTTAGCGTACCTTCCGCTTCCTTGCGGCTTCGGACTTTTTCTTACGCTTCACACTTGGTTTTTCGTAATGCTCTCT
>DIPB01000024.1:0-2801 GCA_002426275.1 Firmicutes bacterium UBA5499
TCTTTAAACTGTCAAAAACCGGACTATATCTTGCTTGTTTGAGGCTGTCAAGTTAAAATTTTCTTCCTGTAGTCAGTAGACTGTTCGGGCAAGCTTGTCTTTGTCCAGCTTTTTCTGTAAAATAAAGGCAGCGCTAAGAGCGGCCTGTAATTGCATACCACATTGCCGCTACTTGAAAATCAAATTCAATAAATGGAGGTAATCGAGCTATGGGCAAAAAAACAGTGGGGGTCTTTGTAGGGAGCCTGCGGAAAGAATCTTACAGCATGGCAATCGCCAAAATCGTGTCTTCGCTGGCTCCGGCTGATTTTGAGATGCGTTTAGTCCCATTAGAAGACCTGCAGCTTTATAATCAGGATCTGGATGAAAATCCCCCGGCGGCCTGGACCGAATTCCGCCGGGAAGTGAACGCGCTGGACGGCTTCCTTTTCGTCACGCCGGAATACAACAGATCTTTTCCCGCCGTGCTGAAGAACGCTCTGGATGTGGGATCAAGGCCGTACGGCGAGAGCGTGTGGAACGGAAAGGCCGGCGGCGTCATCAGCGTCTCTCCCGGCGCTCTGGGCGCTTTCGGCGCGAACCACCAATTGCGCCAGTCGCTGGTCTTCTTGAATATCTTAACGCTGCAGCAACCGGAAGCATATATCGGCAATGTAGCCTCTTTGCTGGACGAACATGGGCAGCTAACCAACGCCAAAACAAAGGAATTCCTGCAGCAATATGTGGACGCTTTCGTCAAATGGGTCAACCTGATCTCCTCCGCGCAATAAGAGAGGAACGCCGTCTGGAAGGCAAATCCGGACGGCGTTCCTATTTTAAGTTCGCTTCAGCCACACTGTCATCGCACCCGAGCCTCTGTTGTTCCAAGCATAATAAGGAATAAAAGTCAGCTGTACTGGCTTCAGCCGCTCCACCTTGCTTCCCAAGGGCCGATAAAGAGGCCCATAAGGTTCTGCGGGCACTTTTCCGGAAGCTTTGAGCTTTACGATCCCGCCCAGTTCACCGGAGGGTTCGGTTGCAAATTTCTCCGCTAGATTTAGCCGTGCCTCCAGGATTTCAAGGTTGAGATTGTCGGCTTGCTCCAAGCAATAGACCAGCGGCCCTCGCATCAGGGCAACGCTGTCTCGCGTCTCCGCCGCCCTAGGATTGGCCTCCATGGGCACGATGGGCAGACTGAGGTTTAACTCCACTTTATTATCACGCCATTGCCGTCTGAGTTCGAGATATCCATTCCGCTCCTTTGCCGTGCACGCAATTCCATCTACCAGCAATTTGTATTCTTCGGCCCAAAACGGCAGCCTCAGGAAGAGCGAAAACTCATGACGCTCCGGAAGCCGAATCTCAAAGCTGAGCTTACCGTCCCAAGGATAATCGCACTTCTGCACCAGATGTACGGGAACTCCGTCCAGCTGCCACTTGAGCTCGGAACGATCGTAAAGATGAACCCACAGCCCCTCTTGGGAGGCGCTATAAAAGTAGCCGCCTAAAGAAGCCAGCAGGCGCTGCACATTTGGCGGACAGCAGGTGCAGTCATGCCAGAGCTTGCGTTCATATGAGTCCCGCCGCATCCACGGATACCACGGATCCCAATATGGTTTGCCGTTATACGCCAGAGGGTTTTCGTAAAAGTACTTATCTGCGCTGAGGGAAACGCCGGCCAGAAACCCATTGTAGAGGATGCGCTCAATGAGATCGGCAAAGCGTCCTTCTCCGGAAATAGAGAGCATTCTGCTGTTCCAGAAGATATTGCCGATGGCAGCGCAGGTTTCGGCATAAGCGCCTTCCAGGGGAAGCTCAAAAGGTCTGCCCACGGACTCGTCGCGCACCCGCCCGCCTAAACCTCCGGTGAGATAGATTTTTTCTTCCACCATGCTTTTCCATTGGCGCTGGAGGCAATCCAGGTAATCTTGCTCGCCAGTTTCCAGATAAACGTCGGCCAGGCCGGAGGCGTAATAGGCGGCTCGCACCGCATGTCCCGAGAGCTCCTGCAGCTTGCGCAGCGGAACCCGTTTCAAAAAATATCCGGCAAGCTCCAAATATTGCTCCCGGCCTGTGGCCCGGTAGAGTTTAACTAAAGCCAGCTCTATTTCCGGGTGACCGCAGGCTTGTTCGATTTTGCCGGGACCGAACTGACTTACAATATAATCTGCAAAACGAACCGCAGCCTGAAGGAGATCTTCTTTGCCCGTCGCCTGCCAATGAGCGATGGCTGCTTCGATGAGATGTCCTCCGCAATACAGCTCATGGTCGCTTTGCAGATTGGAAAAACGCTGGGCTGCCTTCTGATGAACGAAATACGTGTTCAAATACCCATCCTGGCCTTGAGCGGCCTGGATTAAGGAGCTAACTTCAGCCACCAGCGGTTCCAGTTGCGGATCCGGCAAGGAAAGGCAAGCTGCTTCCAGCCATTTATACAAATCAGAATCCGTGAATCTGGGACCTTGCCTTTCTATGCTGGGATCGTTGACGCGTTTGAAGTTATCCAGCACGCCATGCTCTCTCAACGCTGCGAAAAGTTTTGGAATCGCGGCTCTGTTTCTTTTCTGCCGCTCCCCCCAAAAACCCGAACCAAACTGAACCGCTTCCTGCGGAATGGGCGTTAATCTGGCATAAGGACGACTCAATTCTATCTCCCCCCCTGGATTTTTTTGTAGGGAATATGTAAAATAGTGTTATCCCCTTCGGCTCAATTATCCCACGCTTAAGGCATAGCCGCAAGGTTCCAACCCTGAGAAAAGGTGGAGCTTTCTGACATGAAATGCTTAAAATTGCTGACCAGACCAACTACCCAGAACGGCGGC
>DIPB01000024.1:2905-7198 GCA_002426275.1 Firmicutes bacterium UBA5499
CAACTACCCAGAACGGCGGCCTGTTCACAGCCGCGCACCGTTGGATCCACAGCACCAGGATCATTGATTCTTTCGAGCTGATCCTGGTGCGGCAGGGGCCTGTCTATCTAGAGGCAGACGGAAAACGTTACAGCCTCCAAGCAGGAGAAACTTTGCTTCTGCTGCCTGGCGAAAGCCATGGCGGTTGGCAGGAATCGCCGGCTGGGGTCTCTTTCTTCTGGCTGCATTTTCTCTCAGACCGCTGGGAGCTGACCACGCCGCAGCCGGGAGCGCTAGCCGTTAATCTCTCTCTTGCCCGGTGGGAAACTCTCTCCGTGCTCTTTCGCCAAATTCTGCACAGGCAGGAAGCTGCGGGCTATTCCCGCTGGGCGCTGGATTCTTCAGCCGAAGTCATTCTCTCGGAGCTGGAGGCGGAGACGCAGCGGCAGACAGTGACTGAGGATAAATACTGGGCGGCTAAGATCTCCAGCCTCATCCGCTCCCGCTACAGAGAGCCAATCTCAACCTCTTTTCTGGCCGGAGAACTGGGACTGAATCCCGATTACCTTTCCCGGGTCTTCAGGCAACAGACAGGCGAGACTGTTAGCTCCTGGATCCGCGGCTGGCGGCTGCATATTGCCAAAGGCCTCCTGAGCGAAGGCAAGCTCTCGGTCGCTCAGGTGGCGCAAGCGGTGGGAATTGAAGACCCGCGCTATTTCGCCCGGCTGTTCAAAAAGCAGGAAGGTATTTGTCCTGATCACTACCGCAGGCTGTTTTACCGTACTCATGAAAATAGTACCTAACTGGCAGGAAAAATCTTCTTTGAAACGAAGTATGAAACTATTTGTATTATTAATTGGGAGTGATTCGCATGCCATCCATCGATATGCCCGTAGACCAATTGCTCGGCTACAAACCGCAGCTGACCACACCGCCGGATCTGAACGAATTTTGGTCCCAAACGCTGGCGGAACTACGCTCCGATCCTTTGGAGCCGCAGATAGAGCCCATAGACTTCTCTCCCTCATCACAAGCAGCTTTTTTCCTTGTTCGTTATCAGGGTTTCGGCGGCGCCATGATCTCAGGTTACCTGGCCCGTCCCAAGGAGAGCCGAGAAAAGATCCCCTGCATCTTGCATTTTCACGGCTACAGCGGCTCTAAACCATTCTTGTTGGATTTATGCCGTTTCACAAACATGGGCTGGGCAGTTTTGTCCATTGATATCAGGGGCCAAAACGGCGAATCAAGCAGCACCAGCCATGGAGATGGCGGAGCTGTGGCCGGTTGGCTGACCATCGGCATTGACAGTCCCCAAAATTACTACTACCGCGGCGTCTACGCAGACTGTGTCAGAGCCTTTGATCTGGCCTCTTCGCTGTCTTTCGTAGACGAGACGAGAATAGCCGCCACCGGCGGCAGCCAAGGTGGAGCTTTGACTATTGCCACCGCTGCTCTGGAGCCTCGGATCTCAGCTTATGCCCCGGATATTGCTTTTCTGTGCCACTTTCGACGGGCGGTAGAGATCGCTCCCGACAATCCCTATCAGGAAATCGAGACCTACCTGCGCAAACGTCCTGACAAGGAAGAGCAAGTATTTCGCACGCTCTCTTATTTTGACTGCATGAACCTTGCTCCCTGGTTGCAAGCCCCAGGATTTTGGTGCGTCGGGGGAAACGACAGCACTTGTCCGCCTTCCACCACCATGGCAGCCTATAATCACGCCGGCGGAGAGAAAAAGCTCAAATTCTACCGTTACAATTATCATGAAACACCAGAGCAGCATATTCTAGCGAAAATGCGCTGGTTAGCGGAGAGGTTAGCATAAAAGGAGCCAGGCTTAGCCTGGCTTCTCTATCGCTCTCCAGAGGTACCGTTGTTAATAGAACGCTCTGTCAGCAACTGCGACGCTTAAAATTCAAAAATTTTCACTATTTGGATTATTGCTCACCCCATGCTCTCTGAACCAATCCGCTACACTCCAGAGCGCTGACTTCTGGATAAATTACCGCTGCTTTTGGCCTGCCGTTTCAGCATACTCGGGAGTTTTCTGCCACCCTCCGAATTCTGAGCAGAGAAAAGCCTTTTTCACGCTTTTCTCCAGAAGCTATCCGCTTTTGAAAGCTCTATTCTTCCAGCACCAGCGGCCTAAAGCCACCAATAAAACTATCCCCGCGAGACCTACCGCGGAGTACAATTTATTCACCAGTTCCGAAAATCCCAGCAAGCTGCCTCCAAATCCTACAATTCCGGCTGCGATCACCATCGGAGAAAAACGGTTCTCTCTAGGATTTATAATTCTCGCGGCAAAACCATACAAGCTTCCTGCGGCTGTCGTGTATACTTCAGCTAACAGGACTATGCTGTACAAAGGTGCGAACCGGCCTAGAATCTTTTGAACCAGAAGCAGCATTGGCACTTCATAACCAATTATTCCCGGGACTTGCGTGCGAATGGCCAACTGGATGGACAAAGCTCCTACTCCCAAGCTGAGGCCACCCCAAAACGCCCCTTTTCGCAAATCCCGTTCAGCTGCCAATGCGCCTGTGGCGGCCAACACCGCTATGGACATAACCATGTTATATGACGCATAGGTGACGGCTGACAGCGGCCAGAAAGAAATAGCAGCTCTGTGTGGTTGCGCCCAGGTCCAGTTTACAGGCTCTCTGGTGAGGATCAGCACGCTAATTGTCAAAACCGCCGTGATCAAAAAAGGCGCCACAAACCCAATAACCGAAAGCACGCCCTGAATTCCCAGCAAAACTGTTACTATGCTGATCCCTGCCATGGCCAGACTGCCCCACACAACAGAGATGCCGAATTGCTCGTTGAAGACAGCCCCGGCACCGGCGCACATAGCGCTAAATGCGCCCAGCAAAAAGAAAGTGATGATCAGATCTATTACTGTCCCCAGCCAAAGCCCTGCGGCATGCCGGACCACTTCCTGATGCGATTGCGCGTTCAGTCTGTGACCCAAAATAAAAGTGATCGTACCAAAAATGATGAATAAGGCCGTGCTCAGCAATAACCCCCATACTCCGCTGCGCCCGTGAAAGCCAAAAAACTGTAGGATCTCCTGGCCTGAGGCGAAGCCAGCCCCCACTATGGTCCCCACATAGATGCTAGCTATTTTAAATGGCGTCAACTTGTTTTTCATTTGCCCATTATCCATAACGTTTTCATCCGAGAATGAAACGCGAAGAACAATTTCTTAAAACAATGAAGTTGAGAAACTCCAGCTGGATCTTCCGAATTGTTTTGGCTTTCTCTCACAAGCGAAAAATCCATTTGTAGACGACCATGATCTCCCGTAAAACTTCTACCAGCAACTGCGGTCAGAGAATTTTTCAGCCTGCATACGCAAATAAACATTCCAGCAGATTCTCTCAAAAGTCCGCCTCCCTCCAGTAGCCGAGCTTTTGTCCACAGACGGTCTCTATCCTGCATAGGAAAAGTTGGAAATAACTGCATTAAGAAGTTCCCTGTCACGGAGTAGCTCCTTCACGAACTCTCTCTCCTGAAAATGTCCCGTTAGGCTGTCTAAAGACAATCTTACCTTCTGCGGGCGCAAACTCCACTCTGTACCCAGCCAAGCCTTGAATGGTAAAGCTCGTTTCTCCGTCCGGGGACAAAGTATAAACCTTCTGACCAGGCACGGCAAGCAAAAGGGCGCCGTCTGTTGCCTTCACTTCAAGCTCCATCCCCGAGACCAGATACTTGCCAACCAGAGAAGGCGCCAGATCCGACTTTAGTTTTTTCTCTCTTACGAAGGCGACCAAATTTTGGCTGGAGAAGGGGTCCAGGCTGACCCGCGCCTCATGGATTTGTCCGTTCAGATCAGTCTGGAACTGTAGAGGAATTTGCAATCTGCCCATGGTATCAATTTCTCCCACAAAGGTATCATAATGCCAATGCCGGAGCGCGAACTGGGCCCAATCGTACTTCGCCTTGAGCGTCTCCCCTTCTAAGCTGACGCTGATGGTCCCGTAAAGGGGATGCACATACGTTCCCGCATATGCGGCAAGCTCGTGAGAAGGGGCGGTTCCTTGCTCTCTCATGTCGGCGTTGAAAACCGTAAGCTCCTGAGCAAGCTTCGCCTGCTGCAGATAGGCGCCTTTGGCCTCCTCATTCCAGTTCACGCTCTCAAGCCCCAAAAGCTGATCCAGAGCAGTCTGCGCTATCACCTGGACCAAAGGCGTTCCCTGGAGATTGGCCAGCACCGCAATGCCGATTCCATCCTCCGGCAGGAAAGCCACCAGCGCGGAAAAGCCCGCTGTTGTCCCCTCATGATACACCCGGTAATGTCCCCGGTACGAG
>DIPB01000024.1:7297-8707 GCA_002426275.1 Firmicutes bacterium UBA5499
CGAGTCGACAAACCAGCCAAACGCGTAGCCAAGCTGTTTGACTCTTTGCCCCCTGCCGGAGAGAGCCACCTGGGCAGTCGTGAGCAATTCCACAGTGGAGGGCGAAACCTTCAGTCCCTCATATTCCCCGTTTTGCAGCCAGAAGGCGAGCCACTTTGCGAGATCTCCAATTTTCGCACAGATCCCCCCTGCAGGCGCCGCGGCGCCTAGCTCCAAAAAGTCTACTTTCTCTACCTTCCCCTGACGCTCCAGATACGGAAGGGCGTAATCAGCAGCTGTCTGAAGCTCCTTGACGCTGAGCTTCGGACTCATCTTTAGGGGCCGCAAGATCTTTTCGGTCACGGCCTGCTCCCAGGTGGTATCCAGCCGCTCCAGGAGGGAAGCGGCAATCAGATAGTTAAAATTGCTGTACTGAAAACTGGAGCGAAAAGCGCCGGTCCGCTTCATATACCGCAAGGATTCCATGATCCCTTCTCTGGTGAGCTGAGAATTGTAGATGAGAGCCAGATCATGCCTGGGCAGCCCGGCTCTATGGGTGAGGAGATCGCGGGTGGTCATATACTTTGCCAAGGGGTCATTTTCAAACGCAAACCCCGGTATGTACTGGGCAAGCGGTTTATCCAAATCCAGCTTTCCCTCCTCAGCCAGCATCCCAGCCCAAAGCGCCGTGAAAGCCTTGGTGCAGGAGCCGATGGGGAAAAGCGTATTTTCGGTTACCGGCAGCTGTTTTTCCAGGTCTCTGTACCCGAAACCTTCCTCAAAAATCACCCGGCCATCCCGAACGATCCCTACGGCAAGCCCCGGCGCCTGCCACTGAGCTCTGGCCTGCTGAATGAATTCGCGCAGCTGAGTCAGAGCGGCTGCAGTCTGCCTTCCCAGTCTAAAAGGAAAAGCGAGCCCTCCTTGATGAAAAGTACCGGAGAGCCTCTCTCCGTCTTCCAGCCGGCCTTCCATTTTCGCGCCGCCTGGGACTCCTGTCAAAGAAAAGCTGAGCTTCTCCTCGCCGGCGGAGATATCCTCAAGGGGAAGCTTGAAGGCCCCCTGCGAGGGAATATCCATGTTCCCTTGCCACGTGCCGCTTTCCTGCGTCAGGCGCACCACGATTGCCAAGGGACTGCCGGGGATCTCAATTGCGCCTTTCCATTCTCCGGCCAAAGAAGTAGCCAGAACAGGCAGGCTTGCCAGCAGGAAAACCAAGATTACGCCCGCCCAAATCCGCTTCCCCTCAGACATGCTCTCCACTTCCTTTACGATGAACTTTTCTCCAAGAACCTGCACTGAGCCAAGAGCACACATTCCTGGCACCGTGGTCTCTGCGCCTTACAGATCGCCCTGCCGTGATTCACCAGATTAACATGAAACCTGTAGGCGATCTCAGAAGGCACCTCTCGCTGCAAAATGGCTTGAGCC
>DIPB01000024.1:8852-10611 GCA_002426275.1 Firmicutes bacterium UBA5499
CTGCAGTCTTTCCTTTTGGCGCCAGGCCCAGCCGCTGACTTAGCCTGTGCACATGCGTATCCACCGGAAAGGCAGGCAAGCCGCAGGAGAAAAGCAGCACGCAAGCCGCGGTCTTGGGTCCCACTCCGGGCAGGCGAACCAGGTATTGAAAACCTTCTTCCCAGTTAAGGTTATGCAGAAAGGAAAGGGATAATTCACCTCTTTCCTCCAAGATCCGGCGCAAGACCTCCTGAATGCGAAAAGCTTTCACCCGTGAAAGTCCCGCGCTGCGGATGGCTTCCTCCACCAAGCCTGTTGGGGCGGACAGCACCTCTTCCCAAGCCGGGAACCGCGCCCTGAGCTGCCCGTAGGCGCGCTCATAGTTTTTGCGGGTGGTCGTCTGGGAGAGAATCGTAAAAATGAGCTCCGCCAGAGGCTCGCTGGGAGGCGGCTGGATTTGTTCTCCGTATTCCGCCACAAGCAGCCCGTCGATGCGCTCTATCTTCGCTTTCATTTTTCCCTGGCCCGGCACTTGGCCTGACAGTCACGGCAGCTCTGACGCAACGATGGCAGCGGCTCTTCGCCCTTGATTTGTTCAATCAGCTCCCAGGCGGAAGTTAAATCGTCCGCCTCCAAAGCCAGCACAACCGCGCCCTGACTGCTGCCGGTCCCGCCTGCGGCGATCATCGTCGCCTGCGCGCCGGTCAAAATCCGAACTGCCTCCAGCTCGCTGACGATGGTGGCAGTTGAGATTGGGTATACCGCCACAGGCGCTCCCCAGGCATATTGCCAGGAACGCTGTCCTGAGATCCTTGCCGCTTCCGGCACTGACGGAATCAATTTTTCCAAGCCCACGGGCGCGATAAAATTGCTCCCCCTGGCGATGACCGTAGCCCAAGCCGCTCCGATGGTGCCGCCTTGCGGGTTGCTTGATAAAATGCCTATGTTTCCGTCCAAATCCAGCGCATTGGCGCCTTTGATGAAGCAATCGTCCGGCCCGAAATCGGCCAGCACTTCCCCCAAACTGCGCTGCGAAGGCTCGCCGCCTTCAAAAATCAGTGCCGGCAAACGCCTGTCTGCGGGCGTGGCGCAAAGCTCTCCTCCCGCGACGACGCCTACGGTATAGGCCGCTTTATTTATTTTTCGGCCCGTAAGCTCCTCCGCCACATAGCCGTTTGTGGTGCCGCCGGCAATTACCAGCCGCCCGCTTCTATACGCGCCTAGCACCGCAGGCAGCGCACAGACGGCTTTACCAATGAGCCGTTTACCCTCCGCGCTCTCCAGAACTACTACTGCCTTTGCCAAATCGCTCTCTCCTTTCAGCCGCTTATTGACCTGTCTTAAACAAAAAGGGCCTGCCGGCCCTTTTCTCTCTAGAAAATGGAGTTCAGTTTCAAACTTGCCCTTCTCTCGCTGCCCACTGAGACGATGCTGATCTCAGTGCCAACAAGCTCGGAGATGCGGGCAAGATACCTCTTGGCTGCCAGCGGCAGATCATCCAAATTTTTGGCGCCTGTGGTATCCGCTTGCCAGCCGTCTATTTCCTCATAGACAGGTATGCATTTCTCCAAACGATTGAGCCTGGTTGGGAACTCCGTCAGCACTTGATCGCTGTCTGAAAGCTGATAGCCTACGCAAATCTTGATCTTGGGCAGCCCGTCCAGCACGTCCAATTTGGTGATGGCCAACGTATCGAGGCCATTGATCCGCGCGGCGTAGCGCACCATCACCGCGTCAAACCAGCCGCATCTCCTGGGTCTGCCTGTGGTGGAGCCGAATT
>DIPB01000024.1:10695-12785 GCA_002426275.1 Firmicutes bacterium UBA5499
CTGCCGAATTCGGCTCCCACCCTGCGCAACGTCTCGCCGTCCTGATCATGGAGTTCAGTGGGGAAAGGTCCCTCTCCCACTCTTGTGGTATAGGCTTTCACCACTCCCACAACCCGCTTGATCTTTGTGGGGCCAATGCCTAGACCAACTGCGGCGCCGCCGGATGTGGGCGAAGATGAAGTCACAAAGGGATAAGTACCGTGATCGATGTCTAAAAGCGTGCCTTGCGCCCCTTCCAACAGCACTTTACGCCCCATGGCAACGGCTTCGTTCAGCAGCAGAGACGTGTCTGTGACATAAGGACGAAGCTTTTGGCCGACCCGCAAATATTCGTCCATGATGGCGTCAGCTGCCAGCGGTTTTCCCCCGTAAAACCGAATTTGCTGGTTTTTCCGGGGCAAAATCAGCTCTAAGAGCTCCGCCAGAGCCGACTGCTCCAAAATGTCTCCCAAGCGAATGCCGGCTCTCCCGACTTTGTCAACATAGGCAGGGCCAATGCCGCAGCCTGTGGTGCCGATTTTATTCTCTCCCCGGCTGTCCTCTTCCAATTTGTCCAGAACTTTATGATAAGGCATGATCAGATGCGCGTTTTCGCTTAATCTCAGCGCGCTGATATCTATTCCCTGCTTCGCCAGGGCTTCCATTTCTTCCCAGAGCACCAGCGGGTCTATGACCACACCGTTGCCGATGACGCATTGGGTGCCGGGATAAAGAATTCCCGAAGGAATCAAGTGCAGTTTGTATGTCTTTCCTTCAACCACCACGGTGTGGCCGGCATTGTTTCCTCCTTGATAGCGCGCTACCACATCTGCTTCCTGAGCCAGCAGGTCGATGATCTTTCCTTTGCCTTCATCGCCCCACTGGGCTCCCACAACAGCTACTGCTGACATTTTATATCACCCCAAAATCTTTTCTGCGCAGGAACAGGCCCCGGCGCTGTCCCCTTAATTTTCAGAGACTGCCGACCTACCGGCCGGTACATGTGAAGCAGCTCGCCATTCAAAGGACGAGCTGCTGGCTCGCGGCGAAGATATCGTGCTCCACCCGCACGCAGCAAGGGCAGCAAGGGCATCAAACCTCCGCTACCGCTGTTTTGGCCTTGGCAATCCTTCACAGGTACGCGTCCGGCAAGAATCGGCTTCCAGATGCCCATTAAAATGGAGCGTCTCTCCGTCCGACTTTCCTAAAGCAGGCTTCTCAGCCGGGGCAAAAATCAAAGCCATCGCTTTTTCCGCCGTGCTCACAGGTATGATCTCCATGCCCGAGCCTGCGGGAACATCCAAAATATTGTCCTGCGGCACCAATACTCTTCTGATTTCCGCCTGTTTGGCGCCGTAGATCTTCTCCGGAATGCCGCCCACCGCCTTCACCGTACCGCGAATAGATACCTCTCCCGTGACTGCCACGTCCTGCCAAATTGGCTTGTTAGTGATGCTGCTGGTAATGGCAAGCAAAATGGCAAGCCCGGCCGAAGGCCCATCAATAAGGCCGCCGCCAATCACGTTGACGTGAATGTCATATTCGCCCATATCTTCGCCAGTGAGCCTTCTCACCACGGACGCTGCATTGAAAACGGAATCTTTAGCCATGCTGCCCGCAGTTTCGTTGAAACGAATCTTACCCTGCCCTTTTTCTCTGGCTGGAAAAGCCACTGCCTCGATCTCCAGCACAGAGCCCCAAAAATTACTGACCCCCAAACCGAAGATCTTTCCCACCTCGGCAGTATGGGAAGCCCTTGTGATCACGTTGGGCGTGAGCCTGCCCAACTGAATCACTTCTTTGAGATCTTCCAGCGTCAATTGCACCTGTTTCGCCTGGGGATTCCTATATAACGCCACCCCATAAGCGTCAGCCAAGATATTAGTGGCTTTTCTTCCTTCGATGGTGTAGTCCGCGATCAGCTCCGTCACTCCGTCTGCCAGCTGGACTCCCAATTTCACAGCCGCCTGACGGATGATCTCCTGGATATCGGGAGGCGTCAAAGGTTCAAAAAAGACCTCTGTGGCCCGAGAGCGCAGCGCGGGATTTAATTCCCCCGGCTCCCGAGTCGTAGCGCCAATGAGGATGAAATCAGCCGGCGCGCCTTCATC
>DIPB01000024.1:12894-19898 GCA_002426275.1 Firmicutes bacterium UBA5499
TAGCCGGCGCGCCTTCATCAAATAATTTTTTGATGTACTTAGGAACATTGGGATCGTCCGGGTCATAGTAAGAAGAATCGAAGGCGACCCTTTTATCCTCCAGCACCTTCAAAAGCTTATTCTGCAGCAACGGATCCATTTCTCCGATCTCATCGATGAAAAGCACTCCCCCGCTGGCCTCGGTAACCAATCCCAGCTTGGGCTCAGGCACGCTGCCGTCGGCCAGCTCCCGCTTTGCCCCTTGATAAATCGGATCGTGAACAGAACCCAAAAGGGGATTGCTCACCTCTCTGGGATCCCAACGCAGGGTGGCGCCGTCAACCTCCACAAAGTTCGCCTCTGGAGTGAAAGGAGTATAGCCAAGCTTTTTAGCTTCCGCCAGAGCCAATCTCGCCACAGTTGTCTTGCCAACCCCTGGAGGGCCGTACAGGATCACATGCTGCGGATAGGGGGAAGCGATTTTAGCCAGCAGGGATTTGACAGCCCGCTCCTGACCCACTACCTCTTGCAAAGATTTGGGGCGCAGAATTTCTAAGGCGCTTTTGGACAGGCGCCTCTGCTCCAACTTTTCCAAATCATCATATTTCTTCAGCGCATAGGCGTTTTCCACTGCCCCCTCCTCTTTGAGGAGCTGCAGCTTGATATCCCGCACATATTCTTCGTGGCGATCCTGCATTTTCTCCGCCACTCTTCGTTCCAGCTTCTCTTCCACCGCGCGCCTAGCCACAAGCTCGGCCAATTCTTCCTCGATCTCCCCTAAAACACCGGGGATCTGATCTGCGGACGGCACTTCGCCGATGGTGGGATCCTCAAAGGCGACCCGCTCCAAGCCCAGAACGCGTTCCGCCAGATCTTTTGAGCGCAAAAGGTCAACGGCGTCCAGCTTACCTGCCTTCAAAATCAGCTGATCTGAGCCATAAAGATTTGCCATCAGAGAGTAAAGTGCCGAGACCTGACGAAAAAGCTGACTTTTCTCCGCGCTCTGCTGTTTACGTTTAAATTTGATGATTCGCTTGACAAAATTTAAATGCCGCAACCTCTTTCCTCCCTAATCCTCAGCTGCTAATTCGACCGTTACCGCTGCGTCTACCCCTGGGAAAAGCTTAACCTCAACCCGATGGGAGCCGAGGGTTTTCAGGGGATCACCCAGGACAATTTGCTTTTTATCGATTTTCAATCTCAGCTGCGCTTTGGCGGCGTCCGCAATATCTTTGGCTGTGACTGAGCCGAAGAGTCTGCCCGCTTCTCCAACTTTCACCTTCAGCTTAAGGCTGGCCTCATTCAACTTCACAGCTAATTTCTTCGCGGCTTCCTCTTCCCTGGCTTGCCGCATGCGCACCGCGTCCTTTTCCTGCTTCAATGATTTCAAATTTCCTCCCGAACCTTCCACAGCCAGGCTTCTGGGAAAAAGATAATTCCTTGCGTAACCTTCCGCCACATTGACTAAGTCCCCTTTTTTGCCCAGCTTCTTCACGTCTTCTTTCAAAATCACCTGCAAATTATTCACCTCCGTTCAGCGGACCCTAATTTCCTGAAATCAAACCAGGTATCGAAAAGCCCCAGTAGGACCAAGATCTGCCCGAAAAAAAAATAAGCCAAAAGCAAGATTAATGTCCGCATAGGCCGGGATAACCCCCACTTGCTCAGCTGCCCGGCAACGATCGCCAACCCCTGCAGCACATAAAGAAACATGGTAACGATATAAACGTTCAAACTCAGCTGATAAAGCCAGCCTTTACCTATGCTCCTCAGCAGAAAAGCGGCAATGAACAGCCACACCATATACCACGGCAAGCGCCAGCGGGCAAAAGGCGGCAAAGCAACCACAGAACCGCCCAGAGAGACGATTATCTTTCTGCTGGCCTGAAAATTAACCAGAAGCAGCAAGAGCAACCCAAGCGCCAACATCGCCGGGATGGCCAGATCAACCATCTCAAGCAGCATCTTTTGCGTTTGCTGCAAAAGTTTCAGCTGCTCACTGGCTAACGGCATGGATTTATATAACTTAAAGGCTTCCCCCAGAGCTGTCTTCAGTCCCTGCTGCATCAAGGCGAAAGCGTCTTGCTTGAAAATTAACTTTCCCAACAGCCACAGCGAGGCTAAACCGCCTGCGCCGGCTGCGGCAGAGCCGCCGAAGACAATCCACAGCGGGGCGTCCTTGCGCAGGGAGTTTCCCAGCGCGATTCCCATCAGGCCATAGAAAAGCACGACTGCCAAGGCTAAGGAGATGTGCCCCAAAAATGCCAGCAGCAGCGAGGCAACCAGCAGCGGCAAGACTGCTCCCTTCCAGCCGTGCTGGTATGTGAGAATGCTCAGGGGCAGCGGCAGAAGAAGCAACACAAGCTCTCCGCCCAGCGGCAAAAGGCCGATTAAGGCCATCGCCACAGTGACGGCAGCCAAGAGCGCCCCGCGGGTCAAAAATCTCACATTCAAAGCGTTTCCCCTTCTGGCAGCTGGCCGGTGCGCGCCAAAAGATAATGGACGAAGTTCGTATAATCGCCATACCATTTTTCCAGGTTTTCCCTCTGCTGTGCCGCATGGCGGGCCTTGTCCAAAATCTCTCGTTCCAGCCGGGCATAGTCTATGCCGCAGCGCCTGGCCAAAATGAAACCGGTGAGCAAAAGGTCCGCGGTGGCGCTGATGATTTCTTCTTCTCCGCCCTCCAGCATCTGGAACATGACCTGCGCGTTATTGCCCACGAGCTGCGCTTTCAGATATTCGATGGCTTTTATTTTCCGGGCAACATCGATTTCTTGCTTGGCAAGGGTCATCATCTCTCACCCCACCTTTAATATTTCTCCCAGGACTCTTGTATTCCTCCTCACAGCGGCCAACAAATCTTGGCTGAGGCGGCAGGGAAAGGAAAAAAAGAAGAGCCCCAGAGGGCCCTTGTTTCGTTAATCCATAGTGTACGGCAACAGGGCAATATGCCTTGCTCTTTTGATGGCGATGGTGAGTTGCCGCTGATGCTTAGCACAATTGCCAGTGATGCGTCTGGGCAGAATCTTGCCCCGTTCTGTTATATAACGGCGCAGTTTGCCGCCGTCTTTATAATCGATCTGTTCGACTTTATCTACGCAGAAGGAACATACTTTCCTTCGGCCTTTGCGTCCGCGTTCGCGTTTGCCGCTCAAAACCATTCCTCCTCCCTAAAATGGATATTCTTCTCCATCGGCTCCGCCAAGATCGCTGAAATCATCCGCCGGAGGACTGCTGGTTGCCGGTTGGTTGCCGCTGCCGCTTCCCTTGTCCAAGAAGCGGACATTGTCCGCCACAACCTCCGCAGCCCTACGCTTGGTGCCATCCTGGGCCTCATAGGAGCGAATCTGCAATCTACCTTCAACCGCAGTCAGTCTCCCTTTGCTCAGATAGTTGGCACATGTTTCAGCCTGTTTCCTCCAGACAACGATATCAATGAAATCTGTGCCCCGTTCACCTTGCTGATTTTGGAAGGGGCGATCCACTGCCAAAGTAAACGATGTAACCGCGATCCCGTTTTGGGTATAACGCAACTGGGGATCCGCTGTTAATCTGCCGATCAAAATGATGCGGTTGAGCATTGCAAACCCTCCTTTACTCCTCTACCTTAACTAATAAGTATCGGACTACACCATCGGTGATCTTCATGATTCTCTCCAGCTCTTGGGCGGTTTCCACTGGGCACTTAAAATTGCTCAGCACATAGAAGCCCTCTCGCATGCCGTCGATCTCATAAGCCAAACGCCTTTTGCCCAATTGCTCGGTTTTCTCGATCTCGCCTGCGCCTGCGGTTATGATCTCCTCAAATTTGGCGATGATCTCGGGAACGGCAGCTTCATCCAAATTAGCAGAAAGAATGTACATCAACTCGTAAGAGCGCATCGCGCTCACCTCCTCCCTATGGCCTCAGGCCCCAACTTAATGTTGGAGCAGGGATTCTGCCTGCCTTCCGGCAGGCAAAGAAAGCGGCCAAGGCCGCTTTCTTATTTCAGCTCTACAGAGCCGCCAGCTTCTTCAATCTTGGTTTTGATTGTCTCAGCCTCTTCTTTGTTAACGCCTTCCTTAACCGCCTTAGGCGCGCTGTCTACCAAGTCTTTGGCCTCTTTCAATCCTAAAGCCGTGATCTCCCGGACAACCTTAATGACCTGTACCTTCTTTTCCCCGGCTGAGGTGAGAATAACATCGAAAGCCGTCTTCTCTTCCGCAGCGGGAGCTGCGCCGCCGGCTGCGGGGGCTGCCGCAACAGCCACGGGAGCGGCTGCGCTGACGCCGAATTTGTCCTCTAACTCTTTCACTACCTCGGACAGCTCCAAAACTGTCATATTGCTTATGGCCTCAATAAGTTCTTCTTTAGTCATCTTAAATAATCCTCCTTTTAAGCTTGTGCTTTCTGTTCTCTGATTTTGTCAAGTACCCTCACAAAACCTGTGACTGGTCCTGCCAGCACTCTGGCAAAACCGCCGATTGGTCCTTGCATTGCGCCCAGCAGCATTGCAAGCAGCACTTCCCGGCTGGGAAGCTTGGCCAAATCGGCAATGGCTTCGGCGCCGATGAGCTTGCCGTCCAAAAGCCCCGCTTTTAGCTCCAACTGTTTGTGATCTTCGGCGAATTCGCTTAAGATCTTAGCCGGCGCCACCGGATCGTCGTAACCAAAAGCGATTGCGGTCGGTCCTGCCAAGTGCGGCTCAAGATCGTCAAGCTCCAATTTCTTAGCCGCCAGGGTGGTCAAAGTGTTCTTCACCACTTTATACTCGATCCCGGCTTCCCTGAGCTTTTTTCGCAGCTCCGTAATGTCTTTCACATTCAGTCCGCGATAATCCGTCAAAACAGCGAGTTGGCTTTGAGAGATTTTTTGCGTTAACTCCTCTACTACTGCTACTTTTTCTGGTCTTGCCATGCTCCTCACCCTTCCTTGCGGAAAGGTTTTGCACCTCCTTTCCACAACAAAAATGCCCTGATCACCAGATCAAGGCATACTAATCCCATAATCGAACTTATGGTAAGTAGCTGCCTCGGCAGGCGTCAATTGAGGGGTCAGACCCCACCTGCTGTCTCTGGCAATATTTATCGTCCTATTCAGTAACTGAATTAGGATTAACCCGCACGCCGGGTCCCATAGTCGACGAAAGAACGATCTTTCGCAGATAGGTTCCCTTGGCAGCGGAGGGCTTTGCTTTAATCAGCGCGCTCATCAGAACGCGAAAATTAGCTTGCAGCTTTTCCAAATCAAAGGATGCTTTGCCAAGGCGCACGTGCACGATCGAGGACTTATCCACTCTGTACTCCACTTTACCTGCTTTGATCTCGCGGATTGCCTTCTCCACATCCATGGTAACAGTACCGGTTTTAGGGTTGGGCATTAATCCTTTGGGTCCCAAAATTCTGCCCAGCCGCCCCACAATGCCCATCATATCAGGGGTTGCGACCGCCACATCGAAATCCGCCCAGCCGCCCTGGATTTTTTGGGCCAAATCATCTGCGCCCACAAAGTCCGCTCCGGCAGCTTCGGCTTCCTTTGCCTTTTCACCATTGGCGAACACCAACACCCGAACTGTCTTGCCTGTGCCATGAGGCAGGACTACCGTCCCCCGGACTTGTTGATCCGCATGCCTGGGATCTACTCCCAACCGAATGGCCGCTTCAATGGTTTCATCGAATTTAGCATTTGCTTTTTCTTTCACCAAGGACAAAGCCTCTGCTGGATCGTAAAGAGCTTCGCTATCGAACTCCTTTACCAGCTCTTGATATCTCTTTCCTTTTTTCGGCATTCATAATCCCTCCTGTGGTACATACGGCCTTAGAGGCCTCCCACAAATAATTAACCTTCCACAGTAATGCCCATGCTGCGGGCCGTGCCGGCGACCATACGCATTGCCGCTTCCACGCTCGCCGCGTTTAAGTCGGGCATCTTCAGCTCTGCGATCTCTTTAACCTGCGCTTTCGTTACCTTACCCACCTTGGTCAGATTAGGTACGCCTGAACCTTTTTCCAGTTTGGCTGCCTTCCTCAATAAGACTGCGGCCGGCGGCGTCTTGGTGATGAATGTGAACGAACGATCTTCGTAAACCGTGATCTCGACCGGAATCACCATTCCCGGCTGATTGGCTGTTCTCTCATTGAAGCTCTTTACAAACTCCATGATATTCACACCGTGCTGTCCCAGGGCGGGTCCAACAGGAGGCGCCGGCGTAGCTTTCCCTGCTTCGCACTGAAGTTTAATGATCGCTGATACTTTCTTTGCCATTTCCCCTCTTCACCTCGATTCCTAATCAATCTTCTCCACTTGCCCGTAGTCAAGCTCTATCGGCGTGTCGCGGCCAAACATAGAGATGGTAATCTTAAGCTTGCCGCGTTCTGGATTAACCTCTTCCACTTCACCTTCGAAATTCTGAAATGGTCCCCGAACCACCTTCACCCTAGTGCCAATTTCGTATTCCATCCTGGCTCTGGGCTCTTCCATTCCCATCCGCTGTAATATGCTGTGAATTTCTTTAGGATCCAAAGGTGAAGGTTTGTTGCCAAAACCAACAAAGCCGGTGACCCCCGGCGTATTGCGAACTAAATACCAGGATTCATCGGTGATTATCATCTCAACAAGCACGTAGCCAGGGAAGACCTTCTTCTGGACCAAACGCTGCTTGCCATCCTTATATTCCAGTTCATCTTCCATGGGCACGATGATTTGAAAAATCTTGTCTTTCATCCCCATGGTTTCCACTCGGTGCTCTATATTCGCCTTAACCTTGTTTTCATAGCCGGAGTAAGTATGGATCACATACCAGTTTTTTTCTTCCATTCCTTCTGGCCTGAGCCCTACACCCCCAGTATTCCCAACGCACCTAGCAACTTGGCGAATACCCAATCAGCGGCGCCGATAAACAAAGTCACTATAGCGACAATGATGATGACAACCCATGTGTAAGTTTTTAGATCTTGACGATTAAGCCAGGTTACTTTCCGCATTTCGCTTTTCACTTCGCGGAAGTATTTACCTAAGCTAAATTTATTACGGGTTGTTACAGCCC
>DIPB01000034.1:0-4145 GCA_002426275.1 Firmicutes bacterium UBA5499
CCCACCATCACGGGCAATTTGCTGTGGCCCAGCATGCTGGTGGTTCGCACCATTGAGATGCCGGGCGTTTTTCTGGAACGGGTGGATGTTTTCATTTACGCAGTGTGGTTAATCCAGGTCTTTTTGTTGCAGAGCGTCATGCTCTATGTTTTGAGCTTGACTGTGAGCAGAATCATGAAAATAGGCGAATACAAAATCTTCGTCTGGCCGCTGGTGCCCTGCGTCTTTTTTCTGTCGCTGTTTCCGCTGAATATAGCTCAGCTTTCCGTCTTCAATACCGTCACTCCGGTGATCCTGGCGTCTTACGTGTTCATCCTGGCCTTGGCCTTGAACTTGCTTTCGCGCGGCAAAGGAGGAAACGTCCGTGTCTAGAAAGAGCGTCTGCTTGCTGCTGCTTTTGGCTTTAACAGTCAGCGGCTGCTGGGATCGAATCGAAATCGAGGAACGTGCTTATGTTTTGGGCATGGCTATAGATTTGCCAAAAGACAATAAAATGGAGCGCAAAGTGACAATCGCCATCCCTTCGGTGAAGGGAGGCGCCACTTCCGGCTCCAGCGGCGGGGGCTCCAGCAAAGTACAATTGAATACGTTCTCCGCCGTGGCGCCCACGATCTATGAAGCTGTGATGCCCATGCAAAACAAATTGAGTAAAACTCTGTTTTTCGGTCACCTGAAAGTTTTGATTTTAAGCGCCGACTGTGCGGGAGGGTCCCTGGCGCCGTGGCTTGATTTTTTCGATCGGTTTGCCAATATCCCCCGGGCGGTGATGATCGCAGTTTGCCAGGGGGAAGCGGACAAGACTTTTAAAAACGCTTTTTCTTCCGAGCAGCTGCCGCCGCTGTATCTTTATCAGCTGCTGATGGATACGTCCAAATACGGCTATGCGCCCCACAGAAATTCAAACGAGATCCTCACCTACATTAACGAAGCAGGAGCCGGTTTTCTGCTGCCGCAGATCAAAGTGAACAAGGATAATCTGGAAGTGGCCGGTTCTGCGGTGTTAAAGGGAAATAAAATGGTGGGAACGCTGAACCAAAAGGAAACCCGCGGCGTGCTGTGGCTTACCGGAGAGGTGCACGGCGGCGCGATCACCTTACCTGCGGCACGCGGCCGCAATAGGCTGAGCTTTGCCATTCAGAGTACAAAGCGGATGATTAAGCCTCATTATAAAAGAGACGGGATCAACTTCGAACTGAAAATAGTTGTGGAAGGCAGCCTGGAGGAATATTTCGGCAACAGGATCGTGCTTGATACCAAGACTTTGGCGCAAATAGAAGAACAGCTTGAGGACGTTGTGAAAGGCGAGATCGCCTGCGCCGTGGAGAAACTGCAAAGCCAATATAAGACCGACGCCATCGGGCTGGGAGATTACGTGAGGAAATGGAATCCCAAACGCTACCATGAGGCCGGAGCCTGGAATGATTATTTCGCCGAGAAGGTGAAGATTGAAATCCCGGATCTGGCTGTGCAGGTTCGGCGCACGGGGGTGCTGCGCTGATGTTCATGCAGTTCGATTTTGGCAGCCTTATCCAGCGGACGGGCAATTTCCTGTTGGTGATTTTGCTGGCGGGAGGCTTTATTTCTCTCAGGTTTGATCTCAGGGAGATGGCGCTGAAAAAATTAAAGCGCGAAGAGCGGGCCGCCAGGGTTTTGGGCTGGTTGCAAATTTCGCTGGGAGTCTCCTTATGGTTTGTAAGGTGGCTGGTTACCAATTTTTTCTAAGGGCGCCGCAGACAGCCTTTTTGTAAATATTTTATGAACTGGGGAGGGAAAAGGTATAAATTGTCGAATATATATAAGCCAAAATGACAAGACATTCCTTTGGGAGGGATTAAAGAAGGAGAAATCATTAAGGCGGCGAATTTTAACAATATGAGTAAATTGATCCCGCAAGAGCTTGTGGAAAAAATCCAAGCTCAAACAGACATAGTGAAGCTGGTCAGCGAGTATGTGAAGCTGCAACCGTCCGGCAGAAGTATGAAAGGATTGTGTCCTTTTCATTCTGAGCGCACCCCATCCTTTACGGTGGATCCGGAAAAGCAGCTTTTTCACTGTTTTGGCTGCGGTGAAGGCGGGAATGTTTTTGCCTTTATCATGAAGGCAGAGCAGCTGAATTTTCGCGAAGCTGTGGCCTGGGCTGGAGCGCGCTGCGGCATCACGGTTGAACTGGAAGAAAACAAAGAAGATCGGGCGCGGCAAGAGCTTTTTGGAATCATGGAAGCGGCTATGGATTATTATGCAACGCTGTTGCGGCAGGATAGCGGCGAGGCTGCCCGCGCTTATCTGAAACGCAGAGGCATTAGTCCGCAGAGCGCTTTGGAGTTTAAATTAGGGCTTGCCCCTTCAGGGTGGGAGGAGCTTGCCACCTATCTCAGCGCCAGGGGAATCAGCCTCCAGCTGGCGGAGAGTTTGGGCTTGGTCAAAACTGGGAAACGCGGAGGGTATTATGATCTTTTTCACAAGCGTCTGATTTTTCCCATCTGTAATGCCCAGGGAAAAACCATCGGCTTTGGCGGCAGGCTCATGGAACAGGGAGAGCCTAAATACCTGAATTCACCTGAAACTGTTCTTTTCCAAAAGGGAAAGCAGCTGTATGCGTTACATTTGGCCAAAAAGGCCATCCGCCAAGCAGGCTGCGCCGTAGTCACGGAAGGCTATCTGGACGTGCTGGCGGCTCATCAGGCCGGTTTTGCCAACACAGTGGCGTCGCTTGGAACCGCTTTGACCGAAGATCAGGCCAAGGTTTTGGGACGGTATACAAAAAAAGTAATTTTAGCTTATGATGCCGATGCCGCCGGGCAGAAAGCCACCCTGCGAGGCATGGAGCTTTTCCGGCAGGCGGGGTTTGAAGTCTTTGTGGCTAGCCTCCCGGAGGGAGAAGATCCCGACAGCTTAATTCGCAAACATGGTCCCGAGTCTTTCGGCAAATGTCTGGCCGAGGCTAAGCCGCTTTTGGATTATCAGCTCGCCATAGTCTTATCCGGCAATCTGGAGACTCCCGCCGGCAGAGCGGAAGCGGGAAAGCGAGTCGTCGGCTTCCTGGGGCGGATTGAAAATTCCATCGAACGGGAAGCATACCTCAGACAGGCTGCGGCCAGATTAGGTTTAAGCCCGGAAAGCCTGATGCGGGAAGTGAGCGGACAGGTCCGTCCTCCTGCCAGACAGAAGAATGCCAGAAAGCAGGCGCGCCTGACGGCAGTGCCGGCTTATCTGCGGGCAGAGAAGCAATTGCTTTGTTTAATGTCGCAAAAACGGGAAATAATAGAAGAAATTATGCATAAAATAGGAGGAGACAGCGCTTTTTCTCCTGCTAACAGGGAAATCTTCGCCTCCCTGACTCAGAGCGCGGCTGCAGGCGAGCGATTGACCGTTAAGGTCAAGCCGGATCCGGCCATTACAATTGACGATTGTATAGCCGTTATTTTAGAGCATAATGCAGAAAAGGAGCTTTCGTTGTTAGAGGAAGAATTTAAACGGAAGCTGGATGGTACCATTCAGCTTTCCAAACTGATGAGCGCTACCATAAAATATAAGGCTTTTCAAGAGCGTTTGGCAAGACGGCTGAACCGAAAGGAGGGATAGACTGTGAGCAAAAAAAGCGCGATCATCAATATACCCGGGCTGAAGGAACTGACCAATAAAGGGAAAAAGAAAGGCACCTTAACATACGGCGAGATCATGGATGCTCTACAGTCGGTCGATCTCCTTCCGGAGCAGATTGAAGAGGTCTACGATCACATTCAACAGCAGGGGATCGATATTGTCGCCGATATCGATGACGAAAGCCTCGCGCATTTGGATCAGCCGGACGACAGCAATCAGGCGATTCCTGAAGGGATCAATATCGATGATCCGGTGCGAATGTATCTGAAGGAAATCGGTAAGGTTCCGTTGCTTACCGCTGAAGAGGAGGTCGAGCTGGCAACGCGGATCGAACAGGGCGACGAGTTGGCCAAAAGGCGTTTGGCCGAAGCTAACCTCAGGTTGGTGGTGAGCATCGCCAAGCGGTATGTGGGACGGGGGATGCTGTTTCTGGATTTGATTCAGGAAGGTAATCTGGGCTTGATTAAAGCCGTTGAGAAGTTCGATTACCGCAAGGGATTCAAGTTCAGCACTTACGCAACCTGGTGGATTCGGCAGGCCAT
>DIPB01000034.1:4264-4489 GCA_002426275.1 Firmicutes bacterium UBA5499
GGATCAAGCCCGCACCATCAGGATTCCCGTGCATATGGTTGAAACCATCAATAAGCTGATCCGGGTCAACAGGCAGCTGTTGCAGGAATTGGGACGGGATCCTACGCCGGAGGAAATCGCCAGGGAGATGGAACTGGATGTGGAGCGGGTACGGGAGATCATGAAGGTGGCTCAGGAGCCGGTATCTTTAGAGACTCCCATCGGCGAGGAAGAAGACAGCCATCT
>DIPB01000034.1:4667-5029 GCA_002426275.1 Firmicutes bacterium UBA5499
GACAGCCATCTGGGAGATTTCATCGAGGACGAGGACGCTCAGGCGCCGTCTGACGCGGCATCCTTCAGGCTGCTGCGGGAGCAGTTGGAGTCTGTCTTGGAAAGTTTAATGCCCAGGGAACAAAAAGTGTTGCGGCTGAGATTCGGGTTAGATGATGGCCGCGCCCGCACTTTGGAAGAGGTAGGCCAGGTTTTCGGCGTGACCAGGGAGAGAATCCGCCAGATTGAGGCCAAGGCATTGCGCAAGCTTCGTCATCCCAGCCGGAGCAAGCGTCTGAAAGATTTTCTGGAATAGTTGTTGCATTTGGCCTCAAACTATGTTAAACTTGCGTTAAGCGTTCCTCGATAGCTCAATGGTAGAGC
>DIPB01000034.1:5166-8801 GCA_002426275.1 Firmicutes bacterium UBA5499
TTCGAGTCCAGCTCGGGGAGCCAACCGGGCCCATAGCTCAATTGGTTAGAGCTCCCGGCTCATAACCGGTCGGTTCTTGGTTCGAGTCCAAGTGGGCCCACCATGATTTTTAAAGTCTTCCTGATTGGGAAGGCTTTTTTTTTCAGGGAGGGAGTAAATTGACAACCGCGGAGATCCTTAGGGCTTTCTGGCCGCTTTTTTTGCTATACATTTCGCTGCTTTTGTGGGCGCTTTTTGATTTATCCCGACGCAAGCGGACCCGTCATCTTCCCAAATGGGGCTGGACATTGATCGTGCTTTTCGTCAGCACATTGGGGCCGCTTTGCTATCTGGCGTTCGGGAGGGGAGAAGAGGATGGCCATTGAAGTCCGGGGATTGGTAAAAAGTTTTGGCGACTTTCGGGCGCTTTCCGGTTTGTCTTTTGCCGTCCCCCGCGGCAGGATTGCCGGCTTCCTGGGACCCAATGGGTCTGGGAAAACCACGACCTTAAAGCTCCTGCTGGGTCTTTTGCGGCCTGACAGCGGCACAGTCAAGCTATTGGGAGAAGAAATTCGGGGCTCTTTGCCTTTGACGCTGAAGAGGAAAATAGGATACCTGCCTGAAGAGCCGGTTTTTCCGGAGCAGCTCACAGGCCGTGAGATTCTGGCTCTGGTGGGGGAGAACTATAATCTGAAAGACGCGGCCCGGGGCCCGGAGCTTTTGGCGCTGTTCGGCCTAGAGAGGGCGGCAGCCAGGAAAGTCGCGGGCTATTCTCGGGGCATGAAGCAGAAGCTTGGCTTGGCAGCGGCGCTATTGCCGAACCCGGAATTGCTGATTCTGGACGAGCCTGTCTCGGCGTTGGATCCCGTGGGCAGGCGGCAGGCGCTGGAATTGTTGGCCGCCCTCAAAGGGAAAACCACAGTCTTGTTCTCCAGCCACATTCTCACAGATGTTGAGCGGATTTGCCAGCAGGTCGTCGTCATCAAAGAGGGGCGAAAGCTGGCGGACGAGCGACTCACAGAGCTTTTATCGCGCTACGGACGGGTTTGCTGCCTGAAGGTTGCGGGAGACCAGAAGCTTGCCCAGTCAATTTTACGGTCTGACGAGGCTGTAGCCGCTCTCAAAACGGAGGGAGAGCGCTTGCTGGCGACTGTCAAGCCTGGCTGTTTGGGCAGCTTTCGTACCCGCACGCTGCAGAGGCTTCTGGCTGCCGGACTGGAGCTTTGCGAGCTGGCGCCGGATGGAGAGCAGTTGGAGCGGATCTTGTTGAAAATTTTGGCAGAGGGGGAGCAGGACCATGAGATGCGGCTGGGAACTGAAAAAGGCTTGGCGTAGCTTTAAGATCCCCGGGTTTTGGCTGCTCTTGCTGTTTTTTGCGTTAATGGATCCGCCCATGATCAAATATATGGAGCAGATTGTCTCCCGCTTCGGCGGGGGAGTAAAGATTCAGCTGCCGCCGCCTACTTCTCAGCTGGCCATGGTACAGTTCCTGCAGGATCTTACGCAATTGGCCGGCTTCGCCGTGGTTTTGCTGGCGGCGGGGAGCGTGGCCGGCGAGAAAAAAAGCGGTCTGGCAAGCTGGTATTTAGCGCAGCCTCTATCCAGAGCGCGCTATCTGGGGGAGAAGTGGCTGGCATACGCCGCCATGATCACATTGGGCGTAGCAGGCTCCGGGGCGGTGGCTTATTTTTATTGCTGGTCGCTGCTGGGTCCCTTGCCTGCGTCAGGCGCCTGGCGCGCCGCGCTTGGCGTGGCTGCCTTTCTGCTTTTTATTTTAAGCGCCACGCTTTTGGGCTCAGCCCTGTTTTCCTTTGCCGGCGCCGGAATCGTGGGTTTTCTCCTGGGGTACGGCGGCTATGCGCTGAAGGCGCCGGCCCAGGCTGCGGGGCTCTACAGATTTTTTCCGCAGAGCCTTCCCGGATCCGCAGCGGACATTTTAGCTGGCGTCTATCCGGCCGCAGACTTTTACTGGGGTCTGTTTTCCTGCCTGCTGTTGACCGGGCTGCTTTTCTGGCTCACCGCGCTTCGGTTTGGCGCCCTTGAGCTGAGATGAGCCCCGGCTTCTGACTCGTAAAGAGGAATTGTCACCGAAAGTGTCGAAAGAGTATATCATAATGAGAAAGAGGGTTAGAAAGTGGTAACAGTAGCCGCCGTTCGCAACCTGCTCGCGGAACTCGCTCCCGAAAGCTGGGCTGAGGAGTGGGATAACGTCGGCTTGATGACCGGACAGCTCAAGGGGCGGGGGTCCAAAATAGCCTTGGCCATCGATCCGCTGCCTCAAGTTGTCTCCCAAGCGATTGCCCAGGGAGCTGATCTTCTTCTCACCCACCATCCTCTGCTGTTCAAGCCCCTGAAGCGGGTAGAACTGGACCGGGGACCAGGCGAGGTTATTTCTCTTGCCCTAGCGGGGAAGCTTGCCATTTATGCCCTACATACAAATTTGGACTTAGCCCCAGGCGGGATGGCTGATTTTTTGGCCGGAAAATTGGGCCTGACCAATCTGAAACCCGCTTGCCTGAGGGAAAAAGAAAAACTATATAAGCTGGTCACCTTTGTGCCGCCCGCGTACACAGAAGCCGTCCGCAGCGCCATGGCCAGCTCCGGCGCCGGTTGGATCGGCAAGTACAGCGACACCAGCTTCAAGACCGGCGGCACGGGCACGTTCAAGCCCCAAGAGGGCGCCGCGCCTTTTTTGGGAAAACAGGGAGAGCTGGCGCGGGTGGATGAAGAGCGCCTGGAGACCATAGTGGAAGAGCGGAGCTGGCCCCAAGTGCGGGAAGCTATGCTGGCAGCCCATCCCTATGAAGAGGTGGCCTACGATCTCTATCCCTTGGCCCAGCCCCAAGGCCGGGCCTTGGCCTTTGCCAGAATCGGAACTTTGCCCCAGGCTCTGCCCCTTGAGGCGTGGGCGGAGCGGGCGGCGGGAATTTTACGGACGCCTGTGCAGTTCGCCGGTGATCCCAACTGTCAAGTGCGGAAGATCGCCGTGATCCCAGGCAGCTGCGGCAGCCTCTGGCAGGGGGTCGCCAGCGCGGACTGTCTGGTCACAGGCGAGATCGGTTACCACCAGCTACTGGAGCTGAGACAAGCCGGCAAGGCTGTCGTCGCAGTGGGACATGACGGCAGCGAAGCTTGTTTCAGCCAGCTGGTCGCTGAATTTTTGCGGCCCCGCCTCCAAGACGCGGGGATAGAAATAATGGTGATTCAACAGCAATCGCCTTGGCAGCGAATTGGTTAGGAAGTCGGGTGAGGCAATGTTCACCTTGCACAAACAAGGACGGTTAACGTACCTGCAGCTGGTTTGGCCAGGGGCAGTCGCAGTTTTTACCGCCCGAGGCGGCGGGGTTTCCCAAGGCCCTTACAGCTCTTTGAATCTGGGCTTAAACGTGGAAGACGATGCGGAAGCGGTCATCGCCAATCGAGAGCGCGCGGCCGCCATCATCGGCAAACCGCTGTCCCAATTCACAGCTTGCCGGCAGGTTCACGGCAAGGAAGTGGCTGTGGTGGGCGGGCGGCAGCTTGGCTGTGGCGTCTACGATTTAGAAACCGCGCTTCCCGGCTGCGACGGCTTGCTGACCCAAGAGCCCGGCGCGCTGTTCGCTTTCTTTGCAGATTGCGTGCCCATCTGGCTCTACGACCCCGTACAAAAGGCCGGG
>DIPB01000034.1:8923-13504 GCA_002426275.1 Firmicutes bacterium UBA5499
ATCCATGCCGGCTGGCGGGGCACAATGGCCGGCATTGTGCCGGAAGCGGTCCGCAAGCTAAAGCGCAGGTTCGGTTCGGAACCCGCGGACCTTTACGCTGCCGTCGGCCCCAGCATCGGTCCTTGCTGTTATCAGGTGGGGGAAGATGTGGTGCGGGCGGCGGAGAAGTTGGCCCGGACAAAGGGCCTCCAAGCGGCTTCTTTTTTTCCGCAGCAAGAGCCCGGAAAGTGGCGGGCTGATTTGCCGGGCTTCAATCGCGCCCTCCTCCTGTCCGAGGGGCTGAAGCCAGAGCGAATTTCCTCTAGCGGGCTTTGCAGCAGCTGTCACAGTTCATTGTTTTTTTCTCACCGGCGCGATGCCGGAAAGACCGGAAGAATGGCGGCAATTTTTTGTTTAACGGGAAGATGAGAGATGAGACGAAGGAAAAAATATCTGAAAGCCAAACCCCAGCAAAACGGCGGGGAGAAAAGAAATAACGAGTTGATAGGCCTTGCCATGGTAGTGGCGGCAGTTCTGGGCTTGGGTTGCTTGTTCGTCCCGGGCACGGGACTTTTTGGCCGTTATTTTTCGCGAATTTTGCGGTATCTGGCGGGCAACATGGCGTTTTCCCTGCCTCTGCTTATGGGCCTAGGCGGCGTTGCGGCTATGACGGGAAAGCGGCGGCTGTGGCGCCAAATCGGGCTGTTGGCTTTTTTATGCTGGCTGGCGGGGGCTTTTTTTCATCTTTTATTGCCGCCCAGGGAGCGCATTTTTGCCACTGTCTCGGCCATAGGCGGGCAGGGCAAGGCAGGCGGCGTTCTAGGAGGCGGCTTGGGCGCGGCATTGTGGACGGTCTTTGGCGGTTGGGGTTCTTTCATTGTTTTGGCGGCTTTGTTTTTGGCCGGCAGCCTGAAGCTGGCCGAAGTGTCCCTTTCCCAGTTCTTTTCCCGGGTAAAAACCATCGGCTGCCTTTTTTTTAGCAAGCTGTATTCAAGTCTGGCCAATTTCGCATTGGGAATCTGGGATGAGCTTTGCGAGGCAATTGACGTTTTCTCCAGAGAAGAAGAGCAGGCGGCCGCGGCTTTGGAGCAGGAGGAACCGGCCGCGCAGCAAGAGCCGCCCGCCGGAAGCGCGAAGGAGACGGAGCGGCCCGAAGACGAACCCCAAACACAAAGCGCGGAGCTTCCAAAACAGGAACAGCTTAAAGCGGAGCCGCTGCTGCATCTTTCTTATCCGCTGCCTACGACGCAGATTTTGCCCCGGTCAAACAAGCGGCAGCGCAGGGTGAAGGTCGGGCCGGACGAGCGGGTGGGGCTTTTGGAAGAGACCCTTTTGAATTTCGGCGTGGAAGCGAAAGTGACGGAGGTAAATCAAGGACCCGTGATCACCCGTTATGAGTTGGAACCGGCTCCGGGCGTGAAAGTCAGCAAGATCGTGAATCTGGCCGATGATCTGGCCCTCTCCTTGGCGGCGCAAGATGTCCGCATCGAAGCGCCTATCCCTGGCAAGGCCAGGGTGGGCATTGAAGTTCCCAACAAAGAAGTGCAGGCGGTCAGCTTCAGAGAGCTGATCGAAGACGGGGAATTTGCCAGGCAGCACGGCAAGCTGTCCTTCGCCTTGGGCAGGGATATTGCCGGCACTCCCACTTATGCGGATTTGAGCAAAATGCCCCACCTTTTGATCGCCGGCGCGACTGGTTCGGGGAAAAGCGTCTGTCTGAACACCATCATTGCCAGTCTCCTTTTTCGGGCTACACCTCAGGAAGTGCGGATGATCATGGTGGATCCCAAGCGGGTTGAACTCAGCTGTTACGAGGGAATTCCTCACTTGATGGGGCCTGTGGTTACAGATCCTAAACAAGCTGCGCAGATTTTACATTGGGCAGTGGAGGAGATGGAGGAGCGTTACAGTAAGTTTGCCCAGCTGGGAGTGCGCAATATGGAAAGGTATAACGCGCAGTTATCCGCGGAGCCCCAGAGCCAGATGCCGTATCTGGTGGTGATCATCGACGAGCTGGCCGATTTGATGATGGTGGCAGCTCCTCAGGTTGAAGAAGGGATCTGCCGCCTGGCTCAGATGGCCAGAGCGGCGGGGATTCATCTTTTGATCGCAACGCAGCGTCCTTCTGTGGATGTAATTACAGGGCTTATCAAGGCTAACATCACTTCCCGGATCGCCTTCGCCGTCTCTTCCCAGGTTGACTCCCGCACTATCTTGGACTTGGCCGGCGCGGAGCGGCTCCTGGGCAAAGGCGATATGCTCTTTCACCCCACGGGCTTGCCAAAGCCTGTGCGGCTTCAGGGAGCTTACATCAGCGATCAGGAAGTGGAAGCTTTAGTCTCTTTTTGGCGCAAGCAGGGCGAAGCGCAGTATGATCAGGAGCTTGTGGAAGCAATAGAAAAGCCTCCCGCCTCGGACGACGACCAGCAAGAAGACGAACTGTTCGGAGAAGCGCTTAAGCTGGTGGTGGAGGCGGGCAGCGCTTCAGTGTCTCTCCTGCAAAGACGTTTGCGCGTCGGCTATGCCAGAGCCGGCCGGCTGGTGGATCAACTGGAAGCGAAAGGATTGATCGGACCTTCGGAAGGTAGCAAGCCCAGAAGGGTTTTAGCGACCGCCGAAGACTTGGCCAAATGGCAAAACTAGCTGTAATATCTTGGCCAACTTTTGCATAAATTCTATTGGACTGGCCAAATTGAAGGGAGGAGTTGGCAGTGAGGGAACTTGGCGAATACTTGAAACGGGAGCGGGAAAAACGGCAAATCAGTCTCAGCAAAGTTGCGGAGGAAACGAAAATCCCCACCCGTTACCTGCAAGCCCTCGAGCGCGGCGAAGTGGAGCTATTGCCTGGCGAAGTGTACGTGAAAGGTTTCCTGCGTTCCTACGCGCAGGAGATCGGTCTGGATGATCAGGAAGTTCTTGATCGCTACAGACAGCTCACGCAAAAACAGACGGAGCAGCTCCAGCAACAGGCGGCAGGCCAGGTAAGCCACAAGAAAAAGAAGAAAGTATCTTGGCATCTGCGTTATGAGCGCGCCTTTGTGACAGCGCTGCTTTTAGTATTGCTGATCGTGGCGATTTTGGCTGCTTTCATAGACCGAGAAAAGGAAACCCCGACTCCCCCACGAAAGCCGAAGGTCTCACGCCAGGAGCCTGAGGTTTCCGAACCCCAAAGTCCGCCGGCGGCCGCGGCAAAGATCGAGCTTTTCGCCCGGGATAACTGCTGGGTGGAAGCTTACAGCCAAGGCGAGCGGCTCTTCGCCGTGATGATGAACCCGGGGGATAAAAAGGAAATCATCAGCCGGAAGGATTTGGCGCTGCTCTTAGGCAAGCCGGCAGCGATGAATATCAAACGCGGCCAAGACGCTATAGACGGTCTGGGAAAAGAAACCGTGACCGTGGTTTTTGACCAGAAAGGAAATTATCAGATTCATCGCGGCCGCAGGGAAGAATTCTTCAAGTAAGCATAGTTTGTCTCACTCCCGAATACACATATACGGGGGTGAAGATGGTGAACAGAGAAAATGGTAAAAGTGGCGCCGGCACATTGATGACGTTATTGCTCTTAGTGGGTTTTCTAACCATTGGGGTTAAATATTTTAATTTCAAGCAAGCCCTGGCTCCTTTTGCGGCTAAATGGGAGAATTGGCTCCAAAACGGAGTGGGAGGCTCTCTGCCCACGGTAGGAAAATTGACCCTTAAAGGCAAGAAGGCGGCAGGGCCGCTTGTGGCTATTCTCTACGCTCACCCGGGCCAAAACTATGGGAAGGCTGATGCGGACGGACAGGGAGAGATCGTTGAGGTGGGAAGCCAGCTTGCCATGTGCCTGGAAGAGAAAGGAATCCAGACCCTTCACGAAGCAAAGCCTCCAGCAGCAAGCTATTCCCAGGCCCAGGCCGCTTTGGCGGATCTCGGCAAGGAATTGAAGGCGCAATATCCGTCTTTGAAGATCATTGTGGATTTGCATCGAGACGCGGCGCCCGAGACGCTGCAAAATACATATAAATTAACCGTCACGGAAGAGGGAACTGCGAAGAAACTGGCCAAACTGTTGTTTTTATTGCCTGAGGATCGGCAGTTAGCGCTGACGGCCGGAGAAATTTGGTCTTTGGCGGAGAAGAAGTATCCTGGTCTGCTGCGGGGGATGGTGAGGTCCGGCGGCAGCCCCGGAGTTTTGACGGTTATGGTTGGCGATTGGCAGGCCAACACTCTTCCTGAAGCTAAAGCCTCTGCCCGCCTTTTGGGGGAGCTTTTAAGCCAAGTTTTGGATTGACTGTCAACAGGCAGGAAATCAAGGCCCGATCGCGAATCTCTATCTAGGAAAGAATGTATAGGAATTGAAACGGGCGGGAGAATAAAGGTGGACTAGGGAGAAAGCAGGTGGCGGAGTGCTGGAAAACATTAAACAAATACATTTGGTGGGCATCGGCGGCTCGGGAATGAGCCCTTTGGCAAGGATTTTGCTGGAGATGGGGTATAAAGTTACAGGGTCGGATTTGAAGAAATCGGAAGCAACACGAGTTCTAGCGGAGCTGGGCGCACAAATTAAAATCGGCCACAGGCCTGAAAATATCGATGGGGCAGAGTTGGTGGTGGCTTCCACAG
>DIPB01000034.1:13631-14932 GCA_002426275.1 Firmicutes bacterium UBA5499
GTGGTGGCTTCCACAGCCATTACCCAAGAAAATATCGAAGTGACGGAAGCCGCCAGACGAGGGATTAGGGTGATTCACCGTTCGGAGCTTCTGGCTATGCTGCTCAATGAGCGCTATGGGATTGCTGTGGCCGGAGTGCACGGCAAAACCACGACTACGGCCATGATTTCCTTGATTTTAGAGCGGGCGGGGCTGGATCCCACCATTGTAATCGGCGGCGAGCTGGGCGCCTTAGGCGGCAGCGCTAAATACGGTCGGGGCCGCTATCTTGTGGCCGAAGCTGACGAGAGCGATCGCTCTTTTTTGCGTTACAGGCCTGTGATCGCGGTGATCACCACCATTGAACCGGATCATCTGGAATATTACGACGGCAAATTTGAAAATTTGGTGCAGACTTTCGGCCAGTTTTTGGGCAATCTCAGGGAAAACGGTCTGGCGGTTTTGGGCGTTGATAATCCCATCGTGCGTCAGCTGGCGGAAAATTGTTCCAGACGCTACGTCACGTATGCCATTCATGACAGAGCGGACTTCACAGCGTCAGATTTGAATTTTAAAGACGGTCATACCAGCTTTACAGCCTGGAAATGCGGCACGAAATTGGGCAAAGTTCAGCTTGTCGTGCCAGGAGAGCATAACGTGGCCGACGCGCTGGCCGCCATCGCAGTGGGAAGCGAGGTCGGGTTAAGCTTTCAAGAGATCGTCTCTCATCTGCAGGAATTCACAGGCGCCAGGAGACGCTTTCAGTTGGTAGGCATGGTGGACGATATCATGCTCGTCGACGATTATGCCCATCATCCCACTGAGATTAAAGCCACATTGCACGCAGCCCGCACAGCTTGGGAAAAACGGAGGATCATCGTGGCTTTTCAGCCTCACCGTTACAGCCGCACGCATTTTCTGTTTGCGGAATTCGGTCCGGCTTTCGCAGAGGCAGACGAGGTGATTTTGACCGATATTTACTCTCCGCCGCCAGAGAAGCCTATCGTCGGCGTAACCAGCGAAAGATTAGCCCAGTTAATTGAAGTGGAAAGCGGTAAACCAGTTCATGTGGTTCGCGATCTGGAGGAATTGGTGGACTTTGCCTGCAAAGTGGTGCGCAGCGGCGACTTATTCATCACCATGGGCGCAGGCGATATCACTAAAGCCGCGAGCGAGCTCAGCAAAAGACTGGCAGAGGAGCGCGCGTCGAAGGTGATCTGATGGAAAAGAAGCAGCAGCTTGCGCAAGACAAGCCCGATGAGAAAACTCAAATGGCCGGTTTAGTCAAGAGGCTGGAGAAAGCGGTATCAGATATGGAGAAT
>DIPB01000034.1:15041-15691 GCA_002426275.1 Firmicutes bacterium UBA5499
TGGCTACGTGGCCGAATATGTGGAATTCATGAAAAAACCAAGACGGGTGCTGTATTTCAATTTGATGGCCGGCATCTCCCGCGGCTTTGGGATCGCCATCGGCGCCACAGCCATCGGCGCATTGTTTCTCTATATCTTAGGAAAGCTGGCCACTTTGAACATCCCTTGGCTTGGCGAGTTCATCTCGGATATAGCCTTGATCGTACAGAATAATTTGCGCCTACGCTAGGAGGAATTGGAGATAGAAAAAGAAAAACTGCAGCAGGAGTTGGCGCGTCAGAGGCAGCTGGCCGCGAGCATTCGCTCCGGCCTGGAAGAATCGCAGACCGATTCGCTCTCAGAGCTGTCGGCCTACGACAATCATCCTGCGGATCTGGGAGCTGAAACCTTCGAGCGCTCCAAAGATCTCAGCCTTCTGGAACAGACCAGGCTCAGGGCCGAAGCCCTGGAGGCAGCCCTGCGGCGCTGGGAGGCGGGGGAGTACGGAGTCTGTGAGCGCTGCGGCAGGCCTATTGAAGGCCAGCGCTTGGAGGCTATTCCCGAAGCCCGGCTGTGCGTTGCCTGCCAAGAGGAGACGGAAACATCCGGCAGGGAACGTCCCCTGGAAGAGGAAGCGCTCGCTCCGCCTTTTGCCCGTACCTTTACAGACA
>DIPB01000034.1:15846-16200 GCA_002426275.1 Firmicutes bacterium UBA5499
CGTACCTTTACAGACGGTTCCGATTCTACGGCCTTCGACGGTGAGGATTCCTGGCAGGCGGTTGCTCGCTACGGCACTTCCGAAAGTCCTCAGGATGTGCCTGGTGCGGTCTCCTACGACGATCTGGCGGCAGATCACAACGAGCGAATCGGTGCGGTTGAAGATGTGGAAACGCTGTCTGAAAGCGACGAGCCGCCAAATCCTGGCGGGAGAGGCAACAAAGACAAACATAAAGCTTAACTTTAAAAAAGCTTCGGATAAAATCCGGGGCTTTTTTTTTTGCCGCCTGTCAATTAAGCAGGAAGAGCTGCGTATATTAGTAATAATACGATCTAGACTGCCGGAAAAGGAGGT
>DIPB01000034.1:16302-16691 GCA_002426275.1 Firmicutes bacterium UBA5499
AAAGGAGGTGAAATCCACGCTTTGCCGGCAGGAGAAGAGCCGGGAGGAAACATGAACGCTCTCGCGCTTTGTGTATATGACTTGAGAAAGCGAGGAAAGGAAATGAAAAAATATTTGATTGCGCTTTTGGTCTGCCTAGCGCTGGCAGGAATTACTCAAGCTGCGCCTGTGGAGCTGAAAGGCTCGCTGGGCACGGAGATTGTATACCGCCCGGACGAAGATCTGGCGGGGGCCACCTCTGTGCAGCTGGGTCTGGAAAGCCAGCTGGGCTCTGATCTGAAGGGAGTTTTCGGCTATCGGTATAATCATTGCAGCGACAGCAGCATCAATGATTGGTATTGGGGAGATCTGGACTGGTGCAGCACCCTTTACGCTTATGTGGAATCCAC
>DIPB01000034.1:16789-21905 GCA_002426275.1 Firmicutes bacterium UBA5499
CTTTACGCTTATGTGGAATCCACAGGCAGCCTCTGGGAGGGCGCAGAGCCAGTGAAAATGACCATGGGTTCCGTGGACGTTAAATACTCTCCTTATGTCGCCTGGTTCGGCTATAACACCAGGCGCTATGGACAAGGATGGTGGCTGCGCGGCGAACAGACAGCTGCCGACTGGTACTGGCAATATGAAAACGTCAATGGCGTTTCAATCGATAACGTCAACTTTGGCTCGATCCAGACCCGCTATTTTTACATCTTTGATAAATACGCATACGAAGGGGACCAGCAGGCCAACACCTTGGGGATAAATTTCAAAGGCGCCTTCGATGATATCGATTTGGACGCCACTTTTGTAAAGCATGGGGAGCCGGTTGCTTATGATGTTGCAGCCAGCTTGTCTCCTGTGGATGATGTTAATCTCGCCGGCCAGTTCATCAGCGACGGAGTTGTTGATGAAGGCTGGTATAAATTTGCCGTCGATTACGCCGGCATTCCCAATTGGCAGCTGGGCGCTGTCTATCGTGATTTTACAGCTCCCATTTTCGATTTCTATTATCCGTATCTGGACACCACCCCGCCTGTGGTTGACGGCGAATTTGTGATCCCCAATCCGTATTATCTTAACGCCGGCCGGGCGGGTTTGATTCTGAACGCGGCCACAAGCTATGCCGGCTACAGCCTCCAAGGACAATACGACTATGACATCCGCACCACGCAGTTTACGGCGGGAAGAGATAATTGGTCCTGTAAGGTCCGTCTGAGCCAGCCGGACTCCGAGATCGAGGCCTTGACGGTTTTGCGGGGCAGCGCCACGTCGGATTTGGGACTTTTGCGCGGCGTGCTGTTTGAAGGCGTCGCCGAATTCGGGCCGGAAGTGGCCTACGGCGGCAGCGCCACCTACCAGGCCCCCAACGGGCTGAAAGTCGTGGGCAGATATTACAATCGGGATCTTCAAGACGACAATAATTATGGTTGGTTTCAAGATCAAGGCCTCTCCCTCAGCGCCAGCTTTAACTTGGCATTCTAAGAAGTACGGCTCTGGATTTATGGCCTTTGCCCGCATCCTTACGGGCAAGGGTCATTTTCATGCCCGGGATTTTTCTCAATCAGGCAACGAGAGCCGCGGAGACTGCGGTTTCTTTGTTTCATAAGATTTCAGAAGATAATTAAAAATAATAAACGAGCAGGAAAAAAATCTACTAGAGAGAATTAATAAATAAAGACAAGCTATTTCAGATAAGGAGGCGAAATGGGCTCCAGGGGAAGGGAGGACTGGAGACTCTCTGAAAAATTAAAGGGGGGAAAAGAGATTGAAGAAGTACTTTTTGGCGCTTGCTGCCTGCGTGATTTTGGCAGGCTGCGCTATGGCTGCGCCTGTGGAACTCACAGGCACGTTGGGGACGGAGTTTGTCTACCGTCCAAATGAAGATCTTGAAGGGACTACATCTGTGCAGCTGGGCCTGGAAAGCCAGCTGGGCTCCGCGCTCAAGGGGGTTTTTGGCTACAGGTATAATAGGAGCGATGACAGCGTCAGCGATTGGACTGAGAATCTTGGTTATCTGGACTGGGACAGCTCTCTTTACGCTTATGTGGAATCCACAGGCAGCCTCTGGGAGGGCGCGCCGCCAATGAAAATGACCATGGGCTCTGTGGACGTTAAGTATTCTCCTTTCGTCGCCTGGTTTGGTTATGACACCAAATATCACGACTTTCCAGAGTGGGAATATTATAATGTCAATGGCGTCACTTTCGATGGGATTAAGCTGGGCACAATCGACGTCCTGGCCTTTTACATCTTCGATAAAGACTGGCTGGAGGATCCGTACCAGGGCAATACAGGGGGCGTGAATTTTAAGGGCAATTTTGACGACATTGTCCTTGACGCGACCTTTGTGAAGGCTGGCGAGCCTGTGGCGTATGATATCGCGGCCTCGGTGGCTCCAGTCCAGGAGCTGGACCTTTCCGGGCGTTTCATCAGCGACGGCGTTGAAGACGCAGGCTGGTACAAGTTCGCGGTGGACTACAAGGGGCTTCCCAACTGGCGGCTGAACGCTTCCTATCGCGATTTTACCGCTCCTATTCTGGAAACTTATCCCTATTCAGATACCACCCCCCCTGTGGTGGATGGCAAATTTGTGATTCCCAATCCCCTGGATTTGAACCGCGGCCTGGAGGGGATGACGCTTGAAGCGGCAACCCAATACGCCGGCTATGACTTCAGCGGCCAATACGACTACGCCCTCCGCACTACTCAATTCACGGCTGCCAAGGACGATTGGTCTGCGAAGTTGAAATTGTCCCAAAACCAGGATCAAGACGAAGTTCAGAGCTTGGTAGTTTTGCGGGGCAGAACCGTCAGCGATGTCGCCCTTCTGAAAGGCGTGCAGCTGGAGGGAGTTGCGGAATTCGGCAAGCGGGCGGCCTACGGAGGAAGCGCTACTTATGTGGCGCCCATTGGGCTCAATGTGGCGGCAGAATATTATTCCGACGATTTGGAAGATGACAATGCTTTCGGCTGGCACCAAGAGCAGGGCCTGGCCGTCAGCTGCAGCTATCAGATTGATTTCTAAACAGCTGTTTGATTTGGCGCCGCAATTGGCCCAGACGGGGGATTGCGGATTTTTTGGTTGCGGAGGGACAGAGCGTAGCGAGAAGTAAGAGGCTGGAATAAGCGCCGCTGCAACGGTTACTTCCAGCTTGCGAAAAGGAGAGCCAGCCTTGAGTAGGAGTTCCGAGCTTGCATACCACGTTGAAAAATGCGGACTCAAGGGGATCAGTTACCAGGAGCGAGAAAGGCTCCCGGAGGATTGCGATAAATATACTCCGGCCGTTTGCCGAACCGTTTGAGCGTAAAGGTGACGGCAGGTGGGAAGCCGTTTTTTACTTAAGGCGTGAGAGTCTGTCCAAAGCTGGTGAGCGCCGCAGAAAGCGCGAACTCCTCTGGTAAAAGAAGGCAATGGACGGCGAAACGGAGGTGAGATGCAGTGCCGCTTGGTAGAGCTATGATAGACGGTAATAGTTCCGGAGAGGAAACGAGGACACTCTCCGGCAGAGAGGGGAAAGCGAGGGAGCTTGGAATGAGAAAAACGATTATGGCTTTATTGTTGATGTTTGCCCTTGCGGGGGCCGCTTTGGCCGCGCCTGTGGAATTGATCGGTTCGCTGGGCACGGAAATTGGCTACCTGCCCGGCGAGGATCTGGAAGGAACCACGTATCTGCAGCTAAGTCTGGAAAGCAAGCTGCAGGGGAACGTCACCGGCGTCTTCGGCTACCGCTTTAATTCTTACAGTGATGAGGTTGCCTTTGACTGGTATGCTCCGGTATTCTCCTCTTCAGTTGAAGAACCCATTTACGCTTACGTTCAATCCACGGGCAGCCTCTGGGAAGGAGCTGCGCCTGTGAAGCTCACATTGGGCTCTTTGGATGTGAAATACTCTCCTTATGTGGCTTGGCTGGGGTATAATACCAGGCTTTATTTTCCTCAAGGCACTTGGGAGAGTTGGAACTTCAACGGCGTCGCCCTGGATGAGGTCAAGCTGGGGGCGGTGGACGCCCGGGCTTTTTGCGTGTTTGATAATGATAATACTAGGGGGGTAAATTTCAAAGGCGATTTTGCTGACGTCAAATTGGACGCCACCATTGTGAAGTTTGATGAGTCTGCGGCGTACGATTTCAAAGCTTCTCTGTCGCCGGTGAAGGAGCTGGATCTTACGGGGCGGTTTGTGGGCGATGGCGTCGCTCCTGAAGGCTGGTATGATTTCGCGTTGGGTTTCTCCGGCGTCCCCGGCTGGCAGCTGGGAGCTTCCTACCGCGATTTTTCGGCGGCGCTTTTCGATGACTATTTGTATCGGGATCAGACTCCCTCTGTGGTGGACGGCGAATTTGTGGTTATGAACCCTTATGATTTGAACAAAGGCTGCCAGGGGCTGATCCTCACTGCGGACACCAGCTTGGCCGGCTACAACCTCAGCGGCCAGTATGACTACGCCATTCGCACCACGCAGTTTCAGGCAGCCCAGGACAATTGGTCTGCCAAGCTGAAGCTGTTTCACCCGCTGATTGGTTCTTCGCTGATTGACGGCAAGTATATATTCCGGTTCGGCGAGGAAATAAAGAGCTTATTAGTCCTGCGCGGCAGCGCCACCGGCGACATTGCCGCGCTGCGGGGCGTGAAGCTGGAAGGCGTCGCGGAATTCGCAGACGAGGCCGTCTTCGGCGGCAGCGCCACCTATGAAGCCCCCAATGGCCTCAGCGTCACAGCCGAGTATTATTCCGACGATTTGAAAGACGACAACGGCCTGAACTGGATTCAGGAACAAGGTTTTTCTCTTTATGCCGGCTATGAGCTGGACTTCTAGGAAAGAGCCGCTAGCCATCTGAGCGGGTGGTCAAAAATAAAATGTTTACCCAATCAACGCTTTGTTATCTGGAAGGCCTTAAGTGCATTTTGTCGGAAATACCGGCAAAAGACGAGAGAAAATTTATAAACGCGATCACTGGGAGGCTGTCCCGTCCGGGACAGCCTCCTTCGGTGGTGCGCCGGCAGGGGCGTAGTCTATTGGGCGCCGCAGAAAAGTGGCCGGGAACAATGTTTTTTAGTTGCGGAAGCGGAGAAAATATAGATCAGCGCTTCTTCGCTGGATGCCATCAAAGAAGCGCGGGCTGCATTTTTCGGACGCTGAACCGCGCATGAACATGCTGTTGCAACGCTTAGGTCTCCTGAGGAGCAGCGCTAGCGGGCAATTTCCAAAAAAAATTTCTGGGAAATCCAATTCAAAACGAGCTCATCGTAAATGCCTCCTTTTTGCGCACCCGAATGCCATCAGTTACAGGGGTAAGCATTATCCGCGCTCCTAATCAGGAACTAACAGGCCATGCCCTTGATGAGCTTCGGAGCCGCCCGCAACGAGAGATAATCACCTAAAAGCCTACAAAATCCATTTTAGACAGAGCTCCTCTACCCCCAAGTGATTTTTCTATCCACCAGGGTCCGTTCCCTCAATAATGATTCCCTTATGAGCATACTTTCAACTGCGTTATGTCTATTTAACGACTTCACTGCCAGCTCCTTGAGCGGCTGCTTTTTGTATCGTCTTATAGATTTCGTTTCACCGCCG
>DIPB01000034.1:22027-23510 GCA_002426275.1 Firmicutes bacterium UBA5499
GGAGGTGGACGATGATTCAGTGGGGATTAGTGCTGCTTTTTTTCGCCTTGGATCAGGCCAGCAAGCGCTGGGCTTTGAACGCCCTGGCAGGTGGAAGCAAGGATTGGGGTCTGTTCGCTTTGACCCTGGTGCAGAACAAGGGAGCGGCTTTCGGTTTGGGACAGAAGTTTTCCGCGCTCTTCGCGGTCCTGGCCGGCGTATTTTTGCTTTTGGGCTTGCTGCTGCTCCTGCTGAGAACTCCCAAAAACGTTCCGGCGCGGTGGGGCTTGATCCTGCTTTTGGCAGGGACGGGGGGAAACCTGGCAGACCGGCTCAGAGCGGGAGCGGTAGTTGATTTCATCGATTTTCATTTTTGGCCGGTGTTCAATTTGGCCGATACCTGGATCACCTTTGGCACGATTTTTTTAGCTTTTGCAATTTGGAAGTCAGAAACGCAGGGAGGAAAGTAACATGTTGCCAGTGCTCTTTTCCATAGGCCATTATGAAGTCTATTCGTATGGCTTGATGCTTGCGGTTGCGTTTATTGTTGGCATCATTTTAGTCTCTAAGGAAGCTCCCAGACAGGGCCTGGATGAAGACGCCATCTTCAACCTGTCTTTATTGGTGATCATCGCGGGGCTCATTGGAGCTAGGGCAGGTTTTGTGCTGCAGAATCTCAAGCATTTTCTTGACCATCCCCAAGAAATCTGGCTGGTGCAAGAGGGCGGACTGTCCATTCATGGCGGATTGTTTTTGGCCATTCTGGCGGGCTGGCTCTATACCAGACGCAGACGGCTGAGTTTTGGCCGGGTGGCAAACCTCATGGCTCCCGCCATCGCTTTGGGCACCGCCATCGCCAGAATCGGCTGTTTTCTCAACGGCTGCTGCTATGGCAAGGAAGCGCTCCCTCCTTGGGGAATCTCCATCGGCGGGGGGCTGCCGGTTTATCCCGTTCAGCTGTGGGAAAGCGGGCTTTCGTTTCTGTTATTCTTAGGTTTATGGAAGTACAGGCAGAACCGTAAAAGCGGTCAGCTGTTTCTGCTTTATCTGGCAGGCTACAGCCTGATCCGCTTCTGCATAGAATTTTGGCGTTGGGGGCAGCCTGTTCTCTTGGGCTTTACTTTAGCCCAACTGGTGAGCTTGGGCATGCTGATCGTTTCCGCGTCGCTGCTGATAAGACAAGCGGATCATCATGACGTCTCCCGGGGAATTTGAGTTTCTGGCGGCTACCTCGGGCCAGCGGTTGGATATGGCCTTGCTGGAGCGGGGACTAGCTCCTTCCCGCTCCGCCGTCCAGAGGCTCATAGCAGGCGGTTTGGTCTTGGTGGACGGAGCGCGCGCCCAAAAGTCCGGCCAGAAGCTGGCCAGAGGGGCAAAGGTAAAGGTTGCGATTCCGCCGCCCCAGATTCAGGCTGTCAGGGCGGAGAACCTGCCTTTGGAGATTGTATATGAAGATCAATATCTGCTGGTTGTGAACAAGCCTCGAGGACAGGTGGTCCATCCC
>DIPB01000034.1:23593-23982 GCA_002426275.1 Firmicutes bacterium UBA5499
GGTGGTCCATCCCGCAGCCGGCCACAGCGCGGGGACGCTGGTGAACGCGCTTTTGGCCCACACCTCTCTCAGCCCCATCGGCGCGCCCGAGCGGCCCGGGATCGTGCAGAGGCTGGACAAGGATACTTCCGGCCTTTTGGCTGTGGCCAAAACCGAGACAGTTCACCTGTGCTTGGCTCAAATGATCGCCAAGCACGATTTTCTGCGGCAGTATTTGGCCATTGTTCACGGCGTGCCGGCTCATAAGAGAGGGACGATCGACGCTCCTTTGGGACGGGATCCGGCAAACAGAAAGCGTTTTCGGGTGTCCGCCAAAGGGAAACCGGCCGTTACCCATTATGAAGTGCTGGCCGATTTTTCCGCTTATGCGCTGCTGCGCCTGCGGCTAG
>DIPB01000034.1:24085-26323 GCA_002426275.1 Firmicutes bacterium UBA5499
CTGCGCCTGCGGCTAGAGACTGGCAGAACGCATCAGATCCGGGTTCACCTGGCGTCGCTGGGCCATCCCGTGGCCGGAGATCCGCTCTACGGGCCAAGAAAAGTTCATTTTCAAGCTTTGATCTCGGGGCAGGCTCTGCACGCGGCCAGGCTCAGTTTCGTCCATCCTGTTTTTCAAGGGCGGCTGGACTTTTCGGCGCCGCTGCCCGCGGACATGGCCGCTATCCTGAGACATCTTGACACCCAGAGGCGACTGTAGTACAGTGGGAGAGTCAAAATGGAGGTGTTACCATGGCTTTTGAAGAGGAACGAACGATGATGTTTCGGATTGATGCCGGAAAGGAAGAGATCGCTAAAACTTTCCTGAAGGTTTACGAAGCTTTGGTTGCCAAAGGCTATGATCCGGTGGATCAGCTGGTTGGCTACCTGCTTTCCGGAGATCCATCGTATATTACCAGTTACGACGATGCCAGAGGCGCCATCAAGCGCTTGAATAGAGACGAGCTTTTGGAAGAATTGGTGAAGTATTATCTCAAGGGACATGATAACGGCTCTTCAGCGGAGGGAAGAGGCTGATGGCGAAACTGGAAATTGAAGGCGGCAGAAGGCTTGAAGGGGTAATTCCCATCAGCGGAGCGAAAAACAGCGCTTTGGCCATTATCATGGCCTCGGCTTTGGCGCATGGGGAAAGCGTTCTGGAAAACGTACCCCAGGATACGGACGTGGCTATCTCCTGTCAGATCTTGGAAGAGCTGGGAGCAAAAACGTTTTGGGATAAAGACGGCAGGCTGCACATCCAGACGGATAATATCCGCGGCTATCAGGCGCCATATGAGCTGGTGCGCAAGATGCGCGCTTCTTTTTATATCGCAGGGGTGCTCCTTGCCCGCCTGGGGAAAGCCGAGGTGCCGTTGCCGGGAGGCTGTTCATTGGGTTCCAGGCCCGTGGATTTTCACATGAAGGGTTTCGGCAGCATGGGCGCCGAGATCTCCATCGAATACGGCTGCATGAAAGCCGAGGCCGCAAAGCTCACGGGCTGTAAATACTATGTTAACAGAGCCAGCGTTGGAACTACCGTAAACTTGATGTTGGCCGCTTCTTTGGCCGAGGGAACCACGATTTTGGAAAACGCGGCCAAAGAGCCGGAGATCGTGGATTTGGCCATTTATCTCAATGCCATGGGCGCTAAGATCCGCGGCGCAGGCACAGAGGTGATCCGCATCGACGGCGTCAAGCGATTGGAAGGCGTGGAATACGATGTGATTCCGGATCGGATCGAGGCTGGGACTTATCTTTTGGCAGGAGCCATTACCGGCGGGGATATAACAGTCACGGGCGTGGTTCCGGAGCACCTGCGGGCCTTTTTGCTGAAGCTCAGGGAAACGGGCGCTCTAGTTGAAGAAGAGGAAAACGCCATTCGGGTTGCCTGCAGCGGGCGGCCCAAGGCAGTCGACGCCGAGACCGCGCCGTACCCGGGGTTCCCCACGGATCTGGAGCAGCCTTTCTTAGCGCTGATGACGCTGGCCGAAGGTACCAGCGTGATCAGGGAGACGATTTTCGATCGCTTTCGCTTTGTAGATGAATTGCGCCTGATGGGCGCGGATGTGAAGACAGAGCGGGATACAGCAATCGTTCGCGGTGTGGATAAGCTGATGGCGGCGCCCATTGAGGCCACAGACCTGCGGGCAGGGGCGGCTTTAGTTGTGGCCGCGCTGGCCGCGGAAGGCATCAGCACCGTCCGCGGCGTGGAATATTTGGATCGGGGTTATGAGTTCTTGGAAGACAAATTGGCCTCTGTGGGCGCTAAAATTAGAAGATGTAAAGATTGAAAAGCACCCGGACGGGTGCTTTTCCTTAAAGTGGCAGGTAACAATCGCAATCTGTGCAGTCCGTGCAAAAATCCTCTTCGTCCGCCAGCTCCAGACGGTCGGGGTTAGTGCAGCAGTTTTCGTCGCTGCAAAATTGACAATCATCCACATCGCAGTTTACGCGCGCCATTTTTTTCACCTCCTCCTGCCTAGTATCTCCGTTGGGATGATTTTAACGCAGCCCCAGAAAGGTTAAGATTAGGCCGGAGAAAAGAAAGGTAAGCTGCAGGGGGGACGGTTTGGCGGCGCTGATGCCTATGATGCTGGTCAGAAGAAAGAAGCACGGTCCCAGCACGCCCAATAAAGTATTGATCTTGATGGCCAGATGCAGGCGCCAATAGAATAACATTAAACCCATAATCGGAAAGTGA
>DIPB01000198.1:0-1981 GCA_002426275.1 Firmicutes bacterium UBA5499
GCGTCTTCAAGAGCCAGGGAGAGGTAATACAGATAAGGCTCTTCGGGACTCCAAAGCCGGGGATTCTCAAGGGGAACTTCGATCCTGCCGCTTTGCTCTCCCGGTTTGACCGTGAGCTTACCCAGGTTCACAGAGGCGATGGTCTGACCATCGCCTTTCATGGCAGACATTACGGTGGCGTATAAATTCAAGGTTTCTGCTTTCTGAGCTCTGCTGCTGAGAGCATAATCCACAGCGATTGCTCCCTTCCCTAAAAGGGGCGAGATCTCCACCCGCTGAAAATGGACTGGCTCTTCATAGCGCAGACTGACGTTCTGCCAAAGGCCGCCTTTAATATTGCCGATGCTCCACTGGGAACCATAAGTGTGGGCGGCGGGCAGTGGCGAGCCAAACCTGTTGCCAAAGTCCGAAAAGACGCGGAGCGCCACGGTATTTGCAGCGCCGAAGCTGACGAAATCAGTGATTTCAACGTCCCAGGGAGTGAAATCACCATGGTGGCTCCCCACTTGCCGGCCGTTGACAAACAGCAGCGCTTCATAGCCGATCACATCAAAATGCAGAAACACCCTCTCGCCCCGAAACGAGGAAGGGATCTCCAGCGCCTTGCGGTACCAACCTTTCACAAAAGGTTTCGCTTCCGTTCTGGCAGCCGGATATTTGCGGTACCAGTCCAGCGGCACGTCGATGCTGTCCCAAGAAGCGTCGTTAAAATCCGGCTGCTGGTATCCTTTGGCTAAATCTTCATCAGCGGCAAAAGGCTCTTTGCCAGCTGAAAGGCCTGAGATCTTCCATTTGCCGTTGAGAGACTGGACAGTTGAGAACTCATCCAGTCCGTAGCTGGCGCCGCCGGCTAATTTCACAGTGAGTTGGTCTTGAGCGGCCACAGGCGAACTGTAATCTGCAAGCTCCTTTTTGGCCGGATAAAAGGGCGCCACGCCATGCTCCCAAGGATTCTTTGCCGCCAGCTTTTTCAGCTTCCCTTCGACGGGCTTGCCCAAAGACGAAAGCGGCTTGTTATCGAAGAGCAGCTCCGGCAAGGCGCCAGCTTCTGAAACCTGACCGAAAGCAAATCCACTCACATACAGATTGCGATCTTCGTTGCCGGCGTGGGCATCATTGGTGAAGGCGATCTCAACCTGGTATTGCCCTGCCGCCAGTTCCACAGCAGGCGTAACGTACAACTGAGGCGTTCCTGAGGCAGTCCAAAGGCAATACTTTTCCCCTACCGACATGCTCATCAGCGGCCAGACGTCCTGGCAGGGTGAGCCCCAGGCTCTGATCACGAACTTATAGAGCCCGTCTGCTGCCACATTGATCGTCAGCTTCAGTTGGCTTGGTCCCCAAAAAGAAAGCTGACCTGCTCTGCTCCTCATGTTTTCACTGCTGGTGCGCCAGAGGCCGGAGACGGCCCCGGCATACTCGTCGCTCTTCAGCCCGTCGCCGGAGCCCAGCTTCACTTCAGCCTGTTGTCCGCCCTGCGGCTCCTGGGGCTTACCGTAGGTGGCCAGGGGACGGCCGCCAAAGAGCAGCACAGGCAAGGCAGCTTCGCTTTTCACCGCGCCGAAAGCGATTCCGTTCAAATATAAATTACGATCTTCTTTCCCGGCAGATTTATCGTTAAGGAAAGAAATCAAGACTTCATAGTCGCCTGCCTCAAGCTCTATCGCCTTGCTTGCGCAAATGATCGGCTTGTCGTTGAGCTTCCAAGAGCCGACATCCTTGCCGGCCACGGAAACCCGCATAATGGGGCCTTCATTTTCACACAGGCTGCCCCAGGCATTGATCAGCAATTTATAGAGCCCTTTTCCCGGGGCTGTGACAGTGAGCGACAATTGATGGTTGCCGCCCCAGAAAGAAAGCCTGCCGCTTGCCGCCTTCATGTTCTCATTGCTGAGCCGCAACAGAAGGGAATCCACTCCGGCGTAAGAGCCAGCGCCCAGACCCGCGGCCAGGCAGGTGCCGCACAGCAGCAAGAGCACCA
>DIPB01000198.1:2063-3077 GCA_002426275.1 Firmicutes bacterium UBA5499
CAGCAGCAAGAGCACCATTGTAATTACAATCGGTCTGCGCATCAAACTTGACCTCCTCGTTTAATTTATTTCACCACTTGCACGCGTTTCGTGACTGTCATCACAGGTTTGCCCGCGGCGTAGGCTTTAATCTGGATGAAATATAGCCCTTCGGGCACTGGCCTGCCTTGGGCATCTTTGCCATGCCACTCCAGAAAAAGCTCTCCCGCCGGGAAAGCTTCTCCCTCAAGCAATGATGAGACGCGCCTACCTTTGCTATTGTAAATTCTCACCCAAAGCTCGGACGGAAGACCCGCGACCAACGTCAGTCTGGTCCCAGTTCCAGAGGCGAGCACATTTCGGGTAGTATCAGCATAGACGATGGGCCCCTTTTGCGCCGCAGCAGCCGCGTCCACTACGGCCAGCTTATTAGCCTCTGAATAGGAAACCACGCCGGAGGCGAACTGCGTTTTAACTCGCCAATACCAAATCCCGGTAGTTACCGCAAGCGGCAGCGAACATTCTGCCTCTCCAACTGCCGCAAGCTGCCAAACCTCACCGTGAAACGTTCCACTGCGGCTGTATTGGACAATGTAACTGCCGACGCTATCGGCAAAAGGTACTACCGTCTCCCAAGCCAACTGCACCTGCCCGTCCTCAGGACGGACCGCGGTTCCAGAGACCGGACTCAACCACTGGGGCACAGCCGGCTTGAGAGGCTCCGCTACCTTAAGGGGATCGTTGAGAGAACGATTCCCGGCTTTATCTGCTGAGACGATCTTATAATAATAAGGGACTCCGACGGTAGCTGTCACGTCCCGCCAGCTGTGCGTCTGACCCGGCGCTTCCTCTCCAGCGCGGATTTTCGCCAGCAGCTCTAAGTTGTCAGGCGCGCCCCGCCCGCGAAAAATCAAGTAAGAGTGTGGCAGATCTCCGTCGGAAGCCGGATTCGGCGTCAGCCAGGTCAGCAAAACAAGCCCATTGGGAAGAGGACTGCCTGCCGCGTCCCGTCCGGCCCAGGCCCGGGCCTGGGCC
>DIPB01000198.1:3162-12218 GCA_002426275.1 Firmicutes bacterium UBA5499
GGGGGGGGGGGGGGGCGCCCGGCCGGGGGGGGGGGGGGGGCCCGCCCCGCCGGGAGGCACTGGATCGCTGGCCGGCTTGCCGCTCACCAGATTACTGGCTTCGGCTGCATTCTCGGCATCGTCCAGCGCCACCACAGCATAGTAATATTGCCGGTCGCCTGGAGCTGCAAACCAGTACTGAATGACAGAGCCGGCAGCGCCCCGAAATTCTGGATCTCCAGCTGTGATGTTCACCTCCGCCGCGATATTCGCTTCCGAAAACACCGGCTGGCTCAGACGGCAAATCCGATAAGCGGCCGGGAGATCGCCGTCAGGAGCCGCGGCCGGAACTGTCCAGGACAAAACCACAACTCCGTTTTGGCTGTCGTCGCCCGAAAGGTCCGACACGGCAAGCGGCGGATTGGGATCGCCTTTCACAGCCCCGGAAAGAGGGCTGGGCAGATAATTTTGATTTACAGCGCAGATGCGGTAATACTTTTTCTTTTGTTCATATCCTTGCAGCAGTAGGTTATCCTCCTTGGTACGATAGCTGAAACCGCCTGCTGCCGAGAAATCCTCTGTTTCGCCTTCATAAATGAAGTATTCCAAGCCGGCTTGCGCCTGCCAGCTCAGGCGGGTCTGCCCGCTGGCATAGGAACTGCTCAAAGCCGGAGCCAAAGGAAGGAGCGGCTCTCCCGCCTGGCTCAGGAAAAGGCCGTCGAAGTACGCCGCGCCGCTTTCAGCCGCCGAGCCGTTTCCCACTCGGCAGGCCACAATCACCTGGCTGGCAGCCTCGGGAATTGTGGAGGCCGGAACAGAAAAGCCCAGAAAAGTCCAAGGGTTTTTCCCTTGGAGGACGCCGTACTCTTGAATGGAAAGATATTGTCCCGCCGCGTTATACCAAATCAAGCGGAGGCTGGCCTCAGTTGTCACAGCGGTAAAATCAGTCTTGAGCCAGCCGCTGAAAAACAAGTTTTCGCTGTTATCCAAGTTGATTCTATCGTGCTGGATGATCACCTGACCGGTGCATTTTTCTATGGAGCCGGAACGAGTCCCGAACAGCGCCTGCCGGCTGTCTGCGTAATTGACCGTGGCTTTGCCCGAGTATGCCCACGAGCTCCAGCCGCCTGAAGATTCAAAGCTGGAGTTGCTGACCAAATTGGCGGACAGCGCCTGCGCGCAGACCGTGAAACTCAAGGTCCAAAACGCAAGCCATAGCGCTGCTGTAGCTGGTCGCTTCAAAGCTCTCACCTCCTATCAAGAAAAGCTGGCGCTCAGCTTCACTGTAAACAAGCTGTCGTGATCCAAATAACGTTCTGAGACGGGATCGAAGCCGCCGGCGGGCTGCGGATTCTGGTAAACGCGCCACAGCACGCTGAGCCGGTTGGGCAGGGTCCAGTTTAATTGCGCGTAGCGACGCAGACCCAGCGTGCGGCTGTTTTCTAAGCCCAACTTAAGCCGCAGGCCGTTTAATGCTCCGCTGAAGCGGTACTGCCCAAAAAGCTCTCCCACGCTTCGCTCTTGGCTGCGGTAATCTTCGGACTCATAGCTCGCTCCCAGCGTAGCTTGGGGACTGAGAGCGCGGGTGAGCGTGAGGTTCCACCTCTTATACTGCAGATAGTAGCCTAACATGTCATATAAATTGCGGTTCCATTCCCCCTTCACCAGATAACCCGCCTGCATCCCATAATCGGCCAGCTTAGTCGCGAAATTGCCAAAGCTCCTGTCTTTGCTGCTGCCGTCTTCCCGATAGCGATCGTACTCCACAGTGGCATTGAGTTTTTTGTCATTGCTCTTCAGCGTCAAACCCAAGCCGGATTTGCCGCGATAGCGATCCACCGGGTTCCAGGCGGTAATGGTCATGGCGTTGGTGTCAAACTGCGGCAGTCTGTCCCGATACGGCGGATCGAAGGCGGCGTCAAAGTCGTAGTAACGCAAAGTATATGCCAGTTGAGGCAGCTTGCCGTTCAGTTCAGTCAGCAGAATCTGCGCTTTTTTATCCAAAGCCAGATCTTTATTTTGCATTGCCCAGTTCACGGCGAGGGCTTGCGAGGCCGGCAAAGGAGCGCTGAGGCTCAGGCCGCCGTATTCCTGCTGCGCTTTGAAACTGGTGTCTGTGAGACGATAGTAAATCGACGCGGCTTTAATTTTCCGCCAGCTGAACGTATGCCTGCCTCCCAATGTGAGCTGGCTGCTGCTGTGACTGAACCCAAACAGATCCAGGCTCCCCAGCTCCTCCAGGCTAAACCGCTCCGCGGACAGGCCGTGCTTATACTGATAATTGTCTCTTTTGTCATCGGTCATGGTCAAAAGGTAAGGAGAATAATTGAGCCTCATCCTGCCCGCACGTAAAGGAACGGTCTGGCCCGCGATCTTGCCGTTGCCGCTCACTTCAAAAGTGCGCACCTGAAAAGACGGCGCGAGGCTGCGCTGATCGTAAAAAGAACCTGTGCGATCCGCGCCGAACATCTGCAGCCAAACGTTGTAGCCGCTTTTATAATTGGCGACCAGCTGCAGCCGCACGCGATCTTGATTTTGCCACTTGTTCTGCGGCGTGTATTGCAGCTTGCTTTCAATGATGACGTTATGCCGAATCATTGACGGCAGCTTGAGGATGGTTTTCTCCTCTTCCCAGGTTTCGAAAGCGCCGCCCGGCAGATTCAGACGGCCATAGGGCCCGGCTTGCTCCAGACGCAGATCGTCAAACCAGACTGTTCCTTGACTCTCTCCCTTGACGCTGCACATCACAGTGGCAAACGCCGCCTGGGGGTATGTTCCTTCGGAGAGAGTCGCCTCCAAGCGGGTCCACTGGCTCTGTCCGGCTACAGGCGCGCTGTCTTCTTGTCCCAAATAGTTGCCGTTTCCATCAAAGAGAATCAACCCCAGGCAGACGCCAGGACCGGATGAGAGAGCTGTACGCACCCAGCCCCGCAGGCTCAGGGGACGGTGGCTGTCGATTCTGACATTTTCCCGCACCACGCTCACTGCGCCGGTTGCGCCTCTGATCCCCAGGGCGCTATCTCCTTCAAATATATTTTCCTGTTCCCTGAACACATCCGCCTGAGAGCCGAATTCCCATTCCCAAAAATTCCAGCCTTGGGGAATGGCAGCCGAAACCACGGCGCAGGAGAGGACTATTGTGAACAGGAACAAGAGCATGCATTTTCTCAAGATCTGTCACCTTCCCCCCCTAAAAAGTAGTTTCAAGTCCCATGCGGATCACGTTATCATAGCCCACATAGGCCAAACCTTCCGGTCCGTACAGGCGCGAGGCGTCTTCGGCGATATTATGCGAAGACCAGCGATACTCGAATTGAAAGCCTTGAGAATTGCTGTAATCGAGGCCCAGCAGCCAGCCGGGCCGTCCGTCCGCTATTAATTCGTCCCAGCGCATGCCTGCCGAGAGCTTGAGGCTGTCTGAGACAGGCTTCTCCAGGATTAGCTGCTGCCAGCTGCCTAAGTAACCCGGCACCATTCCTTCACGCCTCCAGGCATACTTTGCCACCCAATCTCCCAGCGGGCGGGAAAGCTCAAAACCAAACCGCTGTCCCCAATCCGCGGCGAAGACATTATTGTTGCCCCGGCGCGACAACTCTTGGAGCTTGCCAGTGGCCGCAAAAGCGACGTCTCCCAAAGAGGTCCGGTAGCTGCCGGAAAGTGAGCGCACCTTGGCCTCGGGCAGCTGCTGGCCGGAGAGCACGCGCCTTTCAGCCTGCAGATTGACGCTGGCGTTTCCGCCGCGCACGTTGATTCTGCCCAGATACTGCTTTTGCCCGTAGAGATCCCAATTATCCAGGCCGGCCACATACCGCATGGCGTCGATGGGATTCCACTTCAGAGCTTTGCCTTCCTCGTTAAAGCGGGGGCTTCGATCTCGGTACAGAGGATCGAAGCCGGCGGCGATCTCAACATACTCTAAGCCGTAGGTGATCCCTTCTGTTATCTCTCGTTCCAGCTGTACCCTCCGCAGCGTGCCGCCAGTCTGAGCCGCCTCAGCGCCTGAGACAACGGTCCTTTCGCTGCTTGAGCCATATTGCAGCCAAAGCCGCGTCTTTTCAAGCTCGCGTTTGGCCTCAAATAGCGACGCGCCGTCCGTGACGCTGAGGCTCTTGCCTGCTTCTTCTTCATCCCCCCGCCAGGTCTGGATCCAGCACAGATCCGTGCCCGCCAGCTGACCGCTGATTTTGGCCCCCAGTCCCTGGGCTTTGCTCATGCGATCGGTCTGCGTATTCTTATCCCACAGGGCAAAGGCGTCCACCAAGACTTGCCGTCCCGGCAGCGGAACGACAAGCTGGCTGAGGCTGACTCCCCTTGGCATGGGGTTATAGAGCACACCTGCCACTTGGATTGTATCGTCCATCTGAGCGATGTAGGGAGAATAATTGACCGCAATATCCCCCATGCTCACGGTAGCCTGGGCGCCGCCAAAATAGAGCGGGGCTACGGTGGATAAGGTAACCCTTTTGAGCTGCAAACTCACATTGGGAAAGGAGCCGGCCAGCGGAGACCACGTCATGGAATCGCCAAACGGCGCAAAGCGGACCGCAAGTTTCAAGCCTCCGCTTTCCCCCTGCATGCCGAGATCCGTAGATAGCTGCTTCAGCGCCTCCAGCTTTCGCTCCGGGGTATAGCGCAGCTGCGTATTTACATTTCCGGAGAGGTAAACGTTCAGTTCTGCCTGAGCTGTCCAAGGCAACAGCAGGACAAGCAAGAGCAACCAACAATGCTGTTTCATCTTTTTCCCCCCTGCCGTTAAAACTGCCTGGACAGGCCAAGCGACTGCGTATTGCCCAGCTCTCCCAGCTCGTAAGCGTAGTCTACGAGCCAATTCCGCTGCTGGATGCCAATGCCAAAGGTGGGAGAGCTTTCTTTGAACCCTGCCCTGAGTTTGACGGCGCCAAGATCCTGTTCAATTCCGAAACAAAGCTCCTGACCATTGATCAGCTCTCCGCTCAGCAGAAAAGCGCCCGCCTGCAAAGCCGCTCCGAACTTTATCTCCCGCGGCACGCTCTGGGCCTTGGATACAGGATCTGTTCTCACGTAAAGGTTATGGCCGGCAATGCCCCAGGAGAAGTTGCCCCGCGTCCCCCGCAGGCCCGCGTCCAAAGCGAAAGCGTGAGCCGCGCCGCCGGTTGAATTGAGCGCGCCGCGCCGCAGGCTGACGCCCCAGGCTAAAGAGCCAGAGCCGCGGCCATAAGAAAGCTGAGTGGAAGCGATCTCATAGAGCACATCCTCGCTGTTGCCCATTGTGGTATAGGCAAAGCCCAGCCCTCCTCCCAAGAAGGGCAGCGCCAGAGAAAAATCCTGCTGCGCAAAGCCAAGACCAAACAAATCGCTGTAGGTGGTGAAAGCTTCCCAACGATTCTGCGCAGCCAAGCCCGCGGGATTCCCAGAAAGACTGCCGACGCCGAAACCGGCTGCAGTCACCGACCCGGCAATGGCTTTGGCGCGCACATCCACGATCCTGTGTTCAAAATCATCCGCCTGCGCCAAGGTTGCCAGCGCAAGGAGCAAGCCTAAAATCAAGCCCACTTTTCGCATCATTTCCCCTCCATCCTCTATTGCGCTCGAAAGACTTGAAATCTACGGTGCAAAACCTGTTTTCTCTTCTGCGGCCGTTCGGCCACAAGCTGGGCGATATATAAGCCGTCCGCCAAATAGCCGGAAGCGCCGTCTCCATTCCACCTGATGGTGTAGACATTCGAAACTCCCGCCGTCTGCGCGGCCTGAAACTGTCCGTCCACCAAAACCTTGACCACTCTTCCCTTGCTGTTGAAAATCTTCAGGCTCACAACCGCGTCCTCGCTGAGCACATAGGAAACAACGCAGGGCGCCTTAGTCTTGATCACAGAAGGCGAGACTGCCAAATAGCTCGTCACCAACGGATCGCCCGCTGTCTCCACAACCACGAACGAGTTGGGCGAAGAGAAAGGGCTTCTGACAGTGGATGCGTAGTGCGCCCTCACCCGCCACCAGTACGTGCCTGCGTCGAGGCGCTCCTGCAGCGCAAAACTGTTTTCGCTCAACCCAGCTTGCGCCACGGCATCGGAAAAGTCTTCTTTGGCGGCATATTCCAGGGTATATGAGACCACGGTATCTGTATAAGCGGGATCGTCCTCGTAATAGACGACAGGCTCTTCCCATGTGAATGCGATGGCGCCGTTGACAGCCGGCGCTGTCTCGTCCGGCAAAAGGGGTTTTGGCATTGCCGCGGCCTGTGACTGCGCTGTCAGCTGAACGCTGACGGCGCCGTTGCCCTTGTAATCTAAAGAGGCGATGTAATAATAGTACGGCTTGCCGGCGTCCACTTGATTGTCCAGAAAACTAAATTCCGTTTTATCTTCAGCTAAAACAGGATCTCCTATTTGCTCGTAATTGTCTTGAACTTCCTGGTAAGTGGAGGCCGCGCTCTGAACCTCGCTGCGGAAGACGCGGTATTCCACTGGGAAATCGCCGTCTTCTGCCGCTGCGGCAGGCTTTTTCCAGGTCAGCGTGAGGCCGCCGCGCACAGCGGTGGAATTGATTGCCGCCTCGGCTGCCGGAGACGGAGGCAAGACATCCGGGGTAGGCACCGCCTGAGCCGAAGCGGGAGATAACAAGCTCTCATTATCCACCCGATCCAGACACTTGACTGCGTAATAATACCCCACGCCCGGCTCCACATCCCGATCCCACCAGCTGAGTTCCTCTCCGGCCGCAACCTCGTGCACCGGCTGAGAGCTGCCCAGAGCCTCTGGATCCTGGCTCTTATAGATCAGATAACGGCTGGCGTATTCCCCGTCTGCCGCCTGAGAAGGACTCTGCCAGGTCACAATCACGATTCCGCCTTTCTCCGTGGACACGGCCGGCGCCTGAGGCCTCTGGGGCGGAATGATGTCATTGACCCGAGCCGCGGAGTCCTGCGCGCTGAGCATCTTATTGACGGCGCGAACCTTATAGTAAGCCAAAGTTTCCGGCCGCGGGTTTGAATCGACGTAGCTGACGCCGCCGTCCTCCACCGTGGCCAGCAGCGTGCCGGAAGTGACTGTGAAATCCGCGGTCGCTCCTTTGTGGATCTCATATAATTTATTGTTGGCTTGCGCCGGCCAGCTGAGCCGCAGCTGGCCGGAGCCTGCGTCTTGCACAGTAAGCGGCAAAGGCGACTGGTCCATCATGGCCGCGGGATAAATGGCCAAGCTGTCATAATAGAGCGTGCCCACGCCATTCTCAAAACTATACCCTACGATCAGCTGCCTCACTGTACTTGCCATTTGGGAGACCGTGACGACGAAGGAAAAGTACTGCCATTCTTCTGTGGGTGAAGCTAGGGTAACTTTAGGCCCTCCGCCCACATACCCGCCGGAGGAGTCGTAATATTTCACGGCGATATAGGCAGTGCCCACTGTTTCCGGAGCCTTTTTATACCAACCGGTGAAAATCAGATCCTCAGCCATCGCCCTTGGAGGCAACTGCATCCTGCCTGAGTTGATCATCTCCAGTTTGTTTGCGCTATTGCTGGAAGTAATGGATCCTCCTTGGGCGCCGAATCTGGCGGCGGCCGGATCCGCATAGTTATAGCTGAACGTGCCGTCTACTACGGAAGGATTGTACTGGCTCCAGCCGCCTGCGCCCTCAAAATCTCCGTCCGGAAGATAATTGGGGGTAGCAGGCCCGGCAGTGATGAAAGCGCCGTAACTGGACAGAGGCTGTCCTTTCACAGAATAAGTCGGATCCATAGGCTCATCAGGTCCGCCGGCTGAAGCCAGGGCAATCCAATCCACAAATAAATCCCGATCTTCGCTGCCCACCCTTCCATCATTGCTGTAACTCAAGGTAACTTCGCAGACGCCGGCCGAATAGAACTTGGGAGTTCCCACCAGCACCGCCTTCTCGCCGCTGTTAACATACCAGCTGTAGCGTTCGAATCTATTCTGGGTATCCGCGTAAACAAAGAAGGGCCAAATATCGCCCGCTTTCTTGCCCCGAGCCGTCGCCAGCAAGCGGTAATAGCCGTCCCGCGGAATGCTCAGATTCACTTTCAAAGACCCGTTGCTGTAAAAATACCAGTACCCGGGCCAACTATCTCCCTTGGTTCCTGACGAATGATAGACCGCATCGTCCTCCGCTTCCACCACTTCCCCAGGGGCGATGGTTACGGTTTCATCTGCCAGCGCCGCCGCGCCGAAGGCCAGGAGCGCCGCGCAGACAAGCAGCATGCGCCATAATTTCTGAGTCATGGATTTCTCTTCCCTCCTCGCTTAGCCTGGGGGGAGCGGACGCTTCTGGCCGCTCCCCGATTAAACTTTCGGTTATCTTTCAGCCAAATGTTTGTCGATCTGCCGCGCTACCTCTTGCAAACCCTGAGGTACGGTTTTCTGCTTCAGGTTAATGGCTGAAACGGTATCGCCGATCAGCCCGTCGATTCGTACATCCATCACGATGGGAAACGGTCTGGAATTGGCCAAAGCTTGAATGTAAACCTTTTCGTCCGGCCTTAAGTCCGAATTCTCAAAGGAGGAAGAATTCATCACGCTCTTGAGGATCGGCACATCGTTGCCGGACTCGGAGATGATTCTCTGCACCTCTGGTCCGGACAGAAACTTCACATACTCCCAAGCAGCCTCAGGCGCCTTGGAGGAATTGAGGATCAGCCAATAAATCACATTGTTCAAAGTCACGCGCTCGCGGGCATGGGGGAGAACCGAGATGTCCCAATCAAAATCTTTTATATCCTTGAGCATCGGCACCATGTACCGTCCTGAAGCGAAGGTCGCCACCTTGCCGGTCATGAAGGCCTGGTAATTGTTGCCCTCGCCTGCTTCTCCCGGTCTTGGAGAGACGTGATGCTTCTGCGAAAGGTCGATCATATACTGAATGGCTTCCCGGGCCTGGGGAGTATCCAGCGTGCACTTGGTCCCGTCTTCATTCAGCACTTCCGCTCCGTAAGCCCACAGGTAATTCCAATACCAGTTGAAGCCCCAGGTGCCGAACTGGGTCACCTTGCCGTTTTGGATCTTGGTGAGTTTCAGGCATTCTTGCACGAACTTCTCATAGTCCCAAGTCTCATCCGGATACGAGACTCCCGCCTCGTCGAAAAG
>DIPB01000198.1:12376-14292 GCA_002426275.1 Firmicutes bacterium UBA5499
TCCTCGTCGAAAAGCTTTTTATTGTAATAGAGCACGTCCGGATTCTGCCAGGCGGGAATGCCGTAAATTTTGCCGCCGTCTGTGATGGAATCCCACAATGTGGCTGGGAAAATATCTTCCTTCCGCTTCTGAAACTCTTTGTCGTCTTGAATGTATCCGCTGAGGTCTTTCAATGCGTTCTTCCTGATGTAATCGCCGATCTGATAGACGCCAAGGGCAATAATGTCGGGCGCCGTGTTGCTGGCCAGAGACGTTGTGATTTTGTCAGTATACGTGCCCCAGTTGGGAACGAAAATCAGCTCCACATCGATCTCAGGGTGTTTCTCTTCAAACAATTTGGTGGCTTGTTTGACGATTTCGTCGTTGGCCGTGCCGCCGGCGTACATGTAGGTGATTCTCTGCTTGCCGCCCGTCTGCGCCTGCTGCTTTTTGCCGCAGCCGGCAAACAAGACGCTCAAAACCAAAACCGCAGCTGCCGCCCAAACCCAAAATCTCTTCATCAAAAACCCTCCTGTCTTTTTTCTTCTACTTCAAACCGCTCAGGACGATCCCTTCCACGAAATACCGCTGCAGGGTAAAGAAGATGATTAGCACCGGAATTAAGACCACAACCGAGGCAGCCATCAAGAGGTTCCAATCCGCAGTGTACTGACCTTGGAAAGACTGCAGCGCGATGGCCAAGGTTCTGTTCTGCTCCGAGTTCAGGTAAATCAAAGGACCCATGAAATCATTCCAGTGGCTCATGAACGAAAAAATGGAAACTGTGATTAACGCCGGTTTGGCCAACGGCAGGACGATCTGCAAAAAGATCCTGAACCTGCCGCAGCCGTCGATGCGGGCCGCATCTTCCAGATCTTTGGGAATGGTAAGGAAAAACTGCCGCAAGAGAAAGATGAAAAACGCTCCCCCGCCGAAGAACGCTGGCACGATTAAGGGCTTAAACGTATCAACCCAGCCCAGAGAACGAAAGATGATGAACAAGGGAATCATGGTCACCTGACCGGGCAGCATCATGGTGCTCAAAAGCAATGTGAACAACACGTCCCGGCCGGGAAAGCGGATCCTGGCAAAGCCGTAAGCCACAAGCGAGGTGCTGCCAACCTGTCCCACCAGACAGAGCACGGTTATGGTCACCGTGTTTTTCAAGGCCACAAGAAAGTTCATGCGCTCCAAGGCCCGGGAATAGTTATCCCAGCGCACGGGATTGGGAAACCACTTGGGCGGAAAGACGAAAATTTGGGGCAACTCCTTCAGAGAGCTGCTGAGCATCCACAAAAAAGGAATCATGAACACCACCGCGCCGGCGATCAAAAGAAAATAAACGAAAATTTTCTGCCAAAGCTTTTGTTTGCTTGCTCGCATTTTCCTCACCTCCTCTACAGAACGTCATAGTTTACCCAGCGCTTGGAAAGCTTGAATTGCAGCAGGGTCAACAGCAAAATGATGATGAATAGGAACCAGGCCAGAGCCGAGGCGTAGCCCATCTTCCACCACTGAAAAGCGTTCCGGTAAAGATAGAGCACATAAAAGAGCGTGGCGTTGACCGGACCGCCGTTTGTCATCACAAACGCTTGGGTGAAAATCTGAAACGAGCCGATGATCCCTGTGATCAGCTGAAAGAAAAGAGTTGGGCTCAGCATGGGCAGGGTAATGTTGACGAAACAGGACCAGGTCCCAGCCCCGTCCAGTTCCGCGGCCTCGTAAAGCTGTGCGGGAATACCCTGCAGGCCCGCCAGATAAATCAGCATCCCTCCTCCCACGCCCCAAAGGCTCATGATGATCAGGGCTGGCATCGCCCAATTGGGGCTGGAGAGCCATTGCAGGCCCGGCAGGCCGAACCAGTTGAGAATCGCGTTGGCGATGCCGAACTCGGGATTGAAAATCCACTTCCACAAAAGCGCCACAGCCACGCCCGA
>DIPB01000199.1 GCA_002426275.1 Firmicutes bacterium UBA5499
CCTACGATAACTTTACACCAACAAAAACGATGGTTCGCAAGATCATAAAAATCGACGCGGAAAAGTGCAATGGCTGCGGTTTGTGCGCGGAAGCCTGTCAGGAAGGGGCCGTCGCCATTGTGGACGGTAAGGCAAGGCTGGTCCGGGAGGATTACTGCGACGGGCTGGGAAATTGTCTGCCTGCCTGTCCGGTGGGAGCCATCTCCTTGGAAGCGCGGGAGGCGCCTGCCGTTGACGAAACTGTCCAAGCGGCTAAAGTAAGACAAGCAGCCGCCCGCTTCTGTCCTGGAAGCAGGGCCAAGACGTTTGAGCGACAGCCTATAGCCTGCCAGGAGCCTGAAGGAAGCCAGCTTTTGCAATGGCCGGTTCAGATCAAGCTGGCGCCGGTGAACGCCCCCTATTTTGACGGCGCCAATCTTTTGGTGGCTGCGGATTGCACAGCTTACGCTTATGCAGGCTTTCACCTGAAGTTTATGAAAAACCGTATTACGCTCATCGGCTGTCCCAAGCTGGATCAGGTGGATTATGCGGAAAAGCTCACCGAGATCCTCCGCTTGAACAATATCCGGAGCGTTAAGGTTGTCCGCATGGAGGTCCCTTGCTGCGGCGGCATTGAGCAAGCTGTCAGGCAGGCCCTGACGAGCAGCGGGAAAATGATTCCCTGGCAAGTGGTGGTGCTTTCCACGGACGGACGTATTTTGGAAGAATAGAGAGGAGAGATCGTCATGACAAAGCAATTGCTTAAGAACGCTCCGCGGGAGGCGGCTTTTCTGCTCAGAGAGCATGTTGAGGTTCTGCCTGGTCAGGTGGTAAGCAAAACGCTGGCGCAAAACCAGTCGCTGAGCATTACTCTGTTCGCTTTTGACAAGGGAGAAGAGATCGGTGCCCACGAGTCTGAAGGCGACGCATTGGTCACAGTGCTGGAAGGAAACGGCCGTTTCACCGTGGACGGGGAGGCGTACACGCTGGGCCCAGGCGAATCTCTGCTCATGCCGTCCCCAAAGCCCCATGCTGTTTTCGCGCCGGAAACGTTCAAAATGCTGTTGCTGGTGGTATTTCCACAGCCGGAAAAGGAGGAAAAATGAGATGAAGGTGACCATCGATCGTTCCGGCTGCATCGGCTGCGGCCTCTGTCAGCAGATTTGTCCGGAGGTATTTTTGACGAGCGAGGACGGTAAGGCCCAAGTGTACGCTCAGCCGCAGAAAGAGAATCTAGCCGCCGCAAAGGAAGCTGAGGAAAGCTGCCCGGTATCCGTCATCCGGGCGGAAGAATAAAGCGCAGAGGAGAAGCTGACTAATGGAGAAAATGTTTTGTTTTCAATGTGAACAGACCGCCGGCTGCAAGGGCTGCACCGGCGGGCAAGGGGTCTGCGGCAAACAGAGGGATACCGCGCTTTTGCAGGATGAACTGACCGGTGCGCTGATCGGCCTGGCTTTGGCTTTGAATGGCCGGGACGCTACCCCCGCCGCCGACAGGATGATGTTGGAGGGACTGTTTGCCACCATCACCAATGTGGACTTTCACAGCGACGATGTCCGCCGCCGTATTGAGGCTGTTCATGCCGTAAGTGGGCCGAGCCGCTCTGCGGATTATGACCTGAGGCGGCTGTGGAACGCCGACGAGGATCTACGCTCGCTGAAATCGTTGATTCTGTTTGGCTTGCGCGGAATGGCGGCCTACGCCTATCACGCGTTGGTGCTGGGGAAAACGGATCGGCAGGTCAACCGCTTTTTCTATCGCGGCCTGGCTGCCATCGGTCGGCAATTGAGCGCGGAGGAGCTGCTCTCGCTGGCGATGGAAACCGGAAAAGTAAACCTGAAATGCATGGAGCTTTTGGACAGAGCCAACACTGGAACTTATGGCGCGCCTGTTCCCACCGAAGTGACGCTAACCGTTGAAAAGGGCCCGTTTATCGTTATCTCTGGGCATGACCTTCACGACCTGTACTTGCTCCTTGAGCAGACAAAGGGGAAGGGCGTTAATGTCTATACCCACGGGGAGATGCTGCCGGCTCACGGTTATCCCAAGCTGAAAGCCTATCCGCAGCTTAAGGGGAACTTTGGCACAGCTTGGCAGAATCAGCAGCGGGAATTCGCAAGGCTTCCCGCTCCGGTGCTGTTTACAACCAACTGTCTGATGCCTGTGCAGGATAGTTATCGCGACCGAGTATTCACTACGGGTCCGGTGGCGTATCCTGGCCTGGTGCAGCTCGGAGAGGATAAGGATTTTTCGCCTCTCATTGAAAAGGCGCTGGCTCTGGGAGGATATCCTGAAGAGCAAGTGATGACAGGCATCAATGGGGGAAGACAAGTAATCACCGGCTTTGGACACGGCACGGTACTGTCCGTGGCAGACAAGGTGGTTGAGGCTGTGAAGTCCGGCGAGATCGGTCATTTCTTTCTGGTCGGCGGCTGTGACGGGGCAAAGACTGGACGCAATTACTACACGGAATTTGTCAAACAGACGCCGCGGGACAGCATCGTCCTGACGCTTGCCTGCGGTAAATACCGTTTCAACGATCTTGATTTGGGCAGCGCGGCCGGTCTGCCGCGCCTGATGGATATGGGCCAGTGCAACGACGCCTATGGCGCCGTAAGCGTGGCGCTGGCGTTAGCGGAAGCGTTCGGTTGCGGCGTGAACGACCTGCCATTGTCCGTCGTGCTTTCATGGTATGAGCAGAAAGCGGTCTGCGTGCTGCTGTCTCTTTTGGCGTTGGGCATCCGAAACATCTATCTGGGCCCGACTCTGCCGGCTTTTGTGTCGCCCGGCGTGCTGGATTATCTTGTGGAGCGCTTCAATATCTCCCTCGTCAGCACGCCGGAAAAAGACTTGCAGACCATACTGGGGCGGCGTTAAATACGCTTGGCTGGAATTCCGGCTGCATCATGGAAGGAGATTCGCTCTGAGAAACTAAAACTGAAATTCCGTCGACGGCGAGTTTTGGGATTATAGCGCTCAAACTCGCCTGCTTTTTCGTTTGGGATTGGTTTCGGAGGAAGAATTTGATCTTTTAGGTTTCTCCATTAATCAGGAGGAGGAAGATCTGCTTTTTGTTGGTGTAAAGTTATCG
>DIPB01000203.1:0-207 GCA_002426275.1 Firmicutes bacterium UBA5499
AGTACGGGGACTGGGTCTGCTATTGGGAGTGGAGCTTTCCGTGCCCGCGGCGCCAATTGTGAAGGCTGCCAGAGACCGGGGGCTGTTGCTCCTGACCGCAGGCGAAAATGTCCTGCGCTTTGCACCCCCCCTGATCATCACGGAGCGGGAAGTGGATCAAGCCCTGCCCATCCTGGAAGAGGCGTTTTCAGCTTGCAAATGATGGGC
>DIPB01000203.1:420-654 GCA_002426275.1 Firmicutes bacterium UBA5499
TCAGCTTGCAAATGATGGGCAGGGGGATCCTGCCCATTAATTTTTCAGTTGCGGCAGAAGGCGGAACGCCGTCAGAGCGATGGCGCCGCCCATGAGGGCTGTGGCAAGTTGCGGCCACTGCATGGCTTGCGCCACAGGCGGCGGCAGCTTGGTTAAAAGGCGCACTGCCAAGGCCAGGACAGCGAATTTCGCAGCCGCGGCTATGATGAGGCCTAAATAATCGCGCCATTTTCT
>DIPB01000203.1:802-1427 GCA_002426275.1 Firmicutes bacterium UBA5499
GCCACGAAGGCGGCGTTCCCCAGCATGATAAAGGGAATCATGGGCGCCAAAGGCGGAGCGAGGATTCCCCTGGAAAAGGCCAAAAGGGGAGTGACAAGGCCGATGACAACCCCGCAGCTTGGTCCCGCGGCCAGGCAGGCCACAAGCAGCATGGCGTTGACCAGCGAACCTGTGATAAGCTGCGGCAGACCGAACATCTGGATCACGATGGTTAAGGCCAAGGCAAGGGCGGTTCTGGTTAGCCAGCGCAGATACATTGCGATCACCTCTTTTTTCGGTGTGATTCGCCATTTTTCTTTTGATTCCTGCTTTTGGTCTTTATAAAGGAAATTATTTCTGCTAAACTAAGAGCATGGCAGTCCCGACCGGTTCCGCACAAAATAGGGAAGGATGTGACAACCTTGAGCAAGGTAAGCTTATTATTGGAAACTCCTCTGTCTCGGAGCTTTCGCGGCAGGGATTTTTTAACTCTTCACGATTACACCACCGAAGAATTGCTGCACGTTTTGCGCTTCGCAGAGAGCCTTAAAGCCGAACCGCACAGCCCGGTTCTGAAGGGGAAAGCTTTGGGCATGATCTTTGCCAAATCTTCCACCAGAACCAGGGTTTCTTTTGAAGTTGGCAT
>DIPB01000203.1:1554-1857 GCA_002426275.1 Firmicutes bacterium UBA5499
GTTGGCATGTATCAGCTGGGCGGGTACGCGCTGTTCTTAAGCCAGCAGGATATTCAGCTGGGCCGCGGAGAGAGCATCGCCGATACTGCCAGAGTGCTGTCCCGTTATCTGGACGGGATCATGATCAGGACCTATTCGCATCAAGATGTGGAGGAACTGGCCAGCTGGAGCAGCATCCCGGTGATCAATGGGCTCACCGACCTGCTGCATCCTTGCCAGGCCATGGCCGATTTTTTGACGGTTTACCAGCGTTTCGGCACGCTGCATGGCTTGAAGCTGGGCTTTATCGGCGATGGAAACAAT
>DIPB01000203.1:1971-5683 GCA_002426275.1 Firmicutes bacterium UBA5499
TTATCGGCGATGGAAACAATATGGCCCACTCTTTGATGCTGGGCGCGGCAAAGTTCGGCTTGGATTTTGTCATCGCCTGTCCCGAAGGATATCAGCCTGCCCGGGAGATCGTGGCGTGGGCCCGGCAAGATGCGGCAAAGACCGGTGCCTCCATAGAGGTGGTGCGCGATCCACAGGAGGCGGCCCGGGGCGCACAGGTGCTCTATACCGATGTCTGGGCCAGCATGGGCCAGGAAGAGGAAAAAGCGGCGCGGGAAGCGGCCTTTCGCGGCTATCAGATTAACGGACGGCTTCTGTCTATGGCCGCTCCAGATTCCATCGTGCTGCATTGCCTGCCGGCCCATAGGGGCGAAGAGATCACAGACGAGGTGATGGAAGGGAAGCACAGCGCCGTCTTTGACGAGGCTGAAAACAGGCTGCACGTGCAGAAAGCGATCATGGCGTTGATTATGAGAGGAGCGGAAAAAAATGAAAGTAGATAAAGTGGTATTGGCTTACTCGGGAGGACTGGACACTTCCATCATCATTCCTTGGCTCAAAGAAAAATATCATTGCCAAGTGGTGGCTGTGGCCATAGACGTGGGTCAGGGAGAAGAGCTGGAGCCTTTGCGGGAAAAAGCCAAAGCCAGCGGCGCCAGCAAATTATACATTGAGGATGTGCGGCAAGAGTTCGTCACTGATTACATCTGGCCAATGCTGAAAGCCGGAGCAACCTACGAAGGGCGGTACCTTTTGGGCACCTCCATCGCCAGACCCTTGATCGCCAAGAAGATCATTGAAATCGCCCAGCGAGAGCAGGCGGATGCGGTCTGTCATGGCTGTACGGGCAAAGGCAACGATCAAGTGCGCTTTGAGCTCACGTTCCGGGCGCTGAAGCCTGATGTGAAGATCATCGCTCCTTGGCGGGAATGGGATCTGAAGAGCAGGGAAGAGGAGATCGAATACGCCAGGGCCAGGGGAATCGATGTGCCTGTTACCCGGGAGCGTCCCTACAGCATGGATCGGAACCTTTGGCATTTGAGCCACGAGGGCGCGGATCTGGAAGATCCTTGGAACGAGCCTCAGGACGATCTCTACCTGCTGACCACTCCCCCCCAGGCTGCTCCTGATGAGCCGGCTTACGTTGAGATCGCCTTTGAAAAGGGGATCCCGGTTGGGCTGGACGGAGAGAGCTTGGATGGGGTAACGCTCATTGAAAAATTAAACGAACTGGCCGGCGCCCATGGCGTGGGGATTACGGATTTGGTGGAAAACAGACTGGTGGGAATGAAATCCCGGGGCGTTTATGAGACTCCCGGCGGCACGGTGCTGTACAAGGCGCACCAGGAATTGGAGCAGATCACGATAGACAGATTCACCATGCATTACAAAGAGCTCATCGCCGCCAAATACGCCGAGCTGGTCTACAATGGTTTTTGGTTCACAACTCTGCGCCGGGCTCTGGATGCTTTTGTGGACGAGACGCAGAAGAACGTCACAGGCACAGTGCGGCTGAAGCTCTATAAGGGCAATTGTACGGTGGCCGGACGCAAAGCGCAGCGGAGCCTTTACCGGGAAGATCTGGCCACCTTCGGCGAGGATCAGGTTTACGATCAGAAGGATTCCGAGGGGTTCATCAAACTTTTGGGCCTTCCGCTTTGGGTGGAAGCCATGGTTGATAAGGAGGACCGAGCGTGAAACTCTGGGGTGGTAGGTTTCAGGAGGAGACCGATGAACGGATGGACGATTTCCACTCGTCCATCCGCTTTGATCGCCGCCTGTACAGGGAAGATATCGCCGGCAGCATCGCCCACGCCACCATGCTAGGCGAGTGCGGCATTATCTCCCCGGAGGAAGCGCAGGCTATCTGCAAGGGCTTAGAAGAAATTCGCGCCGAGATCGAAGCGGGCAAGGTGAAATTTGATCTGGCGGCCGAAGATATTCACATGAATATAGAAAAGCTGCTCACACAGCGTCTGGGAGATCCCGGCCGTAAGCTGCACACTGCCCGCAGCCGCAATGATCAGGTGGCAGTGGACTTGCGCCTGTATCTGAAACGGGAGATCAGGGCTCTGCAGGGGCAGCTCACAGAGCTGCAGGCGGCGCTGGTGGGGCAAGGGGAAAGGAACCGGGATGTAATCATGCCCGGGTATACGCATCTGCAGCGGGCGCAGCCCGTTTTATTCGCCCATCACATGCTGGCGTATTTTGAGATGCTCCAGCGCGATTACCAGCGCCTGGCAGACTGCTACCAGCGTACGGACGTGATGCCGCTGGGCTCCGGCGCCCTGGCGGGGACCACTTTTCCCATCGACAGGGAGCGGGTTGCCCAGCTTTTGGGCTTCTCGCAGGTGGCGCAGAACAGTCTGGATGCGGTGAGCGATCGGGATTTTGCTGTGGAATTTCTTTCCGCCGCGTCTTTGATTATGGTTCATTTGAGCCGCCTGGGCGAGGAGCTGGTGCTTTGGTCTTCCCAGGAGTTCGGCTTTGTGGAGCTTGCGGACAGCTTCAGCACAGGCTCCAGCATCATGCCTCAGAAGAAAAATCCCGACGTGGCAGAGCTGGTGCGCGGCAAGACCGGCCGGGTGGTGGGAGATTTGGTGGGGATGCTCACTGTGCTCAAAGGACTTCCCCTGGCCTATAATAAGGATCTGCAGGAAGACAAGGAGAGCGTCTTCGACGCCGTCGATACCCTCCACGGCTGCCTGGAGATCATGACGCCCATGCTCTCCACCGTCAAGGTGCGGGCAGAGGCGACCCGTAGCGCCGCCGGCGGCTTTTCCCTGGCCACGGATTTGGCGGATTTTCTGGCTAAGCGCGGTCTGCCTTTCCGTCAGGCCCACGAGGTGATCGGCAAGTTGGTTTATCATTGCCTTGAAAATCATCAGCAGCTGGAAGAGCTGACGGAAGAAGATCTGGCGAGCTTCTCGCCGCTTTTCGGTAAGGAAGCCTTGGCTTTGCTGTCTCCGGAAGCAAGCGTCAGCTTGCGGAATCACGTGGGAGGAACCGCGCCGGAGCAAGTGGACAAGCAGCTTGCCCGAGCCAAAGCCGTCCTTTCGCGCAGGCAGGAAATGCGGAGCGGAAAGGCGAATAAATAAATATTCTTTAAATTTATGGGGGTGGCATAATTGATCAGCGATCAAGCGAAAAAGGGAATAGAGCGGGCGCCCCACCGTTCCCTTTTTAAGGCTATGGGTTATACGGATGAGGAATTGGAAAGGCCGTTGATTGGCATCGCCAATGCGGCCAATACGATCATTCCCGGTCACATTCATTTAGATCAGATAAGTCAGGCTGTGCAAGCGGGAATCAGAATGGCCGGAGGAACGCCCATTGAATTTGGCACCATCGGCGTTTGCGATGGGATCGCCATGGGCCATGACGGGATGCATTATTCTCTGGCCAGCAGGGAGCTGATTGCAGACTCCATTGAGATCATGGCCAAAGCCCACGCTTTGGACGCCCTAGTTTTAATTCCCAATTGCGATAAAATCGTCCCCGGAATGCTGATGGCCGCGGCTAGGCTGGACCTGCCGGCCATTGTCATCAGCGGCGGTCCGATGCTGCCGGGACATTTCCAGGGCAAAGCCACGGATCTGAACACCCTCTTCGAAGGGGTGGGAGCTGTGAGCGCCGGCGCCATGAGCCCGGAAGAGCTCTCCCAACTTGAGGATTCAGCCTGCCCAGGTTGCGGCTCCTGTTCGGGGATGTTCACCGCCAACTCCATGAACTG
>DIPB01000203.1:5861-9843 GCA_002426275.1 Firmicutes bacterium UBA5499
GGCTTTGCCTGGCAATGGCACTGTGCCGGCTGCCTATGCCGCCAGGATCAGGCTGGCCAAAAAAGCGGGCATGAGGATCGTGGATTTGTGGCGTCAGCAGATCCTGCCGTCGCAGCTGCTCACAGAGGAGGCGTTCGTCAACGCGCTCACCGTGGATATGGCCTTAGGCTGCTCCACCAACACCGCCCTCCACTTGCCTGCCATTGCCCACGCGGCCGGCAAGAAGATCGATCTGAAAATGATCAATCAAATCAGCGAAAAGACGCCTCATATTTGTTCTTTGCGACCGGGCGGAAATTACCACATGGTGGACCTGGATCAGGCGGGCGGCATTCCGGCTGTGCTGGCTGAGCTTGCCAAGGCAAACCTTCTGAATTTGGAGCAGAAGACGGTCAGCGGCCTCACTGTCGGTCAGATCGCCTCCGGCAGCCGCAACCTCAATCCAGAGGTGATCCACTCTGTGGAAAACGCCTATCATTCCCAAGGCGGGCTTGCTGTGCTGTGGGGGAACTTGGCGCCGGACGGCGGGATTGTGAAACAGTCTGCGGTTGCGCCTGAAATGCTCACCCACAGGGGACCGGCCCGGGTGTTTCAGTCCGATGAGGAAGCTGTGGAGGCGATCCTGGGGCACAAAATCAACAAGGGCGATGTGATCGTGATCCGCTATGAGGGTCCCAAGGGGGGACCGGGCATGAGAGAAATGTTGCAGCCCACTTCCGCTGTGGTGGGGATGGGACTGGATAAAGATGTGGCGCTGATCACGGACGGACGCTTCTCCGGCGCCACCCGCGGAGCTGCCATCGGCCATGTTTCGCCTGAAGCCGCTCAGGGCGGACCAATCGCTCTGGTCCAAGAGGGAGATCTGATCGCCATCGATATTCCCAATAAGAAGCTGCAGCTTTTGGTCTCAGAGGAGGAACTGGCAAAGCGCCGTGTTGCCTGGCGGCCCCAAGAGCCTAAGATCAGGACCGGATACTTGGCCCGTTACGCCAAGTTGGTCACTTCCGCCAATACGGGCGCGGTTTTCCAGGATTAGCTGCCGGACCCAGGGCCGGATCCGGCCCTGGGCCTTCGGATAAAGCAACCTTTTTTATTTGCCTTATTATAAAGCAATCAAAAATCATTGCCTTGCTGGCGCTTCATGAGGTGAGTTTGATGCTGTACGCGGCGTTAATAGCTGACCTGGTAAATTCCAGACGATTTTCAATTGGCGAAAGAGAACGAATACAGAAGCTGCTGAAGGTTTGTCTGGAAAAGTTGAATCGCGTTTTCAGACAGGCTCTGCAATTTGACGTGGTTTTCAGCGCCGGCGATGAAGTCCAGGGGCTGTTCATTTCTCCGCAGGCCGCGTTCCTGTACGCGCGGCTGCTGCGGCTGTTTTTGGCGCCGGTGCAAATTCGCTGCGGCATAGGAGTGGGACAGTGGGAAGTAAAAATAGCCCGGGGCACTTCCAGCGAACAGGACGGAGCCGCATATCATCGGGCAAGGAGCGCTATCGCAGCCGTCAAAGCCGGCACTGTAATTGATTCGGCGGGGGAAGGCGATCTTTACATAAATGCGCTCCTTGGCGCGTCTTCTCTTTTGGCGGCGGAACAAAGCTATTATCAACAGCAAATCACGCTGCTTTCTGAGCTGGTGTTCCCTCTGTGTCAAAAGCAGATGGATCTGAAAGCATTCGGCGATCTAGGGGAGCTGTTTGCCGGCAAGATCGCCTCCGAGAGCGCGGCGCAGGCGAAGAGGCTCAAGCGGCTGGAGCTGGAGCCGGTGGCATTGGAGGCCTTTGATTTGGCGGCTTTAGAAAATGCAGCCGTAGCTCTCCCAATTTGGAAAAAGGGATTTTCCACCAAGCTCGCCGCCAGAGCCGGTACATCGAGACAGAATATGGATCGGCTCCTACGGGCGGCAAAGATCGTGGAGCTCAGAAATATTGACGCGGTATCCTGGCGCTTCATGGCGCAGAGGTTGGGAGGGTGACGGGTGAAATATCTCTTGGCTCTGGCCGCGCATTTTCTGGGCGATTTCGTTTTTCAAAGCTCGCAGATGGCCCGGGAGAAAAGCGGCAACCGGACGGTTTTCATCAGGCATTGCCTGATTTATGCCTGCCTGACGGCCTTGGCGCTTTTGTGGTATGCTCCGCTGGCCAATGTAGCCCTGGCTGTTTTCCTGATCGCGTTTTCCCATGGGGCTGTTGACCAGCTGAAAGGTAGATTGCTCAGGCGGTTGGCAAGCCCCAAAAGAGCCATGGTGTGGGTTTTCATGGCGGATCAGCTTTTGCACTTGCTTGTGATCACATTGGCGGTTCAGCTGCCGCAAACGGTTAATGCGGCCGGCAAGATGCTGCTTGCGGGTCTGGGGCAGCATTTCTCTGTGGCACAGATCCACCGGGGCGCGGCGCTTATTTTTTTGTTCATTGTCCTGTCTGCGCCGGCCGCAAGCTTCATTAAACAAATTTTAAGCTTAATTTCTCTGGAGAACGATTCCCCGGCAGGTTGCGGCTACCTGATCGGGATCCTTGAGCGGTTTATTATCGTCGCTCTGTATCTGAGCCGGCAATTGGAGGCGCTGGGGCTGGTGCTGGCCGCCAAAAGCATAGCCAGATTCAAGCAGCTGGACGATCGGGATTTTGCGGAAAGATATTTGGTGGGAACGCTCCTCAGCGTGCTCTTGGCCCTGCTGGGGATCGCGGCTGCCGAAGTCTTGCTGCGCTAAAGAGAAAGAGGCTGTCCCTCAAAAGACGGGCAACCTCTGCTTACAGTGGGATAAAGTTATTTGACAAAACGTATGTTGGTTGAAACGTCGTCAGCAGATCCGCCGTTTGATCCCATGGACGTGACGCTGATGGTATTGGAAGCGTTCAATTTCGCGGCCGGGATCCGGTAATATACTTCGCAGCCGGTGACTATCCCGCCGCTGTAGATGTAACGCAGTTCGTAAAGCAGTTCGCGGTGGGTATACCGGCTGCCGCCGATTTTAATAAACGTGAGGGTCCAATCTGGATAGCCAGTATAGATCACCGACATATCTAATGCCGGACCTGAGAAGGAATAGGCGGACATGTTTTTCGGGTAGCTGGGAGGGGTATGTTTCCATTTATCGTCATAATTCTCAGCCTTGAAAGCACGGATCTTAACGTCGGACAGCGGCGGAGCCGGATCCGCCGAAGCAACTGAAGAGACAAACGCCATCGTCAGACACAGCAACAGTACGAACACAATTGATTTTTTCATGACTTCTGATCTCCTAAATAAAGCTGACGAAACGAGCTTTCCGTCTTTCAGACTAAAGTTACTATTACGGCAGCTAATTACCCTCTACAAGATATATCGTAAATTTATTGAAGAAAATTAAGCAAAAAACTTTTTTTACTTTCGTGATGATATTAGTAATCTCGAAGCAGGTGGCAGCAATGATCGACCTAGTCCGGAATTTCATCGGTTATCGCGAATATCCAAAATACGGAATGGTTAACCGCTACTTCGTCTATAAGCAGGCTTTGCTGAAAGAAGCCGCAAAACTCGTACAAGCCAACGTTATTCCTGAAAAAGAAGATATCTACTATCTCACTTTTGAAGAACTTCGGGAAGTCGTACGCACAAATAAGCTGGATCGCCAGCTTATCAGCGAACGCAAAGACGAATACAAATTATATGAAAAACTAACTCCCCCACGTGTTATCACGTCTGATGGTGAAATCATTGCCGGAGAGTACAAACGAGAAAATCTCCCGGCGGGCGCTATTGTAGGGCTACCTGTTCTTCCGGGGTAATAGAGGGACGAGCACGTGTCATTTTAAACCTGGAAGATGCTGATTTAGAGGATGGAGATATATTAGTCACCTCCTTTACTGACCCTAGCTGGACACCATTGTTTGTATCCATAAAAGGCCTAGTCACCGAAGTTGGTGGACTGATGACCCATGGAGCAGTTGTCGCCCGGGAATATGGCTTACCAGCGGTTGTCGGAGTAGAAAATGCTACCAAGC
>DIPB01000080.1:0-199 GCA_002426275.1 Firmicutes bacterium UBA5499
ACACAAATGCAGGAGCTTGCAACTACTCTGCCGGAGTATGACGTCGTAAGAGCTATGAAAGGCGTGGGCAACGTCCTGGCTCCCCGGCTCATTGCGGAGATCGGCGACGTACGTCGCTTTCACAGCGGGAGCGCGCTGGTCGCCTTCGCCGGCATTGATTCCCCACCGTATCAGTCGGGCGGATTCACGGGCACACAGC
>DIPB01000080.1:438-1069 GCA_002426275.1 Firmicutes bacterium UBA5499
CTGAGGGCAAGCCGAAAAAAGTTGCCAAGATAGCGGCGCTCAACAAGTTCCTGCGTATTTATTTTGTACGCGTTATGGAGGTGTACAGAATCTAAAAATGGTCTGTGTTTGAGATGGCTGGTCAACCGCGCATCTGCTGTTGGCCTGCTTTGCTGTACCCAAAATGAAATATTCACTATTTTGAAACCCGCTCAGAAAACGCTTGACTTTCCTTAGCAGGTTTTTTTGCCCAAACGTGACGGAGTTAAAGGAGAAAGCTCGCGAGATATGTAACAGCGGTTTAAAAATTATTAAACATTTTTTTCCATTTTGGGAAGGAATTAGCTTTTGTCTGTAGAATGAATTCTATGAAATGGATTTTATGAATTAGACATTAAACAAATTAGATAGCTCGATTTTTGATTATGTAATAGATTTCATTATGAAAACGAGGAGTCAACTTCATGGTAACAATCTACGATATAGCCAAAGAAGCCAACGTCTCTCCGGCTACGGTCTCCAGGGTTTTGAATCGCCAAGGCAACGTGAGGGATGATACTGCCCAGAGAGTATTGCGGGTTGCCAAAGCCAAAAGATATGCTCCCAATGTGATGGCAAGGAGCCTGCGCACCAAAAAGTCTTTTTTGATTGG
>DIPB01000080.1:1194-1489 GCA_002426275.1 Firmicutes bacterium UBA5499
ACCAAAAAGTCTTTTTTGATTGGGCTCATCATCCCGGATATCGAAAATCCGGTTTATCCGGCGCCGGTGCGCGGCATTCAGGATGTCGCCAACCGAAAGGATTACAGCGTGATCATACATAGCACGGACGGAGACGAACGGAAAGAAATCGAGACCATTAACCGTTTGATAGCCGTAGGAGTAGACGGGTTAATCATCAATATCAGCGAGTCCTGCGCTTTTTTGGGGGAAGAAATAAAAAGGCTGCGGAAAGAAACGCTGCCCATTGTGGCCTTAGGGCCTTGGCATACCGATC
>DIPB01000080.1:1661-1848 GCA_002426275.1 Firmicutes bacterium UBA5499
CAGCAGGGCGCTTATTTGGCCACGGAGCACTTGCTAAAGCTAGGACATCGTAAAATAGCCATTGTTTTAGGCCCCCAAGAAAATCTCAGTTCAAGAGAACGGTTTCATGGCTATAAGAAAGCCATGGATGATGCTTGCGCCAAGGTGTTGCCGGACCTCATTCTGGAAGGCAATTTTAAGATGGGAA
>DIPB01000080.1:1907-5986 GCA_002426275.1 Firmicutes bacterium UBA5499
CTTCCCATCTTAAAATTGCCTTCCATGGATGATGCTTGCGCCAAGGTGTTGCCGGACCTCATTCTGGAAGGCAATTTTAAGATGGGAAGCGGGTACAAAGCGGTAAAAAATCTGCTGGCTAGAGGCGAGAAGCCCGACGCCATCTTCTGTGTCAACGATGTGATGGCTCTTGGCGCGATGAAGGCAATTCAGGAAGAGGGCTTTAGGATTCCGGAAGACATAGCGGTGATAGGCTTTGATGACATTGAGCTTGCCGCTATTTCCAGACCGTCTCTGTCCAGCGTAGCGCAGCCTAAGTATGAAACAGGCAAGATCGCGGCGGAACTTCTTTTCCAACAGATCAAAGGGCCGTTATCTGAGGGCAAGTATTATTCCATCGAACCTAATCTGGCTATTAGGGAAAGTACCTTGAAAGTGAAAGAGACTATTCCGTAGGGAGTTGACGAAAGTGGTAAACGAACTAGAAAGAGCATTTCCTTTAGATCCTGCAAGATACGCGGAAAAAGTTTTAGGAGGCTGGCTGGGGAAGGCCATCGGCGGCACATTGGGAGCTCCCTGCGAAGGGAAAAAGGAGCTTTTGAACTTAACTTTTTATGATCCAGTGCCTGAAGGCAGCGTTCCCAATGACGATCTTGATTTACAGTTAGTCTGGGTTCATGTGCTGCAGACCAAAGGCCTGAATTTAACCGTAAATGATTTGGCTGAAGAATGGTTGGCGCACATTACATATCCTTTCGATGAATACGGCGTGGCCGTTGCAAACTTGAAAAAAGGCCTCAGGCCGCCCATTTCCGGCTCCTATAATAATTTCTTTTCAGAGTGCATGGGCGCTCCCATTCGCTCGGAAATCTGGGGTTTCATCAGCCCAGCGCAGCCGCTTGCGGCCATGGAATATGCTTTTCAGGACGCGGTGGTGGATCACGCTGGCGACGGAGTGTACGGCGAAGTATTTTTAGCGGTGATTGAAAGCATGGCTTTCGTGGAGAACAGAGCCAGAGTCTTAATAGAATGCGGGCTTTCCGCTATTCCGCCGGCGTCACGGGTGGCCAAAGCTGTGCGCGATACCGTGAGCTGGTTCAGGAAAGGCTTAACCTGGCGAGAGACCAGAGAGCAGATCCTATTCCATTATGGACGCGATAATTTCACAGATTGCCCGCAGAACATCGCCTTCATCGTTTTAGGCTGGCTGTACGGAGACGGCGATTTTGAGAAATCGATTACAACAGCTGTGAACTGCGGTTATGACACCGACTGCACGGCGGCCACCTTGGGCGCGATCCTGGGAGTGATCTTGGGGGGGGAGGGAATTCCCAAGAGGTGGAAAGAGCCCATCGGCTCGGAGGTGGTTGTGGGAGACGGCGTCTCTGGCATTGAAGCGCCAAGGACTCTGACCGAGCTTTCCGAACTCACCTGCAGTTTCGGCGAAAAGTCATTTCGCGCGAGCTTTAGGAAAGCCAATCTCCGGCAGCTAAGTGAGAAATGCCGGGAGCTGCAGGAAAAGTACCAAAGCGCATACGCTTTTTATGAAGCTCAGGGCTGCAGTTCGGTTGTGGAGTATCAGCCTTCGCCAGTGCTCAGCAGGCAGCAGACGATCCGGATCGTGGACTGGCAGGCGGAGGCAAGCGCGGTTGGGAAGCTGGAGCTGCCGGTGCTCTCACCTGTCTGTTGGCGGCAGAAACTAGCTGTGGAGGGTGAAACTCAAGAGCAGCGGTTTTGGCTCACAGAAGGCGGCGATTTGTATTTGTCTGAAATCGACGCTGCCGAGTTTGTTCTCGAGACGTTCGTTTATTTTCCAGAGCCGACTAAAGCGAAGCTTTTGGTGGACATCGACGGGCAGGTTGAGGCGAAGGTGAACGGAAAGCCAACTCACTCTTATCACAATCATGAGCCGATTTTGCCGGCGCCGCACAGATGCGCGCCGGAAGATATCGCGCCTGTAAACTTTCAGGCCGGCTGGAACAAGCTTGCCGTAAAAATCACGAGGTGCTGCCGGCAGTGCGCAAAAACCGGCTGGTTTCTACTGGCTGACGAAGCTAACCATTTGGACAATGAGGCGCGCTATCCAGCATCCGGACGGGAGTTTCTTCTGATTGCAAAGCAGCATGAATTACGGGAGGATGATACAGATGATGCACATGACGCCGGCCGCTAAAAAGGAGGCAAGGGAAGGATATTTATTCATTTTGCCCTGGCTGGTGGGCTTTCTGATCTTTACCCTAGGGCCGCTGGTGGCCTCCATCTTTTTGAGCCACAGCAATTGGGATATTTTCTCGGCGCCGGAATTCATCGGCATGGCCAATTACGCAAAAATGTTCGGCGACCCTTTATTTAAGAAAAGCCTTTGGAATACGTTCTATTATACGATCTTCAGCATTCCCTTGGGCATGGCCGGAGGCCTTGCCCTGGCGCTGCTCCTGAATCAAAAGGTGAAGGGACTGCCAGTTTTCAGGACTTTATTCTACCTGCCTTCGGTAACTTCGGGCGTGGCTGTGGCGCTTTTGTGGAAGTGGATTTTCAATCCAGAGTTCGGCATCGCCAACGCGATCCTCGGTTGGTTTGGCCTACCGGCTCTGCAATGGCTCGCCAGCCCCACTTGGGCGATGCCCGCCCTGATCATCATGAGCCTTTGGGGCGTGGGAGGAGGGATGCTGATTTATCTGGCGGGCCTCCAGGGGATCCCCGGACAGCTTTACGAGGCTGCGGAACTTGACGGGGCTGGGACCTGGTCCTGTTTCATTAACATCACCTTGCCCATGTTGAGTCCAACCCTTTTCTTTCAGCTGATCACAGGGATCATCGGCTCGTTTCAGATCTTCACGCAAGCCTATGTGATGACAAACGGCGGCCCGGTCAACGCCACACTCTTCTATGTGCTCTATCTTTACCGGAACGCTTTCCAATGGTGGAAGATGGGTTACGCCTCGGCTTTGGCCTGGTTCTTATTCATCGTCATCTTGCTGTTGACACTGCTGCAATTCAAGCTTTCCAAGCGCTGGGTTAACTACGATGTTCTCTAGGAGGTGAAAAAGATGCAAGCTAACAAACAAAAGCAGTGGCAGAAATTTATCGTTTATTTTCTTTTAATCGCCGGCGCAGTTGTGTTCATGATCCCTTTTTTATGGATGCTCAGCAGCTCTCTCAAAGAGTTGCCTCAAGTTTTCGTCTTCCCGCCCAAGTGGCTTCCCAATCCCATCCGTTGGGATAACTATGCCCAGGCGCTAGAGAGGATGGATTTCTTGGTGGCTTTGAAAAATACCTTGACCATAACCGTGCTCTGTCTGGTGGGACAAGTTGGCAGCGCAGCTTTTGTGGCTTACAGCTTTGCCAGGATCCGCTTTCCAGGCAGAGAGTTTTTGTTCGCGCTGCTGCTCAGCACCATGATGCTGCCCGCCCAGGTGACGATGATTCCCCTGTTTATCATCTTCCGGGATCTGGGCTGGGTTGATACGTTTAAGCCTTTAATCGTGCCCGCTTTTTTCGGCGGGGGAGCGTTTTTCATCTTCCTTTTGCGACAGTTTTTTCTTACCATCCCCAAAGATCTGGAAGATGCGGCCCGCATCGACGGCTGCGGCAGGTTCAGGATCTTTTTGCAGATCGTCCTGCCGCTGGCCAAACCGGCTTTAATCACAGTCTCCATTTTCTCGTTTATGAACCACTGGAATGATTTCATGGGACCTTTAATTTACCTGAACTCTGAGCAGAACAGAACCTTGGCCATCGCGCTGCAGTCTTTCCAAGGACAGTACACTGCGGACTGGAACCTCTTGATGGCTGCCTCGGTTGTGGTCTTAATCCCGGTATTGATTATCTTCTTCACCCTGCAGCGGTACTTCGTGGAAGGGATCGTACTGAGCGGGCTGAAGTAATGGTGTCATATCCCAGACGATAAAAAGGTTCTGTCATTACAAATGCATAGGATATTACTTTAGTTGAGAGGTTGCCCTAGTTTATCATGACTAAAGTTTTTTAATCCTATTCAACTTGAAATACTGAAAATAAGCGATATGTGAAGAAAAATGAGATAGGGAGGGCTTTAAGTGAAAAAAGTTTGGATGTGGGCGGCGGCGGTTCTAGTTTTG
>DIPB01000051.1:0-378 GCA_002426275.1 Firmicutes bacterium UBA5499
GGCAGACGCGCTAGATTCAGGGTTTAGTGGGCATTACGCTCGTGGGGGTTCAACTCCCCCCTTCGGCACCAGAGAATATAACCATCTATTGATAAAGTTGTATTTATCCGTAGGTGGTTTATTTTTACCCTAAAATGCTTAAAACGAGCGGGTTTTCGTGATCTGGAGCATCGTCATTGCCTATGATCGCGTCGGAATTGAAGAGGCGCCGGAACTTTATGATATCATTGCCCTCGAAGAATGTGCAAAGGTGGAAGCTGCTTTACGGGATATCTCAGTGGAGATGAGTCAAATCCGATAAAAATAAACTGGAGATACTGAACGGACACAAAATGACCGAGAGATTTTGGTTTGGAAAGAAATATGCTGGGGGGGGGG
>DIPB01000051.1:495-1616 GCA_002426275.1 Firmicutes bacterium UBA5499
CGGGTTGAGGTGGCAGACGAGCCGCGCCGCTGTTCGTGGGGAGATACGGACGATAAACTAATGCGTGAATATCACGATACCCAGTGGGGCAAGCCTTGTTATGACGAGTGTGAATTGTTCGAGATGCTCATTTTAGAGGGCGCACAGGCCGGGTTGTCGTGGGCGACTATTTTACACAAGCGCGAAGCATACCGCGCGGCGTTTGATGGTTTTGATGTCACAGCGGTCTCAAACTATGGCGAGGACAAGATTGCCGAATTGATACGGAATACCGGAATAGTCCGTAACCGCCTAAAAATAGGTGCTGCCATCACCAACGCGCGAGCGATATTAAGGCTTGGTTCACTTAGTGAATTTTTCTGGAAGTATGTTGACGGTCAACCGATTATGGGCGCTTGGGAACGCCAAGAAGACGTTCCCGTGACCACGCCGCTTTCTGACCGGATCAGCAAAGACTTAAAGAAATTAGGCTTTAAGTTTGTCGGCAGTACCATTGTGTACAGCTATATGCAGGCGGTAGGGATGGTTAACGACCACATGAAGTGGTGCGAATTCCGCTGAGGTTATTTTTGACGATTGCCATTTTTCAAGGAATATCTCAGAGCTACGCCATTCCATAAATTTGACGAGGCTATAATCATGAAGGGTATGAAATAGACGTATTGACTTGTTTTGATGCCTTTGAGAGGGCAGATGCCGTAATATTTCCACAAGTGTTTTTTTTCGATGAAAGCTTCGCTGATAAGCACAAGCGCAAGCGTAACCGGCTAAGTAAAGATTTTAATGATTCCAACACGGCCGAGATCGCGTCCGCAACGCTGAACAGGATGACATATACGGCAATCCTCAACAGCGAAAAGGCAAGCTGGCTTTTTCTGTAGAGAGTTTCCATCTTTTTGTGCCTCGTTTCCTCGAGAGAGGCTAGGCATTCGTCAATGGTATCGGTGCGAGCGGACTTTCCCTAGCCGGTCTTTCAGGATTTAGCATAGCATATTTATTAGGGAGTAAGGTCACCTGCTGCAATGCGATCTCTGTTTTTTTTGTATAAGCGGGAGAAAAGGAAAATATCTCGAGTTAGCTGCCTTTTGCCGCTTCCATTGGCGCATAGTAGCCCGGGGTCT
>DIPB01000051.1:1726-4053 GCA_002426275.1 Firmicutes bacterium UBA5499
GGTCTGCCTTGTCTTCCAGAGAGTACTATGATATATTTAAAACAGAATGGGGGTCTGGGAATGTCTAGAGAAGATATTTTGGCACTTGCTAAAGACCTAGCTGAAAAGTTGGCCGGTTCCGATGAGTACAAATCCTTAAAGCAGGCCGAATCGGAACTCAATGCTCATACTGCAGCTCAAATTATGTGGCAAGATTTGGAAAAAAAGCAAAGGGCTTGTCAGGATCCTGGGCTGAGCCAGGAAGAGCTCAAAGATCGCTATGGGGATATGCAGAAAACTTTAGAGCTAGTGGGACATAATCCTTATATCAGACAGCTGTTGTTGGCGCAAATGGCAATGGGTCAGCTCTGGGCGGAGATTCATAAGATTTTGGCGGAGGCAATCGGCATTAAAATTGAAGGGCAAGGTGAGTCCTCCGATGAAAATAAAGGCTAGACCACTTTTTGGCTTCTTCACATTAGTCGGTACGGTGGGGCTGCTGCTCTGGGGCTGGCTGATGTGGAAAAATTCGAACCCCGCGATCGTAGCTTTCGGCCCTCCGGAGCCCGCTTTAGCTCAGCTCCGTTGGGCACTGGCCAAAAGAGTGCTCAGTGGCATCGCCATCTTTGGCTTGTGGTTTTCAGGCGTTTTCGGCCTTTATAAGACCAGGAAAACAAAAACAGATTCATCTTTGCCGCAGCGTCAATTAGGTGGATGAGACCGCAGCGAGGGAAAAACCAGCTGGGAATTTTCCATTCCCTAGCCTTTGTTGTCAGCTGCCTTTTGCCGCTGCTGAGTTTTCGCTATAGCTCGCTTCCTTCTGAGGCAATCGCTCTCCTTTGTTCCATTCCGCTGTTTATCGTGACGTACGAATTTGGACTTCTCTGGGGAGCGGCAGCCGGCTGCGCGCTGGCAGTTGGCGCAAGCCTTTTTCCAGGCCTTGGGGGATCCGGGATCTATTTTTTGATGATTTTATTGCCTGCAGCGTATGTGCGCTGGCGGCAGCGGTTGCTTGAGGCGGATTGTAGCCTGGTAAAGCAGCATTTAGAAGAAAATATAACTGTGTACAACAAAAAGATAGCCGAATTGCAAGGGATCGTTGATCGTGAAGCTTTTAACGCCACGGCCATTTACGAGTTCACGTCAATCTTAGGCAGTACCCTGCATTATCAGGAAACTTTGAACCTGATGGTGGATACCATTTTACGGATTGTGCCTTATGATGCCTGCTGCCTTTTTTTGTTGGACGATGAGGCGGATGAACTTTACATTGAGGTAGCCCGGGGGTTGAGCGGAGCCGGCAAAGAAACGCGCTGTAAAATGGGCCTGGGAGTAGTAGGCTTAGTAGCGCAAACCGGCCAATCGATTTTAGTGAAGGATTACGAGCGGGACACACGCTTTCAACCTTTGCAATTCGGACATAAATTTGCTTCTGTACTTTCGTTGCCGCTGATAACCAAGGGCAAGATTATCGGAGTTTTAGAAGTGCTCAAAGAAGAGCCTTCAGCTTTCGACAACAATGACTTGCGTATCCTTACAATTATCGCCAACCAAGCGGCTTTTTCCATCCGTAATGCTAATCTGTACTCCCAAGTTATGCAGCAGGCCATCACAGATCCGGTGACTGGTCTTGCCAATCACCGTTATTTTAAGGAAGTTCTCGCCAAGGAATTTCAGAGAGCGACTCGTTATGGCAGAGAATTGAGTTTACTGCTGTTAGATTTGGATCATTTCAAGGAGATAAACGATGCTCACGGCCACCAAATAGGGGATCGTGTTTTAACGGAATTCAGCCGACAGTTGACTGCCATGATCAGGGATAATGTGGACCTGGCAGCGCGTTATGGTGGTGAAGAATTTTGTGTTATCCTTCCGGAAACCGGGCTGGGAGAGGCTCTGAAAATCGCCGAGCGGATCCGGAGGCGAGTAGCGGAAAAGCATTTCGCGGATTGCCTCAAGTTAACTGTGAGCATTGGAGTTGCCACTTTCCCCCAACATGCGGAAACTTCCGAGCAACTCATCAAGGCAGCAGACCTCGCTTGCTATCAGGCTAAACACAGAGGCCGCAACCTGATTATGCCGGCAGAGTAAACAGGAGGAAGAAATTGCAAGAGAGAAAGTTTTATCTAGCCGCCGGAAGGAGATCGCGAGATCTCCTTTTAGTTCCTAAAGAGCTGCTTGATCTGTATCAGAAAGCTATAGGAGCCGTGGGCGTCGCCCTCTGGCTGAATCTCTATGCCTGTTCCGAAGAGCGAGAGCTGGATTTAGAGCAACTAGCGCGGGAACTGAGATGTTCATCTTCCCATTTGGAAGAAGCCCTTGCTAATTTGCTTCGTTACGAACTGGTC
>DIPB01000051.1:4175-12410 GCA_002426275.1 Firmicutes bacterium UBA5499
GACCAGTTCGTAACGAAGCAAATGAGCCTTTGACATATCCGGAGTTTCAAGAACTTGAAGCGCGTCTTGCAAAGCAGACTCCGGATTCGCTACAGATCTTATTTGATTTTTACCAAAAACAGGTCGGACTGATGGGACCCGTGCAGGAGGAAAAACTCCGTTATTGGGTGGTAGAACAGGGAATGGACATAGAGGTGATCGTAGCGGCAATTGCCGAAATGATGAAAACGTCTTCTCGCAGAATAGAATATTTGGAAGGAATTTTACGAAATTGGTATAATGAAGGAATCAGGAACCTCGATCAGCTTACGGCCCAGCGCAAAAGATGGGAAGAAGAGCAGCAGAACAAACGCAGTCAAAAGAGAACCAAGGAGAGCAAAAGAGCGTCGGGGTTCATGAAAAAATTGCCCGGGCAAACTCAGGCGGCTGCAAGCAGTGAAGGTTATGAAGGCGTTGCCAATGCCGGAGCATATAAGCCGGTAGATCCGGAAGCGGTGAAGCGTTGGAAGGAGATGTTCAAAGATGAGTACGGCAGCTAATAAGCTCGTAGAGGCGCCGCAGGACTATGAAATAGAACAGCGGATTTTAGGGATTCTCATCAAACATCCCCAAAAGATGGATACAGCTTTGGACAAGCTCCGTGAATATCACTTCGCTAACCCTACCCACAGGACCATCTTCAAGGCGTTGCTGGATTTATATACCAAGCAAGGGAAAGTGAGCTATGTACGCCTTTACGATAAAATCAGACGCGAAAAGCTGCTCTCCGATCCGGAAGCGGCCTTGGTGGCTCTCACAGAGACTGTGGTCACAGGCAGAGAGCTGGAACCTTGCATAGAGCTGTTGCGGGAGGGATATGTCAAGCGTAGGATCCTGGCGGCAACTGAAGAGATTGAACAGATGATCCTCCGCGAAGAAGAGGAGACAACTGAAAAATATCAAGCTCGGGCTCAGGAAATCATCTTTGCCGCCACCCAAGTGGAAAACAGTTCCGATGAGCCCAAAGAGCTTTTGGACGTGCTTTCCCGCTGCTATACTAATTTGGTGGAGCGCAAGGAAGGAAAGGTTCCTTACGGTCTTTCCGTGCGTTTCCCTTCAATCGATATGTTAACTACGGGATTTAAAAAGAAAGACTTGATCATTCTCGCCGGTAGGCCAAGCATGGGAAAGACCTCTCTGGCCTTAAATTTTGCCGCCAATGTGGCGAAACGTCAAATTCCGGTGCTCATTTTCAGCTTGGAGATGGACGATGAGCAAATAGGTGATAGGCTGGTTTTAGGCGAATTGTTCCGCTATCGGGATCGTGATGGTAATTTTCTAATTCCTTCCGCTCAATATGCAACTAAGCTTAGTGAAGAACAGTTGAAGCTCACTGAGAAAGTGTACAGCGAACTTTATGATCTCCCTATTCAAATCGTGGACCAAAGGGGGCTTACTTCGCTGGATATTCGGGCTAAAGCCAGGAAAATCAAAGCAACCTGTCCCAACTTGGGACTGGTGGTCATCGATTATTTGCAGCTGATCCGACCGGCTGAAAACGACAAATACAAAAGCTGGGCGCTGCAGGTTGGCGACATCGTTCGCGAGCTGCGAGACCTGGCGGGGGAAATCAATGTCCCCATTATTCTCCTTTCTCAATTGAACCGGGGGGTGGAGAGCCGCGATAATAAAAGACCTATGATGAGCGATTTGCGCGACAGCGGTAATATTGAGGAGTTTGCCGACGTTGTGATGTTCGTCTACCGCGATGATTACTATTATCCAGACCAGGCGGAAGAGCGGGGGACAAAAGGGAAAGCGGAAGTGATCTTCGCCAAGCAGCGCAAAGGAGCTACCGGAACTGCGCTGCTGCGATTCGTCCCGGAGTTTACGCGCTTTGTGGATGAAAGCGATCGGGAGGCTTAAGATGAGCATTTGGGCGGAGACGGAAAAGTTAAAGCTTAAATTGCTGGCTGCTTACGGACGACTGGCGGACGAAGGGGAGCTTACCGAGGATCAGTTGCAGCAAATTACAGATTTGCTGGAAGAGATGGATAAATACCAACAAGAGGAGTTTGCAGACAAACTTCGGGAGATCTGCGGCTCTGATCCAAAAATAAACTGAGCAAGGTGAAATATATGCAATATCGAGAATTTGGTAAAACGGGCGTCAAGGTTTCACGCTTGGGGTTTGGCGCAATGCGCCTGCCCAAAGACGAACAGCAGGCGATTATGGTTCTGATCCGTGCGCTTGAGCTGGGGGTTAACTACATAGATACTGCGCCCGGATATATGGACGGCGACAGCGAAAAGTTTGTTGGCAAAGCTTTGAAGGGATACCGCGAGCGGGTAGTCCTTTCCACCAAGAACCCAATCGAAGATGCTTCGGGAGACAACTGGCTGCGCCGCTTGGAGAAATCTCTAAAACGGTTGGATGTGGATTACATTGATTTTTACCACATGTGGAGCATAAGCTGGCAGGTATATCAAGAGAAAATCGCGCGAAAGCACGGGCCGCTTTGGGCCGCTCAGAAAGCGTTAGCCCAGGGTCTCATTAAACATCTTTCCTTTTCATTTCACGATCGCCCTGAAAACATGATCAAAATCATCGATACCGGCAATTTTGAAACTGTACTGTGTCAGTATAACCTTTTGGACAGAGCAAACGAGAAAGCTATGGCTTATGCCAAAGCCAAAGGTTTAGGAGTAGCCATTATGGGTCCTGTGGGCGGAGGGAGATTAGCAGCTGCTTCTCAAGAAATTGCCAGCCTAATTCCCAGCGGGGTGAAAAGTACGCCGGAGGCCGCTTTACGCTTCGTGCTTTCTAATCCCAATGTGGATCTGGCGCTTTCTGGAATGGGCAGCATTCAGATGGTGGAGGAGAATGTGGAGGTTGCCTCCAGAGAAATTCCTCTCACAGCCCAAGAGCGGGCAAGCATTATCGCTATGACCGAGGCCAATCAAAAACTGCGGGCGCTTTATTGTACGGGCTGCAAGTATTGCATGCCTTGTCCCCGGGGCGTAAATATTCCCAGGAATTTTGAATTGATGAATTATCATCGCGTTTGGGGTCTGACAGATTATGCCAAAGAACAATATCAAGCTTTAAGCCCAATCCAGAAAGCGGAGCATTGCATTGGTTGCCGCCGCTGCGAGAAAAAATGTCCGCAAAAGCTTTCCATTGCAAGCAAACTAAAAGAGGTGGTCCAAGCCTTAGATCCTTCGGAAGTTTGCAAGGCGCGGTAGAGAAAAGGAGGCCGGAGGCCTCCTTTTCTTATACGATGGTATTAGCTGCAGACTGAGAGAATAGCTGCCGCACTTGGTTGATTTCTTGCTGCGAGGCATTCTGCGCCGGTTGATAATAGTTTTTCTGGGAGGCCGCTTGGAAGAGCTGATATTGAAATTGTTCATCCTGATCTCGGATTTGCTGCAAAGCGCTTCTGAGTTGTTGGTTTGAAGTCTCTGCGATTACGTTGGCGTAATTGCTAAGGCTTGCCTTGGTAGAGCACAAGACGTCTGAAATCATATCTTTTTCCTGCATACTGCTTACCTCCTAGTGAAGAAATGAAATTAATTTATCCTTGGTGCTGCGCGCGGATTGCGCGGATTGCTGCAGCATCTGCTTTAGCTGCTGATCCTGGCACTGGCTGGCATAGGTCTGCAACTTGTTGCTGGCAGTTTCGTGAGACCCGATGAGCTCCCGCAGATTCTGCAGTTCAAGTTGGTTCAGGTTTGCCATCGATCCACCTCCCTTTTTTTTGCTCCTCATTATTGTGTTCTACTGAGATGATTTTTAACCGCGGGTAGAGTTCTAGTTGCTGGGTTAGCTGGGTTCCCGTTGCTGGTCGCCTCTTGACAACCTGAACGGAAGACTTTATAATAGAAATACGTTGTGGGGGGGTAGCTCAGCTGGCTAGAGTGCTACATTGACATTGTAGAGGTCAGCGGTTCGAGCCCGCTCCTCCCCACCATTAATTGACTTGACGATTATCAACGTTTGTAGACCGGCATTGCCGGTTTTTTTATTTTAAATCCATTTCTCGTTTTGTATACATTTTTTCGCCGGCACATATAATAAATTCGATGAAAGGGAGTGGGGAATTGGTAACTTTAGCCATCGGTACAGCTAAGACAAACCGATCTGTCACAGAACAGCTGGTCAGCTGCCTGAAGACTGGCGGCTTAGAAATAGAAGTCTCGAACTTGGGGCAGTGGATTTTTTTAGGCTGCAAACAGACCGGCACGGAATTTGAATCTAATCTGTTGCGGGCCTTTGTGGCGGACGCAGTTTCCGATCTGTTGGTTGGCGTGCAGCAAAGACAGCTGATAGAAGGAATTCTGCGCCGTCATTATAAATGGTTTACAGCGACAGAAAGGGAACAACTAATAAGTAGAAGCAGCGAAATCTTAAATTGTGATTCGCAGACTGGCGAAGAAGACCAAAGGCGCAGGCGTCAGCGGAGAAACTTAGTGTATATGAGGTTGATGGAATGTTTGGCGGGAAGACCGCAGATTGTATTGGAAGGCTTTGTGCGCTTCCGGTTGAAGGAATACTATCGTGAACTGAAGTTGGCTGTAGACTTGGCAGTGGAAGAATTCATGGCGGATCAGGAATATCGCGATTTTATCTTGCTTCTTCGTTCTTTCGTTGATATTCAGACGCCTCTGTTTGAACGGGTACACGTGATTTATAAAAACGATTCTTATTTGTTATTAGATGGAAACGGTGCGGAACTGCCGGCAGAATATCTTGAAGAATCGTTGCCGGGAATGGAGCCTGAAGATCTATTGCTCAGCAACCTGATCACTTTGGCGCCAAAATCGCTAGTCCTCCATCTGCCGCCGGAGAAGGAGATTGTAGAGACCGTCAAACAAGTATTTCAGGAGCAGGTAACCGTTTGTTCCGGCTGCGATCTTTGCACGTAGAATGCTACACTTTCCCCCTGCCCTGTGCTATAATATTACCAACAGGGGGGAATGGCGATGGACCAGAGGAAAATCCTGTGGTTGGATTTTCAGGTTGGAGAGTTACCGCGACAATCTTTGCTGGTTGAAACTGCAAAACAGATCGGGAGCCGTATCGAAGAGCTCACCGAGCTTTCACATCCGCGCTTTCTGCGGGATATAGCTGTGGAAAGAAAGAACGGCAAGTATTATTTGGGAAGGGAAACTGTTGCCGGGCTCACTTCCTTGGCGGAATACCTTCAGAATCACACTGTCCAGCCGGAACAATTTGGTAATTGGCTGCTGGCTGCTTTAGATGTTCTTAACTACATCCACCAGGCGGGGATTTTCCTGTATGGAATCACCTTAGATAATATTTACCTTTCCCCCACGGGAGAACTTTATCTGGCTGACGCTAAGCCGCGTCAATTGCTGTCCACGTTTACTCCCATCTCCGATACCGAAGAATATCTGGCGCCGGAGGTTCTGAAAGGTCAGCCCAGCGGCGCCGCAGCGGACATCTGGAGTTTAGGTGTGGTAGCGTATAGGGCTTGCTGCGGAGTTTTTCCGTTTGCAGACAAGGAACCGCAGCTCGTTAGCGAAAACATCGCAGAGCGGGAACCTTTAGATCCACGTTATCATAATCCCAAGCTGAGCGCTTCTTTGGCGAAACTGATTTTGTCCCTGCTGACCAAAGAGCCAGCCCAGCGACCGACAGCAACGGCAGCTTTGCTTGAAGCTCATAAGTTAGCCGGTTTTTGCACTGCCAGTCCTCGAGAGGAAGCGGCCTTTGCCCAAAAAGCTGAGCGTAAGGTTTTGGGGACGGAACGGTCCTGGCAGAGAAAAAGATTTTTCCGCAACAACTGGGGCTGGTTTGCCGGAGGCTTAGTGGTGCTCTTAATTGGGATCTCGCTTTTCCGTAGCGGACAGACGGAGTCTGTGATCACGGCAAAGACTACCCCCTTGGAAGTAGTTAAAATATATTATCGCTCTCTGAATGATTTAGATGTGATCGCCATGGAGCAGGCCATTGATAAGAAAGTCGGCAAACAAACCATAGACATGGTCAGCCGCTTGCATGTGATCGAGAAGGTCAATCTTGGCATGCAAATGCAAAGCGGGCAAAAAAAAGAACCTGCACCTGATTTAGTTAAGGTGCAGGAACTGAAGATCCAGGGGAGCCAAAAGGGAGATTCTGCCGTTTATACTGCCAGTTACCAGTTTAGCCTGCCGGCAGAAGGCGGCGGCATGCAGACCACAAACCGCCAAGATAAGCTAGTGCTGCGCAAAGTGGAAGGCAAATGGCGGATCGTGGGTCTTGCCGCTGAGGAATTATAGTTTCTTTGCCGCTTCCTCTGTTAGTTTGGCAACTAGCTCCCGGCAGCTCATTGTGCCAATGTCTCCCTGGCTGCGGGAGCGGACGCTGAGAATTTTGGCCTCCTCCTCTTTGGGACCGATAATGATCATATAGGGAATTTTTTGCAGCTGGGCTTCCCGAATGCGGTAGCCCAGTTTTTCGTCTCTGTCGTCGACCTCTACCCTTAGCGCAAAGTCTTCCAGCTGCGCTTTAACCTCCCGAGCATAGGCGCGCTGCGCTTCTCCCACGGGCAGGAGCTCTGCTTGTACAGGCGCAAGCCAAAGGGGAAAGGCTCCCGCGTAATGTTCCGTTAGGATGGCAATGAAGCGTTCAATGCTGCCGTAGATTACCCTGTGAATCATCACTGGCCTATGCTTGGCCCCGTCTGCGCCTATATAGGTGAGATCGAAGCGCTCAGGGAGCATAAAGTCCAGTTGAATCGTGCCGCACTGCCAGGTTCTTCCTAAGGAATCTTTCAGGTGAAAGTCGATCTTCGGACCGTAAAAAGCGCCGTCGCCTGCGTTTACTTTATAGTCTTTTCCCAGTTTCTGCAGGGTTTTCTCCAGAGAGGCTGTGGCCTTTTCCCAGATTTCTGCCGGGCCCATAGAATTTTCAGGACGCGTGCTCAGTTCCACGTGATAGCTGAAACCAAAGAGGCTATAGAATTTGTCCACCAGTTTGATTACTCCGGAGATCTCATCTTCGATTTGTTCCGGCAGAATGAAAAGATGCGCATCATCCTGGGTGAAAGCGCGTACTCGCATCAGCCCGTGCAGGGCGCCGGAAAGCTCGTGACGATGCACCAGTCCCAGCTCACCCAGGCGAATGGGCAAATCCCGATAGCTGTGGAGCTGACGTTTATACATCAGAATTCCCCCGGGACAGTTCATCGGCTTGATGGCATAATTATTGTCATCGATTTTGGTGAAGTACATATTTTCCTGATAGTGATCCCAGTGGCCCGAGCGATGCCACAGCTCTTCGCTGAGAATGACGGGGGTCTGAATTTCCTGATAGCCCGCTTTCCGATGCTCTTCCCGCCAAAAGCTCATCAGCTGATTTTTGATGATCATCCCTTTGGGGTGGAAAAAGGGAAACCCTGGTCCTTCTTCGTGGATGCTGAATAAATCTAGTTGTTGTCCAAGCTTTCTGTGATCACGCTTAGCAGCCTCTGCCAACAGCTGTAAGTGAGCGTCCAGCTGACTTTGCTTGGGGAAGGCGGTTCCATAGATCCGCTGCAGCATGGGCTTGTCTGAATCGCCGCGCCAGTAAGCGCCGGCTACAGTCTGCAGTTTGAAGGCTTTGATCATGCCGGTGGCGGGCAGATGCGGGCCGCGGCAGAGATCCACAAATTCTCCCTGTCTGTAGATGCTGACCATATCCGCGTTTAGATCGTCGATTAATTCCACCTTATACGGTTGGTTCAACTCAGCGAACAATCCTCTGGCTGCCGCGCTTGACAGTTCTTCCCGCTGAAGGGGAAAATTTTCCGCGATAATTTTTTTCATTTCAGCTTCGATTTTTTCCAGATCTTCGGAAGAAAAAGTCACCGGAGAATCAAAGTCATAATAAAAGCCGTTTTCAATGGTAGGTCCGATGGCTAGCTTTACCTGGGGCCATAGTCTTTTTACAGCTTGGGCCAGCACATGGGAAGTTGTATGTCTGAGGACGTCAAGTCCATCAGGCGAGTCTAATGTAATCAATGTAAAAGGAATGGCGCTTTGGGTTTCCGGGACTTTGGACGTCAGATCCATCAGCTCGTCTCCCAGGCGAGCTGCCGCAGCGCTCTTTTTAAAACGGGGTAACGCCTCCACAATGATCTCCTGGATGGTGGCGCCGGCGGGAAATTCCCTGACGTTACCGTCTGGGAAGAGTAGTTTTGCCATAAAAATAGCCTCCTCAGTTGCTGAGCATGTCGCAATTGTTAGTCTAATTTTAGCACACGCACAGGCGCC
>DIPB01000096.1:0-10032 GCA_002426275.1 Firmicutes bacterium UBA5499
CTACGATAACTTTACACCAACCTCAAAATAGGGATAGCTAGGATAAATTTTTCTGCGGTTGATTTTTCGTTCCGCCTCAGTTATAATAGAGACGTAAAAAGAAACCGGTTGCCTAAACGGAGGTAAAATGGCTACTATTTACGATATTGCCAAGGCGGCGGGTGTTTCAGCGGCCACAGTTTCCAGAGTCCTGGCAGGCGCCGACCATCCTGTGAGGGAAGAGACTCGTCTGCGCATTTTGTCTCTGGCGTCGGAATTAGGTTATAAGCCCAATACTATCGCCCAGAGCCTTACCAAGAAGACGACCAAAACCATCGCGCTGCTCATTCCCAGCATCACTAATTTTTTCTATACCCAGATCGCCGACGAGATTGGCGCTCGTCTGTCTGAAGAGGGCTACAGCGTTTTCCTCTGCAATACCAAGCGGCAGATCGAAAAGGAATGCCAGCACGTGGAAACGCTCATCTCAAGGCGCGTGGACGGGGTCGTCTTCAGCAGCACCAGGACGAAGCCCCAAGACAATGCGATTAACCAGGAGAACATTGATAAGCTGAAAGCGTATGGTATTTGTACGGTTGCCTTTGGCAGCCATTTTCAGAATACCAGCCAGGTGCATGTGAATACATACAAGGGAGCGTATCAGGCTGCCGAACATTTAATCAGTCTGGGGCATCGCAGGATCGGCTTTATCGACGGCCTGGTTGCTGGCACTCGCCAAACCCGCCGCCGGGGCTGGCGAGCGGCCCTTGCCGCTCATAACTTGCCGGCTGACCCGGACCTGGTGGTGGCGGGAAATCTGCAAGTGGATGGTGGTAGGGAGGCTGTGAGACGCTTATGGCAAAGCCCCCGGCCGCCCACCGCGCTGATCGTGGTAAGTCATCTGATGGCGCTGGGCGCCTTAGGAGAGCTGAAAGAGCGCGGCTACAGAGTGGGGGAGGATGTTTCCCTGGTGGGTTTTGAGGACAGCGAGATTGCGGCGCTGATGGATCCGCCGCTGACCGTGGTCCGCCAGCCGGTGAAGCAGATAGCCCAGGCTGCGAGTCAGCTTTTGCTCAGGCAACTGGCGGGAGAAAAAGAATTGCAGCTGGTGGAACTGGAAACAGAGTTAGTTATCCGTGCCTCCACAGGGCGGATAAAATAAAGGGAGGGAACATAGTGAAGAAGGAAATCAATTTTGGAATTGTAGGTTGCGGGGTAATCGCGCCCAACCACGCCGAATCGATAGCTGAGATCGAAGGCGCGAAACTGGTGGCCGCTTGCGACATCGTTCCGGAAAAAGCGGAAGCGTTCGGCAAAAAATACGGCGTCGACTACTACACGGATCTATCCAAGATGCTGCAAAGAGACGATCTGGATGCGGTCTGCGTCACTACTCCCAGCGGCCTGCACGCGGAAGTCGGCGTTCAGGTGGCCAAAGCCGGCAAACATGTGGTAGTGGAAAAGCCCATCGACGTTTCTTTGGAACACGCCGACGCCTTGATTAGCGCCGCCAAAGAGGCGGGGGTAAAGCTGGCCGTCATCTCTCAGCACAGATTCGACGATGCGATGCTCAAGCTTAAAGGAGCGATCAATGAAGGGAAATTGGGGCAGCTGAACTTTGGCGGCTCTCACACCAAATGGTACCGTTCCCAGGAATATTATGACAGCGGCGACTGGAGAGGCACCTGGGAGTTAGACGGCGGCGGAGCCATCATGAACCAATCCGTCCACTACGTGGACTTGCTCCAGTATGTGATGGGACCGGTTGAGGAGATCTTTGCGTACTGCGCGACGCGGGATCACGTCCGGATCGAGGTGGAAGATATTGCGGTGGCGTCAGTTAAGTTCCGTTCCGGCGCCATCGGCATCATCGAAGGCAACACCACGGCCTACCCCGGCTTCTACACCAGACTCGATATTTACGGCAGCGGGGGCAGCGTGATCATGGAAGCGGATAAGATCGTGGAGTGGAAGCTGAAAAGCGAAGCTGGCTCTGAAGGCAGCGCTCGAGAAAAAGTAGAGGGCGCAGGCAGCGCGCAGATCGGATATTCATCTCACCAGAGGCAGCTGGAAGATTTTGTCGCCGCCATCCGTGAAGACCGCGAGCCTTTGGTAAACGGCGAAGAAGGCAGAAAACCCCTGGAGATCATCATCGCCCTTTACCAGTCAGCCAGAACCGGCAAACCAGTGAAACTGGGAGGAAAATAAGATGGTTACCTTAAGCGCGTTTGCCGATGAGATCTCGGCGGACTTATCCGAACAGCTGTCCGTGCTGGCAGAGCATGGCATCAGGCATCTGGAGCTGAGAAGCGTCTGGGATAAAAACGTCAAAGATCTTTCGGACTCTGAGGTGGAAACCGTCAGACAGGCCTTAGACAAGGCTGGCGTCGGCGTCTCGGCCATCGGTTCACCCTTAGGGAAGATCGGGATCAATGACGATTTTGAAGCGCATCTGGCGGACCTGCGCAGGCTCCTTGAGATCGCGCAAAGGCTGAATGCTCCGTTCATTCGCATCTTTTCTTTTTACATTCCGCAGGGAGAAAAGGCCGAGGATTATCGGCAGAAGGTACACAACCGGATGCGCACCATGCTGGCCGTAGCAAAAATGGAAGCGCCCCGGATCACGATTCTCCATGAGAATGAGAAAGAGATCTACGGGGATATAGGCGATCGCTGCCTGGATCTTTTGGCCAACATCAAGGCGGATAATTTCGGCGCCATCTTTGATCCCGCAAACTTCGTGCAGGTGGGGCAAAAGCCTTTTACCGACTGCTTCGGCAAACTTAAGCCCTTTATCCGCTACATGCACATCAAAGATGCGCATCTCGCGGACGGTAAGGTGGTTCCGGCCGGAGAAGGCGACGGCGGAGTGCCGGAGATTCTGGCGGAACTACAGAAAAGCGGTTTCAACGGCTTTCTCTCCTTAGAGCCGCATTTGACTGTGGCAGGAAAAAGCCGCGGCTTCACAGGACCGGAAAGTTTCGGCGTCGCGGTCCGGGCTTTGAAAAAGATTTTGGATAACTTGGGCATAAGCTACAATTAAGAGACGAGGGATTAGGCGTCGAGCGCGCTTAATCCCTTTTTTTAGTTTGCCGTGCGCATGTGTGAACAAACGCTATATTCAGGGAAGCATGGAGCGTAATTTTGTTCTCTCAAATTCTGGGGAGATTGCAATAGAATGAAACGATTGACTATATTCCAGGTGACATTATTAAAGTCTCCTGGGAATTTTTTTACTCATTTTTCGTTGTTTATTTTTTCTGCTCTCACTTTATTTGATGCTAGTATGATCTATACTGGACAGTGAAAACTTCTGCCCCTATGTAGAGCAGCCGCTTACCGAAATTGAACTGATATAAGGCAATGGCAGAGACGCTGATGGTGCTTTGCTAGCTCTGAAGCTGATTTGCGTTTGGTATCCGATCAGCGCCTCTGTCCAGATGGTGAAAGGTTACTTCTAGGTTTGAAGGGAAGCTCCCCGCGCAGAGTACGACGGGGAGCTTCCTTTTGTCAAGAAATTACTGGCAGGTGATGATTTCTGTTCCAGGCAGAAAGTGACTCAAGATTTCAGAAGCGCTGGCTCCTTGCCTTGCCATTCCTTCCATTCCCCACTGGCAAACCCCTACTCTGTGGCCCCAGCCTCCACCGCGCAGCAGATATTCTGTGGCATTATCCTCAGCTGGCACTTTTTCCAGAGCAAAGAAGCTGCTCCGCAGCGTTTGCCCATTTTTCCCCAGCTGCCTGCGGACATTGGTGTCTCCGGTTATTTTTTTTTCGCCTTGGGTTGTGCAGAGAGTAATCTCCACAGCGGCTCCGCCGGGGGAACGTCGGGTAACCTTCAGATCCAGCAGTTCTGCTCCCTGCGGCAGCAGCGGTTTTAGATCCTGAGCCGTCAGGCGTACCTCCCAGCGAGAGGAAGAAGAACGGGCGCAATAAGACTCCAAAGGTGTGGCAAAATATTTTTGCACAGCCTCTTCGCTGGACAAATCCTCAGCCGGCTGCTCGCTGCAGCTTACGGGGACCAAGTAGGGGACTTTGGCGCTCCAAATCTGGCCGCTGTCCTCTGTCTGGCCGCCGCAGGTGCTGAAATAATATACATAAGGCGCGGGTTTGCTATCATAGCCCACCACAAGATCTGCTGTTTCATCCACAGCCCGGTTTGTGGAGGGCTTTTCGTGATCATAGCCCAGATAAACCTGAGAATTTGTGCTGTCCACAAGATCGTAGTTTCCTTTGGGATTGAGGTGGTTGATACTATACGTGCGGGCTAAGAGCGCCTGAGCTTTCAGGGCTTCAGCTGGCCAGCCGGATGGCACTTCGCTTGGCACCACCCCATAAAGATACTCTTCTTGGGGCAGGCTATTGACTACAAGCAATCCCTTATCCTGGGGCAGCAGGCTGACGTTGATTTTTCCGCGATAACGTCTGGCGATATTGCCGGCCTTTACAGTGACAAGATTCGCTTGAGAATCCGCGCTTTCCACCCAGAACTCCACGGGCCCGGTGAGTTCAAAGGCGGCGGATTCAGTGGCCACCAGCATGCTGCTGGCTGTGGCTTGAATGGTCCAGCTGTCGGAGAGGACGAAGCCGTTTGGCAGCGCCGCCACTACTGGAACATCGCCGCTTAGAGTCACGCTGCCGATTTTTCCTTGGCCGTCGAACAGGCGCACCCGAATCGCGTTTTGAGCAAAACAATGTGCAGCTAGTAAAAGCAAAGAAACGGTGAAAATGAATTTACGCATCGCTGACCTTCCTTATTTAGGCTGTACTGGAATAATTCGTCCTTGGAATTCCTTTTTCCTTCAACTAGGAAAAGGAACAACTGGATATAATAGTGGGTGCCGGAGGAGGAATGATTGTTTTGGATCTCAGCAAATCAGAACTGTGGCAGTGGCAGGAGGGAAGCAGGCGAGAATGGCTGCTGACAAACGGCCTGGGCGGCTATGCGTCCGGGACAGCAACAGGCATAAACACCAGAAGATATCACGGCCTTTTAATGGCCGCTCTGGCGCCGCCCGCGGAGAGGACGCTGGCGGTGGCTAAAACGGAAGACGCGCTGGATGGAATCGCGCTGTCAGCCAATCTTTACCATCCGGACGTGATCCATCCGGACGGATATCGTCATCTGGAGAGCTTCAGCGTCAGAAAGAGGCCTGTTTTTCTTTATCGGGCTGGCGAGCAGTGGCTGGAGAAAAGTATTTTCATGGTGCGGGAAGCGAATCTCACCATCGTCCAATATAAGCTCTTGGCGTCCGGCCACCGGGCGAGGCTTACGGTAAGGCCTTTGGTCGCGTATCGCAATTTTCATCATTTGCTGAGACAGAATGATTGGCCCTTTGCCCAAACGCGGCTCGGAAGCGGGGTCGGCATTGAAGCTTTTCCTGGAGCGGCCCCCATCTATCTGCTTTCAGATCTGGCCGGCTACCAGGAAGACGGCGTCTGGTACAAAGAGTTCCTTTACCTTGAGGAACGGGAACGAGGCCTGGACGCCCGGGAAGATCTCTATTCTCCAGGCTATTTTCATGTGGACCTGGAAGCCGGGCAAAGCGTAGCCTTCGCCTTTGCCGTGCCTCGGCCGCAAGCGGAGAGCATCGCGGCCCTTAAAGAGAATTTTTCTCCCGGCGCTGCCGAAGAACTGTGGCAAAACCAGCTGTCCAGGAGGGAGAGGCTTTTGGAAAAAGCCAAAACAGTTATCCCCTGCGACGGTAAGGGAGAAGTTGCAACCTGGACTCGGGATTTAGTTTTGGCGGCAGACAATTTCATCGTCCGGCGGGGAGAAGGGCAGCGTACGGTGATCGCCGGCTATCCCTGGTTCGGCGATTGGGGCAGGGACACTATGATCGCCCTGGAAGGCCTTACCATGCTCACAGGCAGGTTCGACGAAGCCTGGGAGATCCTCTCCGCTTTTGCCGCTTATTGCAAGGATGGCTTGCTGCCAAACGTTTTCCCAGATGTTGGCACAGAGCCCGCCTACAACAGCGTAGACGCTCCATTGTGGTTCGTCCACGCTGCGTACAGGTACTGGCAATATACTTTAAAAGACCATGCGCTTGAGCTTTATCCTACGATTCGCTCAATCATCGAGCATTATCGTCAGGGTACAGCTTTCGGCATCGGCATGGCAGAGGACTATCTGATAGCAATGGATGACGCTCAGCTCACCTGGATGGATGCGAAAGTCGGAGATCTGGCGGTAACTCCCAGGGCAGACAAGCCGATTGAGATCCAAGCTCTCTGGTATAACGCGCTTTGCATTTGCGCGCAATTTGCGCAGCTAGCTGGGGATCAGGCTTGGGAATACGAGGCCTTGGCCGCGAAAGTACGGTCAAGCGCAGGTAGCTATTGGAGCGCGCAGCGCGGTTATTTGGCGGATCAGCTCTCTGAGCCGCGCCTGCGGCCCAATCAGCTTTTGGCTTTCAGCCTGCCGTTTCCCCTCTTTGATCCGGAAACTGAAACAGGCAGGAAGATCGCCCAATCCGTGCTCGCCTTTGCGCTCTCTGAGCTTTACATCGGTCCGGGCCTGCGCACTTTGGGATCCGGGGAACCTGATTACCATGGGCGTTACGGCGGCAATCAAAGCGCCAGGGACCGCGCTTACCATCAAGGCGCGGCTTGGAGCTGGCTTTTGGGACCATGCCTGGATTTGGCGGCGCGCCTGGCCCCTAACCTTGGGCAAGCTCGCCGGGAGCTGTGGCTGCTTTTGACCCCCGCCAGGGATCATTTCTATCACCAGGGAGCGCTGGGACAAATATCGGAAATTTTCGCAGGCGATTGGCCGCACCATAGCTGCGGCTGTTTTGCGCAAGCTTGGGGCGTGGCGGAACTATTGCGGATCGTAGGGACATATCTTGCGGCGGAAAGGAGCATTGCGGATGCACGTAATGATGCTTAGCTGGGAATACCCTCCCCGGGTTGTGGGCGGGCTGGCCCGGCATGTTGGGGAGCTGGCCCGGGCCTTGGTGGTGCAGGGGCTTGACGTGAGCGTCATCACCACAGGCGAAGGTTCGCCTTCCCTGAAAATTGAGGACGGGGTCCTGGTTGCGCGCTGGCCCAAACGCGGTCCTGCAGGCGGCGATTTTCTGTCAGATACCATGCTGATGAACTATTCGCTGCTGGAAGCTGCCATGGCTGTGGCGGACAGCGCGGGCAGACCTGATTTGATTCACGGCCACGATTGGCTTGTCGCCCCTGCCGCCTGGACTTTGAAGCACAGTTGGCACAGACCGCTTTTGGCCACGATTCACGCCACCGAAGTGGGAAGAAACAAGGGTTTGCACAATGATCTGCAACGGCGGATCAGCGATCTGGAATGGGCTTTGGGCTATGAAAGCTGGCGGGTGATCGTCTGCAGTCAGGCGATGGTGGAGGAAGTTGGCAACTTCTTCTGCATCCCTCGTGATAAATTGGCGATGATCCCCAACGGCGTCAACCTTCCTCTTCCTGGAGAGGCTGATGATGCCGGCAGAGCGAAGTTTGCCGCTCCTGAGGAAAAAATCATCCTTTATGTGGGCAGACTAGTGCCGGAGAAAGGAGTGGGCGTTTTAATCGACGCCATGCCGCAAGTGCTGGCGGCTCATCCTGAGGCCAAGCTGCTGATCGTGGGCAGCGGCTATGAGGAAGATAATCTGAAAAGGCAGGCCGCCTCGTTAGGGTTGGGACCTAAAGTTTATTTTACAGGTTTCATCAGCGACAAAGAACGGGACGCATTGTATAGGTCAGCGTCTGTAGCCGTCTTTCCCAGCCTTTACGAGCCGTTCGGCATCGTGGCCTTGGAGGCCATGAGCTTTTCCGTGCCCACGATCGTGGGTAAAACCGGAGGTTTGGCGGAGATCGTCGACGATAACAATGGCCTTTTGGCTGAACCCGGCAACGCGGCTGATCTGGCCGGGAAAATCAATTGGCTGCTTTCGGATCCGGCATTGGCGGCAAAATTAAGCCGCAACGGCCTTGCCGCCTGCAAGCAGTATGGCTGGCAGCACGTGGCCAGCGCCACCGAAGCATTGTATCAGGAAGTGCTGGAAGAATTCCGCCATAGCGCCTGGCCTGATGCGGAGAGCTATTGGACGCTGGATGACGCCATAGACAGAATTGATCGCTTGTTTTCCGCCACAGTGCATCAACGCTATCAAAATACTCGCGGAGGAGGAGTAATGTGAAGGCCGTTATTATGGCCGGAGGCGAGGGAACGCGCCTGCGGCCTCTGACCTGCGACAGACCTAAGCCTATGGTGCCGCTGGCCGGCAAGCCAATCATGGAACATATAGCCGCTCTCCTGGCCGAGCACGATTTTCGCCAGGTGGCGGTGACCTCATGTTATTTGCCGCAGGTCATTGAGGATTACTTTGGCGATGGCAAAGCCTGGAACCTCTCCCTGAATTATTTCGTGGAAAAAGAGCCCTTGGGCACGGCCGGCAGCGTTAAGAACGTGGGCTTTAACGACGCTTTTCTGGTGATCAGCGGCGATGCCCTCACAGACATTGACTTGTCCGCGGCCATGGCCTTTCATAAAAGCCGCGGCGCCATGGTGACCATCGTCCTGAAGAGAGTGCCCAATCCTTTGGAATACGGCGTGGTCCTCACGGATGAAGACGGCAGGATCAAACGTTTTGTGGAGAAACCAGGCTGGGGACAGATCTTCAGCGATATTGTCAACACGGGGATTTACATTATCGAGCCGGAAGCCATGGCTTTGTGCGAGAGGGGACGGGCCGTCGATTTTTCCCGCGAGCTGTTCCCCAGGCTCTTGGCTGAGGGGGCGCCGCTTTACGGCTGGGTAGCGGATGGCTACTGGTCAGATATCGGCACTATGGACGTCTACAGGCAATCCCATTACGATTTGCTAGCGGGCAAAGTCAAGGCCCAGCCGCGAGGAATTAAACTTGCGGACGGCATCTGGCTGGGCAAGGGAGTAGAGCTGGAGAGCGGGGCCCGGATTCAGGGTCCGGTGGTGATCGGAGACTACTGTCAGATCAGAGCCGGCGCTCGGATTCTTCCCTAGACTGTTCTGGGTCCCTATACTGTGGTGGGAAGCGGCGCTTCCATTAAGCGCAGCATTCTTTGGGATCGGGTTTTCGTGGATGGGAAAAGTGCGCTGCGAGGCGCCGTTGTCTGCTCCAAAACACGGATCCGACAAGAATCGGAGCTGTATGAAGGCTCTGTTGTGGGCGCTGATTGCACCCTGGGAAAAGGGTGTTTGGTGAAGCCGCAGGTGAAAATCTGGCCCGGAAAGACCATCGACAGCGGCAGCCAACTGTCTGCCAGCCTGGTTTGGGGACAGCGCTGCAGCGGCTCTCTGCTGTGCAGTCAGGGAGTTTTAGGACTGGTGAATGTCGAGCTGACTCCCTCCACTGTCGCCCGGCTTGGCATGGCTTGGGGGAATACCCTCAAAGCTGGAGATTCTGTGCAGATCTCCTGCGACGGCGAGCCGGCCGGCAAGATGCTGAAGCGAGCCCTGATTGCAGGAGCGCTTTCCGCAGGCGTACAGGTAACCGATTTAGGAACGCTGCCGGTGCCTGCGGCCCGTTTGGCTGTGACCAGGACCAAAGCCAAAGCCGCCGCCTATTTAGGGATGGCGCATCAGGCTGAGAATGCGCTGCTGTTACAATTTTTCGGGCACAATGGCTTATCGCTGGGAACAGTGGAACAGCGAAAACTTGAAAGCTGCTATCAGCGGGAAGAGTTTCGTTTAGGCAAGATCGGCGAGGTGCAGTTTCAGCCGGGAGCTCTGGAAAGCTATCTGGAGCAGCTGCTGGTCAGCCTGCCGCCCATCAAAAGAGAGAGAATCATGGAGCCTGTGGTGGCGGTGCCCAAAGGGATTTTGGCGCAATTCACTTCTAGGTTCCTTTCAGCCTTGGGAGTAGGCAGCCTGATCCTGGAGGAAGAAAGGCCCTCCAGCGAAGAGAAAGGCTGGCTCTCAGCCGTACAACTGTGCCAGATGGTCCTGGAACATAAGGCGCCTTTCGGGGTGAGAATCGAAGCCGGCGGAGAGCGGCTGCTTTTGGTGGATGAAGATGGTTCGCCTGTGAGCAGGGAGCTGATGTGGGCCGTATTGGC
>DIPB01000096.1:10118-15031 GCA_002426275.1 Firmicutes bacterium UBA5499
GGCCGTATTGGCTAAGCTGGCGCTGGCAGGGGGGCAAAGAAAGCTGGCGGCGCCAGTTACGGCGCCCAATGTTTTGGAAGAGATAGCCCAGGAGTATGACGGTACAGTTACCAGAACCGCTTCCGACACCAGATCGATCCTAGAAGAACAGATGGCTGAAAACCAAGAAAATCTGTTCTTTCCCGTTTGCGATGCCTTCGCTTTTCTGGGACAGCTGCTGGCGTATTTATCTCAGGGACAGTCGAGCCTCTCTCAGCTCTTAGGCCAGATTCCCAGCTTCCATCGCAGTCAGCGCAAGGTCTCCTGCCCTTGGGAATTAAGGGGCAAAGTGATGCGCCGGCTTGTGGAGCAAGAGCATGAGCAGCTGGATCTGGTGGACGGCATCAAAATACCGCAAAATATCGGTTGGGCCTTGGTGCTGCCAGACGAAAAAGAACCGTACTTTCAGGTCTACAGCGAAGCGCAAAGCCAGGAAGAAGCTGATCTGTTGGCCGCGGCCTATATGGAAAGAATCGGAGCTTTTCAGGAGGATTAAATGCAAAGAAAGCTGTTAATAATAGGCGGTGCGGAAGATAAAGACGGCGGCTGTTCTATTTTGAACGGTTTTTTGGATCTGGCGGGAACAGATCCCCGGATCGCTGTGGTGAGCGCCGCTTCCCAAGATAGCGAGGAAGTGGGCTTTAACTATTATGATCTCTTTCGGGATTTAGGCGTGGGGAACGTGGAAGTGCTCGAGTTAACTTGCCGGAAGCACGCTCAGTCCGCAAGGAGCGCGGAACTCATAGCTTCAAGTCAGGGGATCTTCTTCACAGGCGGAGATCAATTGCGCCTCACCAGTCTCCTCTGCGGGACGACAGTTCACGAAGCCCTCTTTGACGCCATGGGGCGCGGAGCGGTGATCGCCGGCACTAGCGCCGGCGCTTCCGCCATGAGCAGCACCATGATCGTGGGGGGACTGGATGAGGTGGAGCCGCAAAGAGGAGCTGTGAGCTTGGCCGCAGGCTTGGGCTTTTTGTCCGAAGCTGTGATCGATCAGCATTTTGCGCAGCGGGGGAGAATTGGACGCTTGCTGATGGCAGTTGCCCAAAGCCCCCACTTGCTGGGCATTGGCATTGATGAAAATACTGCCTTGTGCGTAGAAAATGACGCGGCCCGGATTCTTGGCTCCGGTGCCGTAACCATTCTCGACGGCAGAGGACTTGACTACGTGAATGTTTCTGAACTGGCGCCCAGCGAGCCTCTGGCGCTTACGGATATCCGCTTGCACATTCTGCCGCAAGGATATAAGTTCGACCTGGCCGCCCGGCGGCCCATTTTTAATTGCAGGTGAAAAGATGAAGATTATTCAAGAGCGAGTCTACAGTGGACCCAATATTTACGCTTACAAACCGGTGATTCGTCTTCGGATCGATCTCTCCCCCTGGCATGAGACCACAACCGCCGAGATCCCCAATTTCTGCCATAACCTGGCGGAACTGTTGCCTGGTCTGTCTCAGCATCATTGCTCCCGTGGAAGAGCGGGTGGCTTCTTGGAAAGGGTAGCCGAAGGAACGTATCTGGGGCACGTGATTGAGCACGTGGCGCTGGAGCTCTCCACAATGAGCGGCCAGGAGGTCTTCTTCGGCACCACCCGCGCCGCAGAGCAAGTGAACATTTACGACGTTGTCTATGCGTATGAAACCCTCCAGGTGGGGCTGGAGGCAGGCAGATTTGCCACCGGATTAGTTGAGGCGTTGGCAGCGGGGAACGCTGCCGGGCAAATGCTGCCGCAAATGTTAGCGGAGCTCAAAGCAGTTTCATTAAAATTTGCCCCCGGCCCCAGCGCCAAGGCGCTGCTAGGTTGTGCAAAGGCCAGGAGAATTCCCATCCTGCCTCTGGCGGGAGGCGCTGCGGTTCAGCTCGGCTATGGAGCTAATTCTCGCCGCTTGGCTGCTACCATCACGGGCAATACTTCTGCCCTTGCCGTTGATTTGGCCTGCGATAAGTGGGCGACCAGATGTCTGCTCTCCGAGAGCGGTCTTCCCATACCCGCAGGCACTGTGGCCGCTTCCTGGGAAGAAGTGGAAAGGGCAGTGCGCTTTCTGGGATTTCCCATTGTGATCAAGCCTGTTTCAGCCAATCAGGGCAAGGGAGTAACATCTGGGATTCATAGTTTGGAGGCTGCCCAAGCAGCCTGGCAGTTGGCCAGTTCCTGGGGAAATGTGTTGGTGGAAAAGCAAGTTCCAGGTCAGGACTGGCGGCTTTTGGTGGTGGAAGGTAAGTTCGCGGCCGCCAGCCTCCGCCGTCCCCCCGCGGTATCCGGCGACGGCAAAAGCACGCTGGGAGAGCTGATCGCCCGGCTCAATGAGGATGAGCTGCGGGGAGAAGGACATGAAAAGCCGCTCACTAAAGTGCCGCTGGACGAAGTGACAATTGTCATGCTGAAGGCGCAAGGCTATAATCTCAACTCTGTTCCCGCTGCCGGCGTCCGGGTACAGCTGCGCCAGAATGGCAATTTGAGCACCGGCGGCGTGGCAGCGGATGCCACGGAGCTGGTGCACCCGCAAAACAGAGAGCTGGCTGAGCGAGCTGCCCGGCTGTTGGGCCTGGATGTGGCCGGCGTGGATCTGATCTGTGAGGATATCGCCTTTCCGCTGACAGAGCAGCAGGGAGCGATCATTGAGGTGAATGCGGCCCCAGGTCTGCGCATGCACCTTTACCCTTCCGCAGGCGAGGCGAGGCCTGTCGCTCAGGAGATCGTCTCCCACCTTTTCCCCACAGGCCAAGGACGAATTCCTCTGATCGCAGTCACAGGAACCAATGGCAAAACTACCACCGTGCGGATGCTGGGACATGTGCTGAGCAAACAAGGTCTGTTTGTGGGGCAGACTACCACCGACGGGATTTATTTGGGCGGCCAGCTGGCAGTGCCGGGGGACAACACAGGTCCATGGAGCGCTCAGGCGGTACTGCGGGATCCGAAGGTGGAAGCTGCTGTTTTAGAGGTGGCCAGGGGCGGCATCCTCCGCGGCGGCTTAGGCTATGATCTCAGCCAGGTGGCAGTGATCACTAATCTCAGCGAAGATCACTTGGGCCTTGGCGGGATTGAGACCATAGAGGATTTGGCGCAGGTGAAATCTCTGGTGGCAGAGTGCGTGCTTCCCGGCGGCTGGGTGGTGCTCAACGCCGACGATCCCCATGTGGCGGCAATGGCCCAAAGAGTATCTCCAGATGTGAATATCCTCTATTTTAGCGCCGGAAAAAACAACAGGCTGCTTAAAAATCATCTTGCGACTGCCGGCTCTGCGCTCCATCTGGACGGGGAGAAGATAGTCTGGCACAGCGCCGGCGCCTCCGGCCGCTTCTTGGCGCCAATCGCCAGCTATCCGGCCACCTTATCTGGAGAGGTAGCTCACAACGTTGCCAACTTATTGGCTGCCATGGGCGCGGCCCTTGCCCTGGGTCTGGCTCCCTTTCAAATTGAAGAAGCGCTTTTAACTTTTCCTTCCGATTCCGTCTGCAATCCCGGTCGTTTCAACATATTTGAGCTCGGCTCAAAAAAAGTGATCGTCGATTACGGACATAATCCCGCAGGCTACAGCACCACGCTGTTGGCCGCCAAAAAGCTCACCGGCTCTCTGTTGGGCGTCGTCGGAGCTCCGGGAGACAGAAGAGACGAGACAATTCGCAGCATGGGGGAGATCGCCGCCCGGTTTTGCCAGCACTTGATCATCAAAGAAGATCAAGATCTGCGGGGCAGGGAAAAAGGAGAAGTAGCTCGCCTCCTGCAGGAAGGAGCTTTGGCGGCCGGCATGCCCGCGGATAAGATTCAGATCATCTACGACGAGGTGGAGGCTTTGCACAATGCCGTCTCAGAGCATGCCCAAGACGTGATCATCTTCTACGAGTCTTGGGCCAGAGTTCATAAAGAAATCGCCCTGCTTTCGGCCGCGGGTTTTGTGACCCCGCGGGAGCATGTATTGGCTCTGAAAAGCGAGGCCAAATGATGAAATCCTCGGAAGGGACCATTGAGGGTCCCTTCCGAGGCATAACGCTCAATTCCTGAGTAGCGTGGTTTTTGCCGCGCCCAAGAAGGGCTTTACCGAAATTCGCTTTTTTCAGGCAGGCTTGCCCGCCCACAGTGAGGGAGAGCGCCGGCGGCTTTGTCAGCGCCTGCTTGAGGATGGTTTTTAAACCGGATTAGAGACTGTCTCTTAATGGTTAGGGACATGCTTCCTTCGGAAAAAGCAATTTGAGCAGGTCTTCTTCCGCTTTTCTTAGGAAGGAAAGAGAGCTTCCGGCGGAGAATATATTGATAATATCTTCAAAATTTATTGCGTAATGAGGTGCGCCATGTACTACGATCTGGCTATCATAGGGGCGGGCCCTGCCGGCGCAACATTGGCGCGCTTGGTGGGAGAAAAATATAAGGTGCTCCTCATAGACAGAAGGGATCTGGTCTCGCCGAAACAGGGTTTATTTGAGAAATGCTGCGGCGGACTCATTGCCCCGGACGCACAAAAGATGCTGGCGAAGCTCAGTCTGGGAGTCCCTAAAGAGGTGCTCACAGGCCCTCAGTTGTTCGCAGTGAGAACATTGGATCTGCGAAATAAGCTGGAAAGATACTATCAACGGCACTACATCAATATCTCCAGAGAGAAGTTCGATCGCTGGCTGGTGTCTGCCATCCCGCCCAGCGTGGATTTCCGTCAAGGTTTGTTCAGACTATACAGCCAAGAACAAGGAAAGCTGCAGGTTCATTTCTCAAGCCAGGGCAAGGAACATAGCGCCTGGTGTAAGTACCTGGTCGGCGCAGACGGCGCCTGCTCTACCCTCAGACGGCAGGTGGCGCCGGAGCTGAGGCCAAGGGCATACGTTGCAATTCAAGAGTGGTTCCAGTGCCAAAATCCGCAGCCGTATTTTTCGGCCATCTT
>DIPB01000096.1:15281-18273 GCA_002426275.1 Firmicutes bacterium UBA5499
CAGGGGCTTTGACCTTGGCGGGAGCGTCAAAAAGAACGGTGCTTTTATCCTCAGGCCGCGTCAGTCTGAGCTCTTCGTCGGCAGAGGAAACATCGCTTTCATCGGCGAGGCTGCAGGCTGGATCAGTCCCACCTCCGCGGAAGGCTTGAGCTACGCTTTCGAGAGCGCGGTAGCCTTGGCCGAAAGCCTTAAGCGCGAACCGAAAGTTGTCCGTGAGTACCGGAAAAAGAGCGGCAAACTAAAAAGCAAGCTTTTCTTGAAGCACTTGAAAGCGCCGTTTATGTACAATAGCGTTTTGCGGAAGGCAGTTATGAACTCTGGGCTCCTCAGCATAGAGATATACAAGTAGAACTGTGCGGCAGCCGTCGAGATTTGCCAGGGATTTCGTCCATTGCTTTGAGCTGAGACGCAGATCTGAAAAGATACGCTCGTTCGAATCTTGATTGGAGAAAAATCAATGTAAAGTTTGTTATTGCGATTTTAAAGGAAGCCCTTTGGGGATGCATAACAGCTATTGCGAATGCTGACCGAGGTTTCTATTTATTGTTGATATATTCTTGAGCCCAGTCAACGACCTTTTCTGCAATTTTCACCGCTTCCAAGTAGTCATCATATTCGACCTCGCTATAAGCTCCGGGATAGCGTGCCTGAACGGCATAGAACGTTAACCTTCCTGCTTCAAATAATTCCGAGGGTATTTCAACGTTGATCTCAGTGATGAGCTCCAATAGCAAAGTGATGGAATGAGTCCGGGGGAATTCTAATCCTAGCGAAACGAGAACGCCTTTTAATGCCTTTTCCGTTGCTTGCTGAGAATGAAAACACAAATCTTCAAGGAGGATACCCTCGTGCTCTGAAAAATTTTTGGCGATAATGAGATCGCCCCGAGCGCGTCGTAGCCATTCAAAAGGATTTTTTGGATTTAAATCACGCATGATAGATCTCCCTACCTTCGCGCAGAGCGGGAGAAATTACGCTCCACGTGCAATCTTTAAACTCGTTAAGCTCTGCCGTAGTCACCACAATCACATCAACTGGCAACCCAACGCCAAAAAGATTCATATATATATCTTGAGCCAACTTATTCTTGTTGAAGGCTCCGTCTTTGACGACTAAGACATCAAGATCGCTATCAGGGCCCATTTGGCCGCGGGCTGCGGAGCCAAAGAGAATTATCCGCTCCGGCTGGGCAATATCCACTATTTTTTTCACAAGTTTCTTTAAGGTTGAATCTAAACTAAGAGTCATTGCAGCACCCCCAGATCAATACGAGGATTGTTAACCTATGTTTAGTATACCATATCTTTTTGAAAAAAGTAGTCAATGGGGAGCAGGGCTGCATTGAGCGTAAATTGAGTTCATCATGCGGCTTTTTTTCGTCTAGATCACTGATTCGGCGGGAACAGATGCCGCCAGCCGGGGATCGCCGCAGGCTTAGAACGGAAAGGCTGTCATGAGCTACGGGACCTGTGCCGATGAGGAAATTTCTTGCTGATTCGGGCTTTCTGTTCTGCCCGCCGCGGCAAGGCGGAATAACGGCTTCAGCCAAATGGGAGGTTGTATTCATGACCTTTTGTCATTTAGAACGCTGCCTTGCACATTATAAAAATAATGCGTTAATTAATAATGCAGCTGTCCGCATCGGCATGAATTTGAACACACGGGATTTTTTCGTTTGCGGAAAAAAACCTGTGACAGAAAATACGCTGTTCGATCTGGCCTCCATAACAAAATTCTGGCGGTGGGAACGCTTTCTCTTATCGCTGTTGAAAAGCAGCTTCTTCAGCTCACTGACAAGGTAACCCGTTTTTTAACGTCCCCCAACACAATAAAATGCTTACGATCTTGCATTTGCTTACGCAGACGACGGGAGTGGGGCACCTGTGCGTACCCGGCAATACCTATGCCAACATAGCAGATTACATCGTTCATCTAAAAGGAGAGCCAGTGGGAGAAGAGGTGCTGTATTCCTGCCCGGCCTATGTACTGATGGGGAAAATCCTGGAAAAATTTTCGGTGAAAGAATAGATGGTTTGTCTTACGTTTAGTGGGGTTGCCCCTGGATCGCACCCGCTATTTGCCGCTGGACAGAGGAACCGTCATTAACGGTAATCTGCTGGAAACTGAAGCAGGCTTGGTGAATGACTATAATTGCCGTTTTCTGGGAGGGGTTACCGGGAATGCGGGGCTGTTTTCTACGCTTTCGGATCTGACACAATATGCGCGGATGCTGTGCAAGACGGGAAACCCGCTTGTTTCGCCCGAAGTTTCAGGAAAGCAATCCAAAACTATACGCCGGATAAAGCGGAATCGCGGGGGTTAGGTTTTGTCTATGTTGAAAGCAAATACAGGCAAACCGGCAGTTTGTTTGCGGAATGCTCGTTCGGCCATTGCGGTCACACAGGCACATCCATCTTTATCGAACCGCGGACGGGTCTGTATGTCATTATTTTATCGGACGCAACCATTTCCACTGTCAGAAAATACGGAAACGAAAACTATGACGCAGTCAAAAAAATGCGGGAGGACATTCATAATGCCATCCGTAAGGATTTGGGAGCACATCCTATCCACGGCTTCATATTTCCCAACCGTCTTTCCGGAGGCTTTTCTTGCAGAGTTCTTTAGCAGGACATCTCCCCCAGGCAGGTTACGGCCTTCTTTTCTGCAGTCCCGTAAAGCACGTCGAGATACACGCGCTCCACTTTTTCCGCGAACACAGCAGAGGAGAACATCTGCCGCGCAAGTTTGGCCGCGCGCTCGGACATGTTTTTTTGCATTTCCGTGCTGCTCATGAAGGAATAAAGCTTTTCCAGATAATCGTCTTCACTTTTGTATAACCAGCCGTTGCGGCCATCCAAAATAACGCCGTCTAAACAGGCATCACTGCGGCAGAGCGCCGGCACGCCGGAGGCCAGGGCTTCTATATATGTAAGCCCCTGCGTCTCGCTTACAGATGCGCTGACAAACAGATTTCCAAGATGATAATAGT
>DIPB01000096.1:18342-21788 GCA_002426275.1 Firmicutes bacterium UBA5499
CCCTATGTGTTCCGGTAGGATCATGCCGGCAAATTGTACGGAATCCCGGATACCAAGCTCCAATGCCATTCGCTCCAGCGCTCCTCTGTGGGGTCCGTCTCCGACCATCAGGAGGGACAAAGCCTGGATGTTACACTTAGCGTGAGAGCGGAGCAACTCTTCCAGATTTTTTTCCTTTGCGAGGCGGCCCACATAGAGCAAAATACGATTTTCTGACGGAATACAGAGCCGCTTTTTAAGGGCGAGACGTTTTTCCGCTGGAAGAGCTTTCTTAAATCTACCTAAGTCGATACCGGTGGGAATCACGCGGATATCCCGGCGGATCCCATATTCGTTCAAAATCGTCCTTACTTTTTCCGTGGGGGCGATCACGCAGGCGGTCTGCCCGATAATCCAACGTGACAGGGACGCGGCCATGTGGCGCCCCCATTTTTTGTTGAGTAAAAAGTAATGGGTATAGTCCTCATAGAGCGTGTGATAGGTGTGGATGACCGGAATATCAAGGCTTTTTGCGATCTGGCGTGCGATGAGGAACGTAGAAAACTCACAGTGGGAATGAATGATGTCAGGCTGCCAGTCCACAAGCTTCTGTACAAAGCTGCTGAAAAAAGCCGCCTTGATTCTGGCGCCGGGATAGATCTTTCCCATGCTGACCGATCCTATATAGGTCACGCCATCCGATTCGAAGGAATGAAGGGTCTGCGACAAGGTCAGAACGCGGACATCATGCCCACGCAGCATAAGCTCTCTGCGCAGATTCACCACAGAGGTCACAACTCCGTTAATAATCGGCGCGTACAAATCTGTTGTAAGTAGGATTTTCAAGGAGCCACCTCCAGCTACAGATTGGTTATAACTTACCAATAACCAACTTGGCAGTTTCAAACGATTTATGCTCCCATGAGATGACGCGAACCGAAGGAGGTAAAATCGCGAAAGCGTTACATATATAGTTTAGCAGATTTTTTCGTGATCAGCCGTTGACATCTTAAATTTTACTCAAGTTTAACAGCAATTTACTGCTTTGAGATACAAAATGATGAGGATATGCTGGACGAAGATGGCGTTATTGTCCCGGAAGGAGCACTGAAAAAAGGTCCAGCCAAAAGATGCGGCGGAGCCGACAGGAGCGTTTCGGAACGGATACTTGACGTGGCTATGTGATGAGAAACTGATCTTTAAAGTGAATACGGACGAAGGATAAGCCCCGTAAGAACGAACAGATTCAAAAATACGGAAATCGACGCCTTAGGATGAGGGTGCTATGAATAAGGTCGGTTGGGAAGCAGCGATTACGGCAAACGGCGGAGAAGATTATGAAGACGCTCGTCAGGCCGTTCTGCCCGGCGGGCGCTGCCGGCTTACCAAGGCTTCTGAGGACCTGAAACTGATTCTGGAATTCAATATTCATGCAGACTTGCGTTTACTGACCAGCGGCGATCTGCGCTAACTGAAATATCCTTTTGACCGTTCGGTGATTGTTTGAAATATGACTTTTGCGGGGCAGCGTGTGATCTGACAACGATTCTGCCTTAAACGGCTGTTAAACTTGGAGGACTGCAGAAAAGCCGGGGCGAAAAGAATTACGTCCCCCTTGTTAAGCGCAAATTGACTGCATATTTCGCTCCGTGTTATAATCAGACAAGGGGCGATTTTCATGCAATTGAAGGCTTATGCTAAATTGAATTTAGCTCTGGAAATATTGAGCTTGCGTCCGGATGGATACCATGAGCTTAGAGGCGTGATGCAGACTGTTTCTCTGGCCGATATCCTGACGATTCAGCGCGGCGACGCTCTTTCTTTGTCCGTGCCTGGGATGCCGGAGCTGGAAGGAGAAGCTAACTTGGTCCTGAAAGCGGCAAGGCTGCTGGCGGGTGAGGCGTCCTTGGGAGCCAAGCTCACTATCGAGAAAAAAATTCCGCAGAAAGCGGGGTTGGGCGGCGGCAGCGCAGACGCAGCTTTCGCGCTCAAAGCTCTCAACAGGTTTTGGCAGCTGGGACGAAGTCCGCAAGACCTTAGAATGCTCGCTGCGCAATTGGGCTCAGATGTGCCTTTTTTCCTCACCGGAGGCAGCGCGGAGGTTTCAGGCAGAGGGGAAGTGATTAAACCTCTGCCCGAAGGACCGAGCAGATATTGGTTTGTGCTGTTGAAGCCTCCGTTTTCCGTTTCCACACCCTGGGCGTACCGCGCTTTTGACCAAAGTCCCAGAAGGAGCGACGGCGCCACGGCAAAGGTGAGCCGGGCTCTGGCCAAAGGAGACGTCAAAGCCTTGGGAGAGGCTTTGGCCAATAACATGGAAGGGGCTGTTTTCAGTTTTTACCCGCAATTGGCGCAGTATAAGCGAGAGCTAAAGCAGGCGGGAGCCCTGGGCGCAGCCATGAGCGGCAGCGGCTCCGCTGTCTTCGGACTGTTTGCTTCGGAGAGTTTAGCTGCGCAGGCCGCGGCAATCATGGGCAGGCTAGAGCCGGAACTGGAAATAAATGTTGTGCGCAGCGTGGGCAGATCTGAGCTGGCTGAGCAGGAAAAAAGCCGCGAGTGAAGAATTAAAAAGGAAGGGAGTGAGTAGGAGTGGCAAAACGAGAGAGATTAGTGGAACCAATCAAGCTTGATTCTTATCAGCCGTTACGCGATTTGGTTTTCGAGACCCTGCGGGAAGCAATACGCAGCGGAAAACTGCAGCCCGGTCAAAGGCTGATGGAGCTGCAGCTGGCCGAAGATTTAGGCGTCAGCCGCACGCCTGTCAGGGAAGCGATCCGCAAGCTGGAACTGGAAGGTCTAGTGGTGATGGTTCCCCGCAAAGGCGCTTACGTGGAGGAACTGTCCATGAAAGATATGGCGGAAGTCTTCGAGATGCGTTCGGCCTTGGACGGTTTGGCCGCCGCTTTAGCCGCAGAGCGAATCACAGAAGAGGAAATTGAGGCATTGGAACGCCTCCTGGTGGAAATCAGCGAGGCCATCGCCAGAAAAGATCTCAGTGCCTGCATTCAGGCGGATACCACTTTCCACGAACGTCTGTACCAAGCCAGCCGCAATGTGCGCTTGGCGCAGACCATAGGCAATCTCAGGGAGCGGATTCAACTTTTCCGCACCACTTCCTTAGGCAGGCCTGGAAGAATGAACCTGGCGTTGGAAGAGCACCGCCAAATTCTGGAAGCCATTAGCCGGCGCAATGGCAGGCTGGCCCAGAAGCTCGCCTTTCAGCATATCGAGCGGGCGGAAGCCGCCTTTATGCGGGAGTTAGAAGATAAAGAGCAAGCTGAGAAGGGCGAGGAGAAAAAGTGAAAGTTTCAGCCATAGTTTTAGCTGGAGCCCCTAATAACGGTAAACTGGAAGCGGCTTTCCCCCAAAAGTATGAAGCTTTGATTCCCCTGCAAGGTAGACCCTTGGTGGCCTGGGTGGTTGAGGCCTTGGCTGCAAGCGGCCAGGTGGAGGAGATCATTGTGGTG
>DIPB01000096.1:21991-28919 GCA_002426275.1 Firmicutes bacterium UBA5499
CAAGCGGAGAGCGATTGCTTGTGGTAACGTCGGATCTTCCTCTGCTGAAGCCGGAAATAGTAGACGATTTTTTAACCAAGGCTGAGCGAGCGGGCGTAAGTCTATATTATCCCATCGTGAGCCGCGAAGACACTTTCGCCATGTTTCCCGAGGCGGAGCGCACTTTCATCAGATTAAAAGACGGAACTTTTACAGGCGGCAATTTAGTTTACATGGAAAAAAGCGTTCTCTCCCAAATGAGCGGGCTTTTTCAGCAGGTGATCGCCGCCAGAAAAAAGCCCTGGCGGCTGGTGAAGATCCTGGGAGGCGCTTTCATCCTTTCCTTTTTGCTGCGGACGCTGTCCATCGCCAAGATCGAGCGCCGGGCGCAGGAATTGGGCTTAAACGCTAAGGCTGTGATCATGCGCCAGCCAGAAGTAGGTTTTGATGTTGATAAGCCTCAAGATTTTACGGCAATTGTCCGAGCTTTGGAGGATTTTAACCGCCCATAGCGAATTTAAAAATATGAGAAGCCCCCGCCTTGAGGAGGGGGATTGGCATGCAGGTTACTGAAGTCCGTTTGCGTTCGGTGAAAGGAAAAGGTAAATTAAGAGCGTTGGCCTCCGTCACCTTTGATCAGGAGCTGGTAATCCGCGATGTGCGGGTTATCGAGGGAGAAAACGGGTTGTTTGTCAGTATGCCCAGCCGTAGAATCAAAGGCAATGAATTTTTGGATTTAGCTTTCTCCCTTACACCTTCGCTGCGGGAGGCCATAGCTGAGGCGGTGCTCAAACGGTATTTTGAGGCTGCCGAGACCAATTAGCTTGGGCTGGGATTCTCCCAGCCTATTTTTGTAACGAGCGGGAGGGGAAGAAATGGAACAGGGGACTGCTTTGCCGGCAAACCTGGCTAAGCTGTATCAGGTTGTGCCAATGGGCCAGGAGGGCGCTACGCTCATTTTAGGCGCAGTCCCACCCCAGGACCCTTCCATGGCGGACGAGCTGGCGGGCCTACTGAAAAGGCCTGTGAAAATAATTGACGTTCCTCAGGAGACGCTGCAAGAAAAACTGGCCCTCTGTCAGGATGACGGCTCAGTCCAAGGAGTGCTGAAAAATCTCACCGGCGGAGAACTGGAAATCATTAGGGAAGAAACCCAATTGGATGGTGACGCGCAGCAAACCCAGAGCGACGACGCGCCCGTAATTAGGATCGTGAACCTTTTGATCGCCGAGGCTGTGGAGCGCAGGGCCAGCGATATTCACATCGAACCGCTGGAGGCGGAACTGCGCATCCGTTACCGCATAGACGGCGTCCTCTACGAAGTGGACCCGCCGCCTAAGGATCTGTACTGGGCCATCGCTTCCAGAATCAAAGTGATGGCTGATTTGAATATTGCCGAACGCCGTCTTCCCCAGGACGGTAAGGTCAGAATGAGATTGCCCGGCCGGGAGCTGGACTTGAGAATTTCCACGGTTCCCACAATCTGGGGCGAGAGCATCGTGATCCGAATTTTAGATCAGGCAAGCGTCTTGCTGGGGCCCCAAGAGCTTGGCTTATCCTCAGGGCTTTTGGCGCAGTTTAAAAAGTTGCTGGCTTTGCCCCACGGCATGATCTTGGTGACAGGTCCCACAGGCAGCGGGAAAACCACGACTTTATACGCCGCGCTCTCGGAGCTTAACCGCAGCACAAAAAAGATCATTACCATCGAAGATCCCGTGGAATACCAGCTGCCAGGCGTCAATCAGATTCAGGTGAAAACCAAAATCGGGCTGGATTTCGCCAGCGGCCTGCGGCACATCTTGCGGCAAGATCCGGATATCATTATGGTGGGCGAGCTGCGGGATCCGCCGGCTGCGCAGATGGCAGTCCGGGCCGCCCTCACCGGGCATTTGGTTTTCTCCACGCTGCACACCAATGACGCGCCCAGCGCCGTGAACAGACTGGTAGATCTGAGCGTTCCGCGCTACCTGGTCTCTTCTACCCTGAGGGCAGTGCTGGCGCAGCGCCTGGTAAGGGTATTGTGTCCGCGGTGCAAACGAGAATATGAACCTGCGGGCTTGCCTGTGAAGCGAGCCTGGCAGCCCGTGGGCTGCCCAGAGTGCGCCAATATAGGCTATCAGGGACGCACTGGGATCTACGAGTTACTATTAGTGGATGAGGAAATGTCAGACTTCATTCTGGCGGAACACGGCACCGCCCAAATTAAAGAGGAAGCCCAGAAGAAAGGTTTCGTCAGCCTCAAGGAAGACGGCTGGCAGAAAGTGGCTTCCGGCATCACTTCCGCTGAAGAATTGCTGCGGGCGACGGAGGCTTAAAGATGCCCAATTACAAATATCAGGCTGTCTTCGCAGACGGCAGAAAGGCGTCCGGGACAATTGAAGCTGCGGCAGACAAGCAGGCTCTGGAGCAGTTGGCCGGGCAAGGCATGATTCCCACCTCGCTGCGGGAAGCGCGGCCAAGCAGGATCAAAGCTTTGTCTCAGAAAGAGCTTTACGCGTTCACGAGCCAACTGGCAAATCTCCTCTCCGCTGGCTTATCTCTCTCCGCGGCGCTGGAGGCCGTCGGCCAGTACGGAAGCAAAGCGCTGTCTGCGGTTGTGGAGCAGGTTCTGGCCGCCGTGCGCTCCGGCTCCTCGCTGGCCGGATCCTTGGCAGCCCAGAGTTTTCCCTCCTTTTACCTGGCCATGGTGCGGGCCGGAGAAGCGGGAGGGAGCCTGGAGACGAACCTGACGCAGCTGGCGGAGGATCTTGAAAACCAGGAGGAGATCCGCCGCCAGCTGAAGCTCACCATGCTTTACCCTATGGTGATGCTGGGCGCGACTTTAGCCGCCCTAGCTTTGATTTTGGTTTTCATTCTTCCTCGCTTCGGGCAGCTGTTCTCTCAGCTGGGCGGCCAGCTGCCTCTGGCCACCAGAATCGTGCTGGGAGTCGGCGATTTTGTGAACAAGCGGCGCTGGGCGCTGCTCTTGCTGCTGGCGCTTTTGGCTGCTTGGACAGCATATGTAGCCTTCAGTCCCCAGGGGAAAAAGCTCTGGGAGCGCACATCGCTGGCGCTGCCGCTTTTGGGGCCTCTTTTCGGCAAATTGCATTACGTGCGCTTTGCCCGTACTGTGGGCAGGCTCCTGGCAGGCGGGGTCAGCTTGCCGGAGAGCCTGGAGATCGCCCAGGGAAGCCTTGATAACTATCTTTTGCGCGATGCCACCAGACGAGTGCGGGCGGGGATCCGCAAAGGAGGTTCCTTCACGGTTTTGCTGAAAGAAGAGGGCCTCTTTCCTCCCCTGGCCATTCAGATGTTGGCCACAGGAGAGAGAGCCGGGAATTTAGAGGAGATGCTTTTGCGATCTTCGGAGCTGTTCCGGAAAGAATGCGCCAACCAAACTAAGACCTTGCTTGCCCTGTTGGAACCTGCTGTGATCGTTTTCCTGGGGCTGGTGGTGTTTGCGGTGGTGGCGGCCATTATCGTGCCTCTGTTGAGCATCAACGTGCTCTAGCTGAGAAAGGTAGGGAGAAAGAAATGAAAAGGTCGGAGGCAGGTTTCACTTTTTTGGAAATTCTGATCGTGATCTTGATCATCGGCGTGCTCACTGCCATAGTTGGACCTAATCTCATCGGCAATGTGGGAAAATCGAAGCGCGTGGCCGCTAAAGATCAAATTCGGATTTTGGAATTATCCCTGAAGCAATATTACGCGGATACGGGTCAATTTCCCACCACCAGCCAAGGGCTGGAGGCGCTGCGCCATAAGCCGGCGCCGGAGCCTGAAGGGTGGGACGGACCCTATCTTGATAAAGCGGTGCCCAAAGATCCCTGGGGGAGAGATTACGTCTATCTGAACCCAGGCAGAGAGAATCAGGAGGGCTTCGACGTATACTCCTTAGGTTCCGACGGTAAGGTTGGTGGCGCAGGTGAAGAAGCGGATATCACCAACTACTAGCGGCTTCACGCTGCTGGAAGTTTTGCTGGCCTCGGCGATTTTAAGCCTTGCTTCCTTCACCTTGCTGTGGGCTATCTCCCAAAGTCAGGAGACTTTGACCAGAAGCGCTTCCCGACGGGAAGCGGCGATTTTGGCCGAAAATTTCCTGGACGAGTATAAGCTGGGCTTGGCGGAGGCCGGCGCCGTCCCAGACCATCCGGCCTGGAGCTGGCGGGGAGAGGAAAAGGAGACTCCCCTGGGCACAGAGCTAACAGTTACCGTCACATGGCCGGCAGGCCGCTATACTCTCTCCGTTCTGGGAGGTAAGCGATGAACCAACGCGGCATGACGCTTCTGGAGGTGCTCATAGCGGCCATGATCTCCACCCTGGTGCTGGGGAGCGCCTTTTGGCTTTTGAGCGGGGCCGTGGACACAGACCGGAGGATAGCCCGGCGCACCGCCTGGGAGCAGGATTATTTCGTGATCGCCAAGCGGCTGCGCGCAGAGCTGACCGGAGCCTTTTTTTCGCCTCGTTTTGCGGACAGTTTTCAGGGAGAGGCCAAGCGGGTGAGCTTTTTTTATCCCACAGGCAAAGGCTTGGCTCAAGTCCTGTGGGAGAGCAGAGAGGACGGGATCTATTACCGGAGAAGAGAACCGGGCGCCAGAGACTGGAGAGAGTTTAAGTTGTCTGCCCATTGGCAGGGAAGTTTCTCTTACCTCTCTGGGGACGGAGGGTGGCTAAATACTTGGGACAGCAAAGAGGAAAAGGCGCTGCCGCAAATGGTCCGCTTGGATCTTACAGGCAGAGGCAGCCGTCGGCTTTCAATAGCGCTGGAAGGCGGCAGGGTTATGCCTTACTGACGGTTTTGAGCGTGATCGTCGCGCTGAGCGCCATAGCTTATTCCTTACTGAAACTGGCAGACTTCAGTTTGCCCTTTGCTGCCAGGCAGCAGCGGCAGAGCCGCTTGACTTGGGCGGCCAAAGGCGGCATTCAGTACCTGATGGAGCAGCTGGCGGGCGAGGAGGCAGACCCTCGGCTCAGCGGCGAAGAAAGGCAGCTTACGGTGGGGGCAGTGCCGGTTGCAGTCGCCATTGAAGACGAAGGCAGCAAGGTGAATGTGAATTCCGCCTCCGAAAAGCTGCTTTTGGGCTTAGACCTGACCCGCGCTCAGGCAGAGACCCTGCTCGATTGGCGTGATCTGGATTCGGACTGTCTGCCCGAAGGAGCTGAGCGGGATTATTACCTGGCGAAGACAGATTTAGCCCCGCGAGACGGTCTGCTGCCCGTCAAAGAAGAGCTGTCGCTTTTGCCCCTCTGGCAAGACGAGAAGCAGCTAATTGCCCATCAGCTTACAGTCTACGGCCCGCTGAACGTCAACGCCATGAGCTATACTGCCTTCGACGCGCTCTTGGCCGCGTTGGACGTGGATAAGTTCACTTCCCAGGCGATTGTGAACGACTTCATAGCAGCCAAAGCGACCGGACAGCTGTTTTTGGATCTGGAGAGTTTCTTCGGCTGCCTTCCCTCCCTGGGACCGCTCCTGGCCCAAGAGCTTGAGGGCTATCTTACCGCAGAGCCGGTTGTAAACGTAAATACGGCCACCGCGCGGGTTCTGAGGGCCTGGTGTCACTATTTAGATTTGGATCCGGCCTTAGCCGGCTGGATCCAAAGCGCCAGAGAAAGCGCGCCCTTTCTTGATTTAACGGCGATCGTCTCTCGCCTGCCCGCCGGGAAGAGAAGCCTTTTTTCGCTTTTTTTCACAACCCGGAGCAGGGTTTTCGCTTTAACGGCCCGCGCTGGCTCCGTCAGGCTGCGGGTTGTGGTGGAGAAGCGGGAGGGCGAGCTTGCAATCTTATCCTGGCAGCAAGGAGCGAACGAGTAGATGGGAAAATTATTTTTAGGCGTTGATTTTGCTCCCGATGAGATCAGGATCTGTGCAGTCAGCCGCAAGTGGGGCCGGCTGCAAGTCGAAGGCTATTGGCGGCGGAAGGCGGCGACAGACCAGGAGAGGCAAGATTGTTTGGCCGCGGTCTGCCAGGAGCTTTCAGAGCGCGGGCTTTCTGCGGTGGCAGGTCTGCCCCGGGGCGATGTGCTCTATCGGGAATTCACGTTGCCGCCGCTCGCCAAGAGCGCAGTCTGCCAAGCCGTGGGCTACCAGCTCTTGGAGCGGAGCCCTTTTGAGGCCCAGCAGCTGAGATTCGCCTATCAGCTCAAGGAAATACCTTCCGGCTGGCAGGTTCAGGCGTTGGCTGTCCCGCGGGAGGAACTGGAGCGTCTCAGCACGATTTTCAGCCGGGCAGGCTGCGGCCGGATCGCTTTCGTCCCCAGCGGCCACGCCATGGCGCTTCTGGCAGGCAGAGACTGCTTGGCAGGAAGGGCGGAAGAGAGCTTGGAACTGGGCCTTGCCGATTCGTGGTGGGGCAGAGATCTGCCTCTGGCAGGCTCACAGTCCCAGCGGCGGGAGCAAATCGCCGCGGAAACTGAAAAAACTTTGAGTTTTTTAGAAGCCCAAACAGGTCGCAAGTTAAAATTGCGTCTGGCAGGATCCGGCGACTGGCAGCCGGCTTTGGCGGGCAGACGCCTGGAGCCTTCCCAGTTTCTGGCCGCAGCCCTGGCCGCAGCCGGCGCCCAAGGGAAAACAGTGGCTTTGCGCGCTGTGGGGGAAAAAGAGAACAGTTGGCCGGCAAATCCTTTCTTGGTAGCGTCCCTTTGCCTGTGGCTGGCAGTGGCCGCCGCGTCCTGCCGCTTCGCCATGGGCTTGCGCAGCGCCCAAAGCCGGCTGGCCGAGCTGGAAGCCCGGCAGACAACCCAAAGCGCGCAAGTGAAGCCGGCGGACGCTAAATATTTGGACCTTCTCTCCGCGCCTCCCCAAGGACAGCTGCAAGTGCTGCGTCAGCTGTCCTTAGCTGCCGAGGGCGGGGAAAGCTATCATTCCTTGGTCATGGCCCAAGGCCGGGTGAAAGGGCTTGAGGCCAGCGGCCAGGATGCCACTTCGTTCATCAGAAGGCTGAGGCGCGGGCCGCTTGAGCGGCTATC
>DIPB01000096.1:29070-29767 GCA_002426275.1 Firmicutes bacterium UBA5499
CTTCACCCTCTCAGGACCAGTGGAGGCGCGAGCTGATGATTAACCTGCGAGAACGGAAACTCATTGCCTTGCTGAGCCTGCTTTTGTGGCTCTGGGCGGTGAAAGGGACGGTCGGCCTCTACCGCAGCTGGCAAGAGACCCTGCATCTCTTGGCCGGCGGCAACTCGGCCCCGGTGGCGGAAACCACGGAGCCGGAAACCAGACTGCTTGAGAAGCTGCTGGCGCTGGAAGGCAGAGGACTGCCCTGGCCTGAAAAAGAAGCGGGCGTGAACGTCTTGGATTTCCTGCGGCGGAAAGCTCAGGAGGCAGGCTTGACCGTGAACAAAATGAACCTGGCGCCTTCCCGGAAGGTAGGGCCTCATAAGCGTCTGCCTGTGCAGCTGGAGTTTACGGGCTCTGCCGCCGATTATCTGGTCTTTCTTTACGATCTGGCGCAAGGGGAATATGCCTGCAATGCCTCGGAACTTGAGCTTTCAGCTCAGGAGGATGGCCTGCGCGGGAGGGTGGCCCTTGAGTTTTTCCTTTTGGATGACAGGGTCCTGGCCAGTCAGAAAAAAAAGCTTTTGCCCCGGGCGGGGGAAATTCGGCAGGAGCGCCTGCAGCCTTTGGCTTATTATTATCCCCAAGGTTTGGCGCGGGCTTTCGCCCAGCGGCGGACAAAGCCGGAAAGTCAAGTCGCGACGCCCGAAAACTTACC
>DIPB01000096.1:29892-31465 GCA_002426275.1 Firmicutes bacterium UBA5499
CCCTGAGGCGGCGTCGCCCGCGCCTTTGCCGCCGGTTGAGGCTGAGCCTAAAGAAAAGGTGACGGTGGCGCCGTATAAACCGGAGTATCAGCTTTTGGGCATCGTCTACCAAAAGGAAAGGCCCATGGCTTTGCTGCGCAGCGCCTCAGGCGAGACGCTTTTAGTGGGAGAAGGAGCGCGGGTAAAGGCGGGGGAACTGGTAGTTAAGATTGAGCAAAAAAGCGTGCTCTTGAGGCGCGGCGGACAGGAGGCCAGATTGCATGTCGCCCTTTAATGCGTTTATCTACGCGTTCAATTTCATTTTCGGCAGCATCATCGGCAGCTTTCTGGGCGTGGTGGCGGAGAGGTTGCTCTCCGGAGGCTCGCTGCTTTGGCCGCCCTCTCACTGTACGCACTGCAAGCGCAGGCTCAGACCTTGGGAGCTGGTGCCGATTGTGAGCTTTCTTCTGCTGCGCGGACGCTGCGGGAGCTGCAAAGCTCCCATAGGCTGGCGCCTTTTTTTCATGGAAGCGGCGAGCGGGCTTTTGGCTTGCGGGCTGTATTGGCAATTCGGCTGGACGCGGGAGTTTTTCTGGCTTGGCATTCTGGCGGCCCTGCTGCTTGTGATCTCGGAAATCGACGTCCAGGAATTTTGGATTCCGGATGTATTGTCTCTGCCGGGCTTAGCCTTGGGCCTTGCCTCCGGCTGCCTGCGGCCGCTGGGGTTTGCCGGCGCCCTTGGGGGAGCTGCGGTGGGAGCGCCGCTGCTTTTGCTCTCCCTCGTTTATCCCAAGGGAATGGGCGGGGGAGACGGGAAGCTGCTGGCCATGATCGGAGCTTTCCTGGGCTGGCAGGGGGCGCTGTGCACATTGTTTTTAGGCTCCCTCTATGGCTCTGCCCTCGGCCTGTGCCTTTTGGCCTCGGGGAAGCTCAAGCGGGGCTCCCCCCTTGCCTTTGGTCCGTTTTTGGCTTTGGGAGCGCTAAGTTGGATTTTCGCTCAGAGGTGGCTGGAGACGTTTTTACCCTTTTAGTGTAAATAAAAAATACCTATTTTGCAATTGACGCGCTTTTCTTGCAGGAAAGCGAGCTTTCAACGCAGAATATGTCTACATATGTCGACTGGGGGTGATGCCGTGAACGCACAGGCTGTTTCCAATAGACTGGGGAAATTACTGAAAAACGCCGGCCTGCTTACGGATCGGCAGCTGGAGGCCGCGCTGGCTCAGCAAAAGAAAACCGGCGAGCGGTTGGGTCAGATCCTGGTGGCCAAAGGCTTCCTTGACGAGCAGAGCCTGTTGCGCGCTTTGGAATATCAATTGGGCATCCCGCATGTTGATTTGAGCCGTTTCGCCTTTAACAAGGACGCTCTGGCAGCCTTGCCGGAAAACCTTGCCCGGCATTACGGCGTGGTGCCCCTGGTCAAGACGGACGGCAAATTAATGGTGGCCATGAGCGATCCCTTGAACATCTACATAATCGATGCCCTGAGAGCCGCCACAGGCCTTGAGATCGAGCCTGCCTTGGCTTCAGCCAGACAAATCAGCCAGGCCGTGGTTCAGGCGTACAGGGAGCTGCCTGCGCAGAGCCAGGAGCC
>DIPB01000082.1:0-501 GCA_002426275.1 Firmicutes bacterium UBA5499
GGCAGCGGAGCGAAAGAAATGATGCAAGCACTCATAGCGGCATGGATTGAGCGAGAGATCGCGAATGATGGAGGTAATTCCTAAATAATCGGAGCGTATCATTACGCCCAAAACAACCGCTGCAAACCACTCAAAAGCGGCACTGCGGGAAGTGCCGGAAGGAATACGAGCTTGACGAACACGGCCAGCGCATCCGACTTTCAAGCGGAGAATACAAGAGCCGCCGCGTCAATACCACCGATTGGAACGACCTTGCCAAAGCGGAGGAATGGCGGGCGGCGCGGACCGGGTATGCCAACCGCGCGTTGGAGAAAAAGGGCCTGCCGGAGCGCATCGACCAACGCAGCTATGCCCGGCAGGGCATTGAGAAAATTCCTACCGTCATATGGGAGTTGCGGCTACGCAGATGGAACGCCGGGGCGTTATCACTAACAAAGGTAATGTCAATCGGGAGATCGCCGCGCAGAATAAGCTGCTGAAAGAAATCAAGGCCCGGATCAC
>DIPB01000082.1:627-1194 GCA_002426275.1 Firmicutes bacterium UBA5499
ATCAAGGCCCGGATCACCCGCCTCTATAACTGGTCTAAGGGGCAAGCCGCCCAGCCTGCCGAAAAGCGGAGCATTGGGGAACAGCTTGAGCAGGCAAAAGCTGCCACACAGCAGCCCACCTCCCGCTACGGCAAAATAAAGGCGCTCAAGGAAAACGCTGCCCTGTTCAACTTTCTGCAATCCAACGGCATCACTTCCATGCGGGAGCTTCATGAAAAAATCTCTGTCATGAACAGCGATTATTACACCCTGCGCGGCGAGATCGTAAGCGCCGAGCGCCATATTTCCAAGTTCAATGAGCGCCTTTCCATGTGGGATCAATATTCCAAGAATAAGGCTGTCCATCAGCGACTTGCCGCAATGAAGCCGAAAGCGCAGGAAAAGTATCAAACTGTCCATAGCGCCGAGCTTGTTTTGTATAATACCGCCAAGCGGTATCTGGATGTTCTGAAAGCGTCCGGCGAAGCCATCACTCCAAAGAATTGGCAGGCCGAAGTGGAACATCTGACCGCCCGTAAAAATGAACAATATGGGCAAATGTGGGCTATGCGTGAGGACATCAAGGTT
>DIPB01000082.1:1408-1792 GCA_002426275.1 Firmicutes bacterium UBA5499
AGCAAAACGCCGTACAGGTTTCCCAGGTACGGCGTCGCTTTATTTCCCGAATAGATCGCTGTGTGCCGGCGCGCGTGAGCGTCAGAACCAGCACATCATTTTCAATCCGGTAAATCAGCAACCAGTCCGGGAGAATGCGGCATTCCCGATGGCCGATCCAATTTCCGGTGAGGGCATGGTCTTTGTTCTTTTCGGGAAGTGCTTCACCCGCCGCGAGAAGCGTAACGACTTCCTGTAAAAGCTCGATTTTTTGACCGCGCTTTTTTGCCAGCTTGTAATCTTTTTTGAATACGGCGGTGTATTTTACCGTGTATTTCATGCGTCAAGGTCTGCGAAAAGCCGCGGCACATCTGTATAGCCCTTTACGTTCGGGTCTTTCGCAAT
>DIPB01000082.1:1931-2250 GCA_002426275.1 Firmicutes bacterium UBA5499
GGGTCTTTCGCAATCCTCTCCGCCTCCTGCATTGCCGCAATGGTTTCGGCATTGGGCTGATTGAGTGAAACGTCAAAAGGAATCCGGCCTTCCCGAAGCGATTGGCGGACAAAAATGTTGAACGCCGTGGAGATGTTCATCCCCAGTTCGTTGAACAGCGTGTCAGCCTGCGCTTTCAGCTCCGCGTCCATGCGGATACTGATGTTGGTAGTAGAGCCAGCCATACAATCATCTCCTTTCCTGTCGGTACTTATATTATATGTCATTTGCACGAAAAACACAATACATCGCACGAAAAATATTTTAACGGAGGAATATA
>DIPB01000082.1:2359-2982 GCA_002426275.1 Firmicutes bacterium UBA5499
AAATATTTTAACGGAGGAATATAATCTGAGCATTGAAAAACAACCCCGAAATGATACCGAAGCGCGACAAATCACATCCATCTATCCCGCCCCTCTCCATACTCCTCCCCCCGGCACGGGGCCTTACAAGGGCAAAATTCCCCGGAATTGACACCGGGGAGCTACAGAAAATCCACCTATCCGTCCATATCACGGTGACAGCCGAAAAGGAGTATCCTCCATGCCGAGAATGAGCAAGAAACGCAAGCTGGAATGGGCGTTCTTCCTCAACCACCGCAATCGCATTACTTATAACGATCTGTGCCGGAAATGCGTTAACGGCTGCAAGCAGAGTTTCCGGGCCGTGGTTGTGGATTGCCCGCGCTATATTTCAAAACGAGCAACAAGGAAAAACCGCGGAACTGTGTGCGCCTTTCATCTTGTGGATGGAGGGCTTTTTCTTTGGAGAAGGAGCCTATGACCAATGAAATGATTTCCAATGCAAACGCCATTGACAGCGCGGCCTCTCTGCCTGTGCAGAAGGACAAAGGCTTCGCGCTTGTGAAGAAAATCGGCAAGACCAGCTACAGGGTGACGATACATTTCAGCGCCACCAGCAGCGAAACCATGAGCGACAAAATCAA
>DIPB01000082.1:3215-6869 GCA_002426275.1 Firmicutes bacterium UBA5499
TCGCGAAAGAATCTGCTAAACTGTGTATGTAACTCTTTCGCGATTTAGCGTTTGAAAGAGTTACTTTTTTCTATGTGGCGCGTGAGAACTTTTGACTGGCTAGTAAAACTACTTTATTTGTTCACGCTTTTACTTTCAAAACAACAAAGCCGGCGCAGCTATTGACCGCACCGGCTAAACTCTGACTTCCTAGCCTAGCATAGGAAGTTTACGGCTATGAATTATCTCGGCTCCACAATCAATTTGATGGCGGTCCGCTCCTCGCCATCGATCTCTATGTCTGTAAAAGCTGGAATACATACCAGATCTACACCGCTGGGAGCTACAAATCCCCGGGCAATAGCTACAGCTTTCACTGCTTGATTCAGCGCACCCGCACCGATAGCCTGAAGTTCTGCAATACCGCGTTCTCGCAGAACGCCTGCCAGGGCGCCAGCGACGGAATTTGGATTTGATTTCGATGAAACTTTCAAGACGTTTACATCCACTGGGCTCGACCTCCTTGATTGGCCTAATGTTGATTGGCTTCAACTGTTTGTTATATTCTACGCGCTTATGTAGCTTTTGGTTCGGCCCTTATTGCATTTAGGGACAAGTGCGCGGCTTTCCCTTGCCCCTGGCCTAATGCCGTACTTCATTAGTATGCCGCAAATTGCGGCTTTTTCCCCCCTCATGACAACGAATAAGTATGGAAATTGAAAAAAATTTCATCATTACATTATAATAGTTCGATAATTTTATTCTGTTTCCTGCTTTATTTAAAAGAAAAAGAACGGGGTTTTTGCCCCGCTCCATTAGGCAAGATAATGGGGAATTTCTTCGGCGGCAGATACTTCTTTCAACGTAGCTGAGCGATAAGCCAATGCTTCCTCCAGCACCTGGTCCATATGCTCCGCGTAAATGAATTTCATCTGCTTGCGTACTGCCAAGGGAATTTCCTCCACATCCTTGCGATTATCATTAGGAATGATCATCGTCCGAATGCCCGCCCTGTGGGCAGCTAACGTCTTCTCTCTGAGGCCGCCTATGGGAAGCACTTTCCCGCGCAGCGTGATCTCTCCCGTCATGGCTACTTTGGCTGACACAGGCCGCTGGCTCAAGGCAGAAGCTAAAGCTGTGGCAATTGTGATTCCGGCGGAAGGACCGTCTTTAGGAATTGCGCCTTCGGGCACATGAATATGCACATCGCATTTTTCATAGAAGTCAGGCTCAATTCCTAATTGTCTGGCGCGCGAGCGGACAAAACTGAAGCTTGCCTGCGCGCTCTCCCGCATCACATCTCCCAATTTACCGGTGAGCAGAAGATTTCCTTTGCCTGGCACAACCAAAACTTCAATCTTTAAAATCTCGCCGCCCACCTCTGTCCAGGCCAAACCTGTAGCCACGCCAACCTCATCTCGCACGTCCATGCTGTCATGGAAATAGCGGGGAGCGCCGATGTAGGATGAAAGCTTCGCCTTAGTCGCAAGCTTGACTTTGTCTTTGCCTTTTGTTATCTCCCTAGCCGCTTTCCGGCAAAGCGCGGCAATGGTGCGTTCTAAAGTTCTCACGCCGGCTTCACGAGTATAACTGTCAATGACCTTCTGCAGCATTTTATCGCTGACAGTGAATTGACTTTCCTTAAGGCCGTGGCGTACCAGCTGCCGCGGCAGCAGATGCCTTTTGGCAATCTGCAGTTTTTCCTGAGCCGTGTAGCCGGAGATTTCGATCAGCTCCATCCTGTCCAGCAAAGGCCTGGGAATCGCCGAAGCCACATTGGCTGTGGTGATGAAAAACACCTGTGACAAGTCAAACGGCACTTCTAAATAATGATCCACAAAAGCATGATTTTGTTCGCTGTCCAATACTTCCAGCAGAGCGGACGCCGGATCGCCCCGGAAGTCAGAGCTCATTTTGTCGATCTCATCCAGAAGCAAGACTGGATTCTGCGTTCCGGCCTGGCGCATGGCAGCGATGATCTTCCCTGGCATGGAACCGATATAAGTGCGCCTGTGACCTCGGATTTCCGCCTCATCCCTGAGACCGCCCAACGAAAAACGGACGAATTTCCGTTCCATGGCCCTGGCTATGGAGCGGGCAAGAGAGGTCTTGCCAACGCCGGGCGGACCTACCAGGCAGAGAATTTGGCCTTTCATTTTGTTGGTAAGCTTACGAACTGCTAAAAATTCGATGATGCGTTCTTTGACTTTCTCCAGTCCCCAGTGATCTTCATCCAAGATTTTTTGGGCTGCTTCCAGATCCAGTCGATCGTGGGTCTTCTTTTTCCACGGCAAATCCAAAAGCACATCCAGATAAGTGCGGACAACCACGGCCTCGGCCGAGAGAGCAGGCATTTTTGCCAACCTTTTCAGCTCTTTCTCGGCTTTTTCGCGAACCGAAACCGGCAATTTTTGAATCTTCCTCTGGTATTCGGTCAGTTCCTCTTCTTTATCCTCGCCTTCGCCCAATTCTTTTTGAATGGCCTTAAGCTGTTCTCGCAGATAATACTCTTTTTGAATGCGCTCCATCTGCTGACGAACGCGGCCTTGAATCTTATTTTCAAGTTCCAGAACTTCTAGTTCCTGGCCCAGAATGCCAGAGAGCGTTTGCAAGCGGCTGCCGCTCTCTAAAACTTCCAAAACCCTTTGCCGCTCCTCCACCCGAATCAAAAGATGAGAAGCGATAATGTCCGCCAGCAGTCCTGGCTCTTCCACCGTTTCTAAAGAAGAAATCACTTCGGTCGGAATTTTTTTGCTCCACTTGACATATTTCTGGAAATACTCAAGACAGATTCGCCTTTGGGCTTCCAGTTCTAAAGTATCCGAACTTTCCTGTTCGGGCAAAATCTCTGCTTCGGCAACCAACGAAGAATTATCTTCCACGATCGCCTTAAGTCTCACCCGCTGCTTTCCCTCCACAAGCACTCTAATTGATTTGTTGCCTGGCATGCGCAAAAGTTGTTTTATTTCTGCGATTACGCCAATTTCATACAAATCGCTGAGCTCGGGTTCAGCTAATTTAGGATCTTTTTGAGCCACCAGTAAAATACGATTATCGGCCATGCTGGCATTTTCCAGGGCAGTGATGGATTTGGCCCGACCTACGTCTAGCGGCACAACCATAGCTGGAAAAACTACAATGCCCCGCAGGGGGAGCAAAGGTAGCTGGAGGGGAGCGTTAACGTTCTGGTTTTCTTGCTGGATCATGATCTTTGTTCACCCCCATTATAGTAATATTCGTGAGCGTGGGGATGAATCCTGCAAAACGAATATTGCAAAAAATGTAAAGCCTGGATCTATAATCCAGGCTTATAATCAGGCCATAACGCCTATCCGCAGCGTCTCTTGAACGATGGCGCGCTGAAATATTTCCTCGATCCTCTCTACGGGGATCACTTCTAGCTGTAAATCGGCAAAGCTTTCTTGCCAGTTGTCTTTGGGAATGAATACCGTTTTCACGCCGCTGGCCTCCGCGGCCGCCAGTTTGGCGCCGACTCCTCCCACCGGCAAAACGCTGCCTCGGATCGACAGCTCACCTGTCATGGCGACATTGCCGAACACGGGCGAACCAGTGAGCGCTGAAAAGAAAGCTGTGGCAATGGCTACTCCCGCCGAAGGGCCGTCAGTCGGAACGCCCCCAGGCAAATTCAAATGCAGGTTATAGTTCTGGGGAACC
>DIPB01000082.1:6968-7122 GCA_002426275.1 Firmicutes bacterium UBA5499
AGGTTATAGTTCTGGGGAACCAGTTGATAGAGATTTTCTAAGACAGTCAAAACATTGGCCACAGAGTCGTTGGCCATGCTGCTGCGACGGAGCACCCTTCCCCTGCCCTGCGTTTCCTCCTCTTGAATGATGCCTGTGACCTTAACTTTGCCCT
>DIPB01000146.1:0-2078 GCA_002426275.1 Firmicutes bacterium UBA5499
CTATTATTCCGGGAATGGCTCATCGCCACCGCTAGCGAGAGAACTGCAGTGATGGAAAACCGCTTTCTTGCAATCCACGCTTCAAATTGCTGCGGAGCCATCATCCCCCATGATCCGCTCAAAGTCTTTTATCGTCTGAACTGCATCAATAACGAGCTGCCGCTTCAATGATGTCTCCACAGGTTGTATGTAAGGGTGAATATCGTTATTTTCATGAACTGCGCATCCTTTCAAACTCGCCGGCCATAATCAAGCTCTCAGCCACAGCAAAGTTTAGCAGTTTCATTGCTCTACAAAATTGCTTTCATAGCTGCGGATCACAGCTTTAAGATCATAATCTTTTAGAATAATTCCGCTATTTTCCCGTCCTATTTCCGCACGGTCAGTTTCAGCTTTACCCAGCAGTTCCAATCCTTTAGCCGCCATGGCGTAAGCATCTCCGGACTTAAACAGGTATGCGGGATTGCGCAAAATTTTTCCCGCATCCCCCACGTCCGTTGACAGGCAAACGCACTGGCAAGCCATGGCTTGAAGGAGCGTGTTGGGAAAGGCCTCGCCTGCAGAATGAAGCAGAAACAAATCGCAGGCTGAAAAATATTCCGGCAAATCATTGCGCAGACCTGTCAGCCAGATATCCTGGCCGATCTTAAGATCTTTTTGGGCAATCTGCTCACAGAGTTCTCCATTGTCAGCTGACAGGCCGTTCCCGCACATCACTGCCACAACGTTGGGGCTGCCTTTCCTGATTAAAGCAAAGGTATCGAGAAACATGGGAATATCCTTGATGGGGTGGTATCTGCAAACAGAGAGAACTATTTGTTTCTGCTCTGGAATTTTCAACTTCCTCTTCAGCCTTTGCCCAGCGTCTGAAAGCAGGCGATAGTATTCAGTGTCGCACCCGTTCCGCAGCACGATGCTATTCCCCGCGTAACCCATCGCCTCGTGCATTTTTCTTGCTCTTTCTCCATTGTAAGCAATCAAATCCACGCGCGGGCTCAGACGGACGCAATGACGAATAATCTTCAGGGTAAGGCTGTTGTTATATTGCGGCTCAAAATTGCTGTGTCTGATGTTCCACACAATTCTTTTACACTTAGCAAGCCGCCCAAGATAGTATCCCAGGAAATTGCAATGATACATCCAACAGCAGAGCACGTCGCTTTTCTTAATTTCGCGAAAGCTGCGCACCAGCGCAGAGAACGGCCGCTTCCTCAGATCCAAATCAATCAATACCGCGCCTGTGCTTCTTATCTCATCTTCGTAATAATGGGTTAAGCCCAGGCTGACCACGCGAATCTCATTCTCTATGCCGGAACGATACCGCAAGACGTTGCTCAGCATCGTCTCAGCGCCGCCTTTACCAAGTCCATTGATAAAATGTACAACTCTCATCCTACCACCGCTTCCTGCCCGATTTTATCGGGTTGCTGTACGGGAACAATTCTCTTGGGCGTCAATTGCCCGCCGTTTATGTTTTTCCATACGGCACTTCATTGAGCTTTCCCAGCCGACTACGCGCGCCCTACAAAGGGCTGGACGCCATTCCAACAACACCATTGCCACTTGCCCTAAAATAAACGGCCACCCGCAGGCGGATGGTTGTTTTTGCTTAAATAGTTCAGCTAAAATTCCAAGCCAATCGAACCTCTCAGGCCGATAAAATCGAATTTCCCAAATCAAGCCAGGCTCTAAGTCTGATCAACCCAGCCGACTGTAACCCGCGGTAAAAAGTAAGCTTCGCGAGCTTAAACTGATCCGACATCATATCACGGTCCCTGCCAATCACCTTCGGTATAACTGCTCTGCTGCGGAGCTTCATCCGCGCTCCACCTTCCGACGTCACAATTATCTCTGCCCTGATAGTACCCGGCCCCCAGGTAAATGTTCGCGCTATCCGTGCCAAAAATCAATTTGCCAACTCCGCCTGCCGCCTGAGAGCTATAGGCCAGCTTCTCTTGCAAGTCAAGCGTACCATTGTTTAAAAAACTTATATCCCCAATTCCGCTTATCTAGATAGTACTGGGCTCCCAATTTAACCTTCAGCAAAGGCAACATAGGAAAAATCAGGCCGCCTTCAT
>DIPB01000146.1:2283-2949 GCA_002426275.1 Firmicutes bacterium UBA5499
TTTAATGCCTTTTGCATCATCCACAATAATCTCTTTAGTTGTCATCGTCGTCTCTTTGGCAATTTCTTTACTCCAGGCAGGCATAGCTACCAACGCAGGAGCAAAAAGAGTCAACATGCCTGTTTCCGTATCTTCATCCGCCATCGCCCTGCGATCTTTACAATATATTTCAAGATTTAACTCACAAATCCTTCGTCAGTTTTAACATTTGTGATTTTAAAAGCGAGCAAACATAAAATATTATATCAACAGCCGGCGGTGGCAAGCATGGACAAATTGCTCCGGCCTTTTTCCGACTACCTAGCTCAAAAAAAGACGCTGATGTCTTCACTTTGGGCGCCTGTATAGGCAACGAGGTCTGGGACTCCCAGAGTCCGGCTAATTATTTCGACTTGTTGGACTTAGCCTCTGGCGCGGGCGTGGTGTTGGCGGCTGATTATGTGCTATCGTTATTTTCCAGCTTCCGCGTGGAACCCAGACCGCCGACCGAAGCAAAAATTCCCGCCCGCCAAAAGAAAATACCCTTCGGCAAGTCCACAGGATATTAAATCATCCCGTCAGAAAAGTCCCATTTGCTCAATCCTTCTTCAGTTGACCTTCTTCTGTAACAAATTATATTAAATATTTCCATTGCTGTTATCAGACTAGCCAGTCAAAAGTTCTCAC
>DIPB01000126.1:0-1422 GCA_002426275.1 Firmicutes bacterium UBA5499
ATTTTTACGCGGAATTTAGGTTACAGACTGCAAGCGACATCAAAAAAGGCAGCCCAGCGGCTGCCTTGAATCTTCACGCGCTCTTTTTTAGGTACTGCTTTTTCTTGATAGTCATCAACATCAGCTCTCGCTTCTCTTGCCCCCGAATTCCATAACAGACGCTGCCCCGTGGCTTAAACCCAACTTTTGAGTAACAGTGGATGGCCCGCTGGTTAAAAGAGTAGACCCGCAGGTAGAGGCTTTGCAGCCGCATTTTATTGAAGGCGATCTCCAAAAGCAAGTTCAAGGCCTCGGCTCCCCAGCCCTGATCCCAAAAATCGCGCTCTCCGATCCTGATCCTCACCTCGGCTTCGCCTGTGCGCCAGCTGATCTCGGCCAGCTCCAGGTTGCCGATGGGCGTGCCGTCGGCCAGGCAAATCATCATCGCCCTGGCCTGCCGGTTGACTGAAAGCTCCGCAAACCACTGCGCAGCCTCCGTCAGGGAATCAGGATAACCGCCGTCTGTGAGCAGACTGATTTCTTTGTCATGACTCCACTTCACAATTAAAGGCAGATCTCCTTGGGACAGAGGGCGCAAAAACAGTTTCTCCCCTACGATCTTGCATTTAGTCATGTCGTCTCCTCCATTTGCTAGTACGTCTATGCTGCATCTGTTTGTATACTGATCAATTCTCCTTCAATGGTCAAAACCCTGCCGGCAAATCAAACCAATAATGTTTCATTCCTTTTCAAGCCATCCTCCAGGGCACGAGGAGAGCTGGCAACCGCTATTCGGCGGTGACCCTACGGTTTTCTGTCGCTTGAATTTCTTTTGCCCTCTCCTGCAGCGCGATGAGACATTCAGCCGGCGCCAGAATCTTTCCCAGCAAGACTTCCCCCTTACCTGCCGGGCCGTGACAATCTGAACCGCCGGTGAAAAGAAGACCCAATTCCCGGGCCATTTTCTTGTATTTGGCCACGTCATGCCAGCTATGACGGGTATGATATACCTCAAGCCCGTCCAGTCCGGCCGCAGCCACCTCTGGGATTACCTTATCGTCGCCGATCAGCTTGGGATGAGCCAGCACCGCCACTCCGCCGGAGCGGTGAATCAGCGCTATGGCTTCACCGGGCGGCAAGCTCAGCCGGGGAACGTATGCGGGCTTGTCCTTATCTAAATATTTAGCGAAAGCTTCATGCTGATGCCCGACCCAGCCGCCCGCAAGCAGCGCCCTGGCAATATGGAGCCTGCCCACGGTACCTTCCGCCGCCAGAGCCGCCACATCCTCCCAGGGCAGCGGAACCCCCAGTTTCTGCAGGCGGCGCACGATTTCTCGCGCCCGGCTTGTCCTGTCCCGAGCCATCTCTCCCAGTTTTGCCACAAGCCGAGGATCATCCTGTCGAAATAAATAGCCTAAGATGTGCAGCTCTCGCCGTCTGAGG
>DIPB01000126.1:1520-4284 GCA_002426275.1 Firmicutes bacterium UBA5499
CCCGCTACCACCTGAAGGCCAAACTTGGCGCCCGCTTCCCGGGCCTCGGCTATGCCCTGCACGGTATCGTGATCAGTAATAGCGATGGCATCTAACCCCGCGTCATGAGCGCAGGCCGCCGCCTCCCGGGGCTGGAAAGTGCCGTCCGAGGCAGTGGTGTGTACATGCAAATCAACTGGCAAAGCTAATCCTTCTTTCAATCAGCGTCGTCGCTTTTCTCTATTATACTACATCCGACGCTCCTCCACAGAAAAAGCAACCCGCCTGCTTCAAAAAAAGGCCAGGCGGCAGAAAAAAGCGGCTGCCAAAAGTCCCGCTAGATCCGACAGTAACGCCGCGGCCACTATGTGGCGGCTATTGCGAATCTTCACCGCTCCCAGATAAACGGCCAAAACGTAAAAGGTGGTCTCTGTGCTGCCCTGCAAGACTGCCGCAAGCCTGCCGACAAAAGACTCCGGACCGTAGTTTCTGGTCAAATCGCTCACCAGGGCAAGGGCCCCGCTGCCTGAAAGCGGCCGCAGGAGCGCCAGGGGCAGAACCTCTTTGGGAACTCCGCAGAGCTTGCCCAAAGGCGACAAAAATCCCACTAAAAAGTCCATGGCGCCAGAGGCGCGAAACACCTCGATCGCCACCAGCATTCCCACCAGAAAGGGAATCAAATCCACAGCCACGCCGAAGGCGCCTTTAGCTCCTTTGGCAAATGAGTTCCAGACCTCTACCCCGCGCAGCGCCGCGATCACAGGGATCAACAGCAAGAGCAAGGGAATCGTATAGCGCGAGATTAGCTGGATCATTTCGTCCCTCCGCTCCAACGCAGCAGGCGATCGAACAGTAAAGCCGCCGCAGCCGCACAGCAGGTGGCAAAAAAAGCCGGACCGATGATCTCGCCTGGCGCCTCAGCGCCTGATGCCGCCCTGATGGCGATTACGGTCATGGGCAAAAGGGTTGGCGCCGCATTATTCAACAGCAAGAAAGTGCACATCTCATCGCTGGCCGTATCAGGAACCGGATTAAGTTTCGCCAGCTGCTGCATGGCCCTAATGCCAAGGGGCGTGGCTGCATTGCCTAAGCCCAGAAAATTAGCGCTCAAATTCATGGCGATGGCGCCTAAAGCAGGATTATTTTCCGGAATATTCGGAAAAAGCTTGCCCAACAAGGGCCTCGCCAAGCGGGAAAACCCCCGGACAAGTCCAGCCTCTTCCGCAAGCTGACAAATTCCCAGCCACAAAGCCATCACTCCCACAAGCCCGAGAGACAATTCCACGCCCCGCTGTGCGGCGGCAAGCGCGGCTGCCGTGAGCTCATCCGTCCTGCCTGTGAGAAGGCCAAAGAGCACGCCCAAGGCCAAGAGTCCCAACCAGATCCAATTTATCATTTCGCTCACCCCTGAAGGCGCGCCCGCAGGGCAATGAGGGCCCGCCGCTCTAATCTGCATACTTGTACCTGCGAGATTCCAAGGCGCCTGGCTGCCTCTGTTTGGGTCAAATCATGAAAAAAGCGCATATCAATCACAGCCCTCTGCCGCGGCTCCAATTCTGCCAGGGCTTGAGAGATAGCTATCTTCTCCGTCCACTGCCCGCTCTCTTCGGTCGCGGCCACAACCTGCTCCAAGGTACCGCCCTCGGAAGTGGGTTCGGACAGAGAGCGCACTTTTTGTGAAGCTTCCATGGCCTCTACGATGGCGTCTCTGCTGAGACCGCTCGTCTCAGCCAGCTCTCCCACTGTCGGTTCTCGGCCTTGAGCTCGCATTTTTTCAGCCGCTTGTTGTACCAGCTTGGCATTTTCCTGCAAAGTGCGCCCCAGGTGCACAGGCTGATCTTTGCGCAGAAATTGCCGGATCTCACCAATCATGCACGGCACTGCGAAGGTGGAAAATTCCAAGCCGCGCTCCAGGTCGAAGCGCTCCACAGCTTTTATCAGACCCAGACAAGCGATTTGGAACAGTTCCTCAGGATCGTAGAGCGTATTGCGAAACCTGCCCACAACGTGCCAGGCCAGCTTCAAATTATCTGCAATCACCTGCTCGCGAGCAGCGCGATCCCCTCCCTGGGCTTGAGCGATGAGCTTAGCGGAGTTCATGGATTAAACCTCTGACTCTTTTCCCTCTGGGGACTTGCTCATCCAGACGCTGGTACCCTGGCCTGGCTGGGATTTGATTTCCACCCGATCCATAAAAGACTCTATGAACGTGAAGCCAAGTCCCATTCTGTCAGGAGAAGTGGTATAAGCCGGCTCTCTGGCCTGCTGTATGTCCGCTATGCCCTGGCCGTGATCTTCAACCAGCAGCTCTATCCTGTCCGGATAGAGCGTAGATTCAATCCTCACTATTCCCTCTTGGTTAGCATAGCCGTGCAGCACCGCATTGGAAACAGCCTCGGAAACAGCAACTTTCAGCTCTTCGAGCTCGCTGAGGGTAAAATCTAACTGAGCGGCAAAGGAGGCCATCGTCAGCCTGGCCAGGCCGATATTCTCAGGTCTGCTCAAAAATTCTAAGGTCAGCCGATTGAGCGTTTCCATCCTTAACCCTCCGCAAGCATGGCTAAGGCTTGATCCAAGTTGGGCGCCAAATCCATAATCTTAAATAATCCGGAAAGGGTGAAAATCCTCTGCACCTGGGGCTGCGGCGTCACCAGGAGCATCCTGCCCCCAAGCTGGGTCACCGCTTTATATCTGCCCAAAATTGCCCCCAGACCGGAACTATCCACAAAACTGAGCTGACTGAGCTCCAAAATCAGGTTGCGAGGTCCGGCCGCGTCCAGCCGGA
>DIPB01000126.1:4431-7687 GCA_002426275.1 Firmicutes bacterium UBA5499
GCGAGGTCCGGCCGCGTCCAGCGCTCCATCCACCTGGGTACGGAAAGAAGGTGCCGTGAGCAAATCGAGCTCACCGCTGAGCTTTGCGATCAATGTATTTCCATGTTGGGCAAGTTCTGCGGTCATGCTGCTCCTCCTCGTATAAATGCTAATACAGTAAATATTCTTCTATATCTTAAAATTTCCTGCCTAACCGCCGAAGAAGCTGCGGAACAAATCGCGGAAAAAACGCCCGATCATGACGAAAAAACTCGCTTTGGGAACATCTTTTTGCGCCAGCAAAGCCACTTTGCCGAGCTCTTTACCTTCTGAGCGAGCCGTGACCCAGCCCAGTCGCTGTCCTTTTTTCAGCGGCGCTTGAATCTCTTTGTCAATGGACAATTCCAAAGCTACTTTCCCCTCGCTGTCGCGCCTTTGCACTGCCAACAAATCATTAGCTACCAAAACAGACACTTCCTCCAAGGTGCCGCCTTTGATCTTCGCTTTTCCCAGATTCTGTCCCTTTCTTGCCACTTTTTGGGAGATGAGCTGGCTGAAACCGTAATTGAACAGCTTGGTTATTTCGGCATTGCGAATCTTAGTGTTCTCAGCTCCCATCACCACCGCCACGAGGCGCAGGGTATCCTTTTTCGCAGTGGCTGACAGACAATACTTAGACTCTGTGGTGTAACCTGTCTTTAATCCATCGCAGCCTTCATAAAAATGCACTAATTTATTCGTATTCACCAAAGCTGGCTCCGGTCTGGCATCCAAAGTTCCCATCCAGATTGAAGTGTACTCAAGGATCTTGGGATGCTTAAGCAGCTCTCGGGAGAGGATGGCAATATCCAGCGCCGTGGTCACACAACCCTGGGAGCCGTCCTCAGGTGGCAGGCCGTTGGGATTAGCGAAGTAACTGTTTTTCATGCCCAGCGCTTTCGCCTTTTGGTTCATTTTTTTGGCAAAAGCCTCCGCAGAGCCGGCCAAGTGCTCCGCCACGGCAACGGAAGCATCGTTAGCTGAAACGACGGCTATGGCTTTCAACATATCGTGGAGGGCCATTTTCTCTCCAGGCTCCAGCCAGATCTGCGATCCCCCCATGGAAGCGGCGTACTCGCTCACCGCAATTTGGTCCGTGAGCCTGACTTGCCCCTTTTCTAAGGCTTCCATGGTCAATAGCATCGTCATCAGTTTAGTGATGCTGGCAGGAGGCCTTTTCTCATCCGGTGCCTGAGAAAATAAAATCATGCCGCTTGATTCTTCCATCAAGACCGCAGACGGAGCATTAACCTTAAAAGGAGCTTCTTGTGCGGCCGCAGAAAAAGTTACAAAGAATAAAATCACTAACCAGGCGAGTCCCTTCCGCATTCCCAATCCCTCCCATTCTCTTTACACTTAATGGTATTCGGAGAAAAGAACTTTTATGATTGCGGAAGGAGCCCAATTAAAAAAGCAGCGCTATGGGCTCCGGCGCCTGGCAGGACAGGGTGAGACAACCGGCCAAAGCCTCCTTTGCCCAAGCGAGCTGAGCGCTGTTTTGGGCATGGATCATGGCCACAAGGTCACCTTCGCTCACAGCATAGCCTCGTTTAGCTATTATTTCCACTCCGGATGCCGGATGCTCCTGTCTCCAGCCGGTGAGCGTCCTGGCGACCATGCCAACGCCTTTGGCGTCCCAGTTCACAAAGCCGGAAGAACCGGCAAGCAAAGGCCCTCGCGCAGGCGCGACCGGCAACTCTGTCAGCCTGCCGCCTTGGCTGGCCACCATTTGTGCGAACTTCTCCCGGGCAATGCCAGAATTAAGCTTTGCCAGGATCTCGCTTTTTTCCGCCTTCACGTTCGCCAAAGCCAGCATCGCCTGACAGAGAGCCAGCACCAGCTCCACCAAATCCTCCGGGCCTTGCCCTTCCAAGCATGCCACGGCCTCTTTCACTTCTAAGGCATCGCCCACCGCAAACCCCAAGGGATCTGCCATGCTGCTATAAATTATCTTCGCCCCCCGTCCCGCCCTCGATGCCAGTTCCTCCAGGCGCCCGGCGAGCTCTTGCGCTTGGGCCATAGTCTTCATGAAGGCGCCGGGACCTACTTTCACATCGAAGACGAAACCATCGGCTCCGCCGGCCAATTTCTTGCTCATGATGCTGCTGGCGATGAGCGGAACGCTCTCCACTGTGGCGCAGCTGTCGCGCAGCTGATAAATTTTCGCGTCCAGCGGCGCCAGCTTGGCATAATGGCTGGCTAAAACCAGACCCAGCCTGCGGCCTTGGGCTATGATCTCCTCCCGGCTCAGCTCGCTGCGGAATCCTGGAATTGACTCAAGCTTATCCACAGTGCCGCCCGAATGGCCAAGGGCTCTGCCTGAAAGCTTGATCACAGGCACGCCGAAAGAAGCCGCTAAAGGCGCAAGCACCAATGTGGTTTTATCTCCCACTCCGCCCGTGCTGTGCTTGTCCACCTTAATCCCCTCAATTGGGGAAAGATCCAGCAGCTCGCCGCTCTCAGCCATGGCCCATGTCAAGGCGAACAGCGCGTCAGGGCTCAGGGAGCGGAAATATACGGCCATGGTCCAGGCCGCCAGCTGCGCGTCCGTAACCTGCCCTTGCATGACAGCCTCCGCGAACTCTTTGATTTGAGATGCCGCGGGGGCTATCCCGTCTCTGGTTTGAGCGATGAACTCTACTGTCTGAAAACTTCCTGACAAAAGCTCTTCCCCTCCCCCTGATATTTTATCTTCAGCATGGCTGCGACTGTCGCACCTAAATCTGAGAACCAGCGGATGCCTAAATCCCGAGGCGCGATTTGTTTTCCATAAAGCAAAAGGGGCGTATATTCTCTTGAATGATCGGTGCTCTCCGTAGTGGGATCGCAGCCGTGATCCGAAGCTATGGCCAGCACGTCTTCCTCTCCCAATGCTGGCAACAGTCTGGCCAGCATGCCGTCCACCATCTCCAGACTCTCGGCATAGCCTGCCGGGTCATTGCGATGTCCCCAAAGCATATCCGTATCAATGCAGTTGGCAAACAGAAGACCCTGCCACTTCGCGCCTGCCAGCCGCAAAACCTCTTCCATGGTGGAGCGGCTGTCCGTGGTGTGATAGCTTTCCGTGATCCCTCGGCCGGCGAAGATATCTTCGATTTTTCCCACTGCCACGACGTCCAGGCCGGCTTCTCTCACAGCGTCCAACAGCGTGGGTGCGGGCGGCTCTAAAGAGAAATCACGTCTTCTCTCCGTGCGCCAAAAATTGCCTTTTTGTCCTGTAAACGGTCTGGCAATAACC
>DIPB01000126.1:7831-8064 GCA_002426275.1 Firmicutes bacterium UBA5499
AGGTCTGGCAATAACCCTGCCCACCGCGTGAGGACCGGTGAGAATCGCTCGGGAACGACGGCAGATTTCATATAACTGGTCAGGCGGGATGACAGACTCGTGAGCTGCGATTTGAAAGACGCTGTCCGCCGATGTATAAACAATGGGCCTGCCCGTATCCAGATGCTCCTGCCCCAGCTGCCGGATGATCTCCGTGCCTGAAGCCGGATAGTTGCCCAGAGTTTTCCTGCCAC
>DIPB01000126.1:8271-8514 GCA_002426275.1 Firmicutes bacterium UBA5499
GCCAGTTCCCAGTGGCCGGTGGTAGTGTCCTTGCCTGCGGAGCGCTCCTGCAATTTCCCGAAACTGGCTAAGGGATTTGCCGCAGCCCCAACGTTTTCTAAAGGCGCAATCCTTCCCAATCCCAAAGCCGCCAAGGTGGGCAGCCTGAGCCCGACAGCCTTGGCCGTGTTGCCGAGGCTGTTGGAGCCAAGATCGCCGTATTTTTCCGCGTCCGGCAGCTGGCCGATGCCGACCCCATCCAGC
>DIPB01000101.1:0-1975 GCA_002426275.1 Firmicutes bacterium UBA5499
AAACCAGTGCATAAATTCAATATTACACAAAAACCCCGCTTGGCTAAACCCGCGTGAGCATGGCTCAATTATTGCTCATTTTGGCCGAAATATACATTGAACTCCAGCCGCCGCTCAGGAGTTGAAATCTCTTGAGAAGAAAGTGCTTGAAATTTTTGTTTTGCAGTAAAAACGGACAAAAAGCCCTGCGAAGCCTTGTACCTATAAGGTTTGCGGGGCTTTTGTTTTTGGTCATCTATTGTGAGATTGTCCCAGGTGTCATGGGATTTCACATTCGCAGCCCCACTCGATATTTCACGCTGTAGCTAGAGCGAGCAATCTCCATGAGCGGATGACCCTTGCCAAAGCATAAAGTCTATCTTATAGCGGTCCTCAATCACTGTGGCATGGCTTTTGCGGATCTGCTGATTTCGCTCTTTGTCTCTCCTGACTTTGCAGGAATTTGGGAAGGGAGTGCTTAATTATTACTGAAAAGGGTTTTGATTCTCATTGCCAGTGAGAGCGTTTTTAACGATTTTAGATCACGGTTTGACCATGGAAGTCAAAAAAAGGAATGAGTTTCAAGAAAATTGAGTGAGACGAAAGGATGTTGGTGAATATGAAAAATAGGCTGAATTGGTGGACAATGTTTTTCTCAATGTTCCTCTTACTGGCGGTCCCTTTTCTGTCAGCAGCTGCAGAATCGCAGGCAAAAAGCCTAAAGGTTTTGGCTATCGGCAACAGTTTTAGCGATGATGCGACGGCGCATCTCTATCAGCTGGCGGAAGACTGCGGCGCAACGGAGATTGTGATCGGCAAACTTTCTATTGGTGGCTGTAGTCTGCAGAGGCATTGGAATAATGCCAAGAATAACTTGTCCGATTATGGCTATTACAAAAATACGAACGGCAAGTGGGTCTCGCAGGGTAAGAGGCCGTTATTATACGGGCTAAAGGATGAAGAGTGGGATTTCATCACGCTGCAGCAGGTCAGCGGACTCAGCGGCATCGCTTCCACTTATAATTCCGACTTAGACAATTTGGTGGCTTATATAGAAGAAAACAAGAATGCCAATGCCAAACTTGTCTGGCACCAGACATGGGCTTATCAATCAACCAGCACTCATAGTGATTTCGGCAGGTACAATAACGACCAGTTGACAATGTACAATGCCATTGTGGAAGCTGTGCGGACCAAAATAGAGCCCCGCGGCTATTTTGCTCTGATCATTCCCTCAGGCACGGCGATTCAAAATGTGCGCATGAGCTATCTTGGCGATACCTTGACTCGCGATGGCTATCATTTAAGCTTGAATCTTGGCAGATACATAGCGGGTTTGACCTGGCTGAAAGCCCTAACCGGCTGGTCGATTGAAGACATTTCGTATGTTCCCAGCGAAATTGAAATTCCGGCGGCTTATTTGCCTCTGATTAAAGAAGCTGTAAACCATGCAGTCGAAAATAAGTATGGAATTCCTTTCTCGAGCTACCAGGAAAAATAGTGCTGCGCATTTTTTCATGATAACCTATTTTCCCGAATCGTGTAACAATGTTTCCGGAGGAAGCCCGAACGCAGCCATAATTTCCCGCTGTAACAAACCAGCCTCAGTTATCAGACTGCCGTATCTGCCGGAATACTTAATTTCCGTGATTGTCTCCATCGCCTCCATTACCTCCCGGACAGTCAGATTCTTCAATTCTTTACTCCGTTTGATTATCAGCCTAACTTTGGTAAGCAGTATAAGTGCAAGGAATTGGACGAAGAGGCGAGCGTCCATCGCCTGCGACGAGTGTATCCTGAGTCTCTTCATATCAAGTTGGTTTTTCATGTCATCAAAGCAGTTTTCCACCTTTTCCTTCCGGCGGTAGAACTCCAGGGCTTCAAATGGATTCAGCTTCTTTTTCGTGAGAAGGCAGAAGAAGCCAACATATTTCTTCCTGTATTCCTCAATGGCCGAGTTGTTGAACATTATCTTGCGGCCCCTTTTGGGTGTCTC
>DIPB01000101.1:2181-7501 GCA_002426275.1 Firmicutes bacterium UBA5499
AGCTGCGTTGTAAACGCGTCATAGTCTTCAGCAGCTTTGGCATTGTTGTAGTAAATCTGCAGATAGCATCGCTTGCCCTTCCATTGATGTAGGTGTGTCAGCATGAAAAGACTCTCGTTCTCGCCGGTGACATGATAGTGATCCGGAAGCATGATCTCATCTCTGTGCTTGTCGATGATTCTTTCGATCCATATCCTTGATGTAGGGACTGCCAGTATGAAGTCATAGTGAGCAGCAAACAGTGCATCAACATTCGACGCGCTGTAAAATCCACGGTCCAGCACGAAGGTAAGCTTTTTGTTTTCGATGAAGTCGAGTGCGTCCATTGTTGTTTTGAGGGTGGCCACATCTGGTATGCTCCCTGGCAGCCTTCTGTAATATGCAGGCAACCCGCTGTTCTGCCCGAAAAGCATGGCAAGGTTTACCTGCGGCAGCTTCTCAAGGTCCCTGTTGTGTCCCCATCGGACGTACTCATTGCCTTCCGAGTATGAAGAGATCGAAGTGATATCATAGCAGAGGTATTCTTTTGCACAGATGGTTTTCATCCACTTTGAAAAAAACATCTGTCTGCCGTCTTCGGTTATGGAATTAAGCAGCTCTGATGTGCGCTGGCTTGGCATAACCTCTCCGAGCGGGTGGACATTGGTCGCGCTCCAGATCTCGCTTCTGGACAATGCGTGTCCCTTTTGCACCAGAAAATAGGCGAGGCTCAATAACTGAAGATGACAGTTCGGAAAACACCTTCGGAGCACTTTTGGAAGGCCGATCTCGTGAGAAATTTTGTCCAGCAGCAAAAATGGACCGATTATTTTGCTGGTGGCAGTTACCTCCGGCGCTTTTGCGGCTCTTTTGGCTACCCTCGTCTTTCGGCTAGACGGGATCACCTCACCTGTCTTCTCGTCAAGTCTTCCGAGGCAAACCTGTCGGTTTCTGGGAGCTTTTTTATCTTTATCCCAGTAGCCTTCGACTGAGTAAACGTATTTGACTCCATTTTTCTTTGTATGTATTGTCGTATATGCCATGATAACGCCTCCCCGCATTGTTACACCATACTAATTATTATAACGATGCAGGAAAGAAAAATCAAATGATTTATCAACGATTTTTAGTATTTCCTTGTTACGCTATCGGGAAAAGAGGTGATAAAGCACTATCTGGAGACAAAAGCAATGTGTTTGGCGTCGGCTGTCTCCGGCCGCTGCAGCTAGGGTTGCTTTCGTTAAGAGATTCCTGCTGCTGAAGAAAAAAACCTTCCGGACAGATACCGGAAGGTTTTTATGAAGTATTAGGCTTTAGCTGGCTTTATCCTGGGGTTGCTGTTTTCCTCTCAGCCTTCGCTTGATCCTTATCAATTCGATTCCGTGCTCTCCGTACGCTTCAAAAAAAGACCGCTGTATATCTTGAATTTCCTGCAAAGTATTGCTGTTCTCGATAAAAAATTTGTCGGCCAGGACGTCTACCTGTAGCTGCAAGTGTCCTAATGTTTTATTGACGCTGTCACGAAACTCAAGCATCTCGGATTTGAACCCAGTCATCTCGGATTTGAACCCAGTCATCTCGGATTTGAACTCAGTCATCTCGGATTTGAACTCAGTCATCTCGGATTTAAATGCGGAGAAATCAGCTGTCAGGGTATTTACTTGTGATTGAAGATCATCCAATTTAGCAGTAGTTCGGTCGCGAAACTCAGTCATTTCGGCCTTGAACGAAGAGAAGTCTTTCGCTAGGGTCCCAAGATTAGAAGCTATAGATTTCAACAACTGCCTGTCTGTCAAAATCTCAACCTCCTTTATCGCTCAAATGAGCGTAAGTATGGGGGCTCCTCATACATTAAAGATAACAATAATCGAAGAAAAGGACAACCTTGGAAAAAGCTCGGCAGGGACGACTAGGGGGAAAGGAAAACGTTTTATTGAATCAAAACAGATTTTTACGCTGTTTTCATTTTTTTGTCACAAACAGGTTTTCGGAAAAAAATTCGTTGTTTTTTATCTGGGTGACAGTGAGAATCTGGTTAGCAAAAAGCTAAGCGTTTTTGTTAGCTCTCCAGATGGTTTCCCGGCTCTCCAAAATGTGATAGAATGAAGGGAAAGAAGCGACGGAGAGTGAAAAATGAGCGATACTTTGGTGAATTCCGTGAAGAAAGCCTTCGGCATCCTGGATATTTTGGTCTTTGAGGATCATGAAAGCAAAGGGTTGGGGCTTTTCGAGCTTTCCCGGAAAACCGCGATTAAGCCCAACACGCTGCGCAATCTGCTGAAAACCATGATCGCCTGCGGCTATGTAAAACAGGATGAGCAGTCCAAATACCTGGCCGGACCTAAGTGCGCCAACATAGGAGTGCTCAATAGGCTGCTGCCCGGCACAGCCGCCCTCTCCTGGATGGAAGAGTTATTGGGGCAGCTGAGCGAGAAAATCGCCGAGACCGTGATCTTCACAGTGCTGTCTGACGGCAACAGAATCCGGCTGATCAACGCCGAGCAGGTGCATCCTGTGAAGGTAGACTTTAAGGTCTTGGAGAACGAACATATTTACCTGAAAACCACGGGCAGAGTGCTCACGGCCTGGGCCGACAATTATTCTCTGCAGAGGATTCTGAATCGCTGGGGAATGCCCGGAGATAAGTGGAATCAGATTACCAGCATCAATGCTTTGCAGCGAGAGCTAGAGAGAATTCGCCGGCAAGGTTTCTGCCTTGCCTACGTCCAGGAAGGGAATATCGTCAGCATGGCTGTGCCAGTCTTCACCCACGAGGGCAAGCTGCTGGGAGCTATGGGCAGCTACGCCCCTGCTTATCGCTGTCCGGAAGAAAAACAAAAAATGATTATCCGGGAAATGAAGCTGATTGCCGCGCGAATCGCCGTCGAACTTTGAAAAAAAGAGCTTAGCAGTGTAACCATGATCTAACGGTCATGGTTTCTTTGTATCCGCCGTCCAGGGCCGGTTGACGGATCAATTCAGTTCAATTATAATTAAAACGGAAATGATGAATGATATTCATCAATAATGAATATATTTTTCAAGGGAGGAAATGAGTTTGGAGAACGCGGCCCTCAAGGAAATACATAAAGGCATGAGCTTTGGCTATCTTGCGAAAAAGGGATATTACGGCTCCCAAGAGGCTGCGGCGCAGGTAGAGGCCATGGCGGAGTTGGGAGTGGGATGGGTGGCGCTTCAGGTCACCATCATGCAGGATACATTCGCCAGCACCAGATTATATCAGGATTTCACCTTCACGCCTTCCGATTGGGAAGTGGAGAGAATCATCGGGCTATTGCACCAAAAAGGAATCAGCGTGATGCTGAAGCCTATGGTGGAATGCCAAGACAGCAGCTGGCGGGGCAGGATCTGTTTTCCCTGCGGAGATCAGCAGATTCTGGGCAGACAAGCCTCGTATTGGCAAGCTTGGTTTCAAAGCTTTACCGAGGCTTTGCTGCATTACGGAAAAATGGCCCAGCGCACTGGCTGCGAACTTTATTGTTTGGGCTGTGAGATGTCGGGAACCTTAGGCATGTCCGAGCTTTGGCGGGAGACGATCCGGCAAGTGAAGTCCGTCTATAGCGGTCCTCTCACCTATGACGCCAATGGCGTCCGGGAGCTTGATTGTGATTGGTATGAAGATTTGGCTTTGCTCTGTTTCAGCTTTTATCCTCCTCTCACAGATAAAGCCGATGCCACGGCATCCCAGATGGCTGCCTTGCTGCAGCCAATTATTCAGCAATTGCGAACAAAAGCTCTGCAGCTTAAGAAGCCGCTGCTGTTTGGCGAGTGCGGCTGCAGATCAGTGCAAGGAGGCGCCGCCGTGCCCAGCGCTTACCAGAATGTTGGACCTTACGACGGGCAAGTGCAGGCTAATTTTCTGGAGGCAGTATTGCAAAGTTTTTGGGATGAGCCCTGGTGGTATGGGCTTTACTGGTGGAAATGGGACGAGCAGCAGGCCCGTTCACAGTACGAATACGATCCGGCAGGAGACGGCGGCTTTACCGTCGCCGGCAAACCGGCTGCTGAGACCATGCGCCGGTGGTACGCCAAACCAGGCGGGCGAGAGCTGCGCTGAAGTTCGCCTGGTGGCTGTTTAGACGAGGAGGTGCTGGCCGTGACAGAGAACATTTTCGCTCTCACAGGGAAGAAGGCCTTGATCACAGGCGCAAGTCAAGGGATAGGCAAAGCTGTGGCGCTGGGCTTGGCGGAATTTGGCGCTGACGTCTTCATTCATTGCGCGCATAATCTGGAACAAGCCCGAGGAGCGGCTGCTTTGGCTGAAGCTTTTGGGGTCAGGGCATATTCTGGCCTGGCCGATTTTGCGCAAGCGGGCGCGGCGGAAAAGCTATATCGGCAGGCCGCAGGCAGTCTTGGCAGAGTCGATATTCTGATTTTAAACGCCTCGGTGCAGATCCGCAAAAACTGGCGAGAGATCACAGGCGAGGAATATGACAAGCAGATGAAGATTAATTTTCAAACCTCGCTGGAGTTGATTCAGCTGTTCGCCCCCGGGATGGTTGAACAAAAGTGGGGCAGAATCGTCACTATGGGCAGCGTGCAGCAGTATAAGCCGCATCCGGAAATGCTGGTCTACGCCGCTTCCAAGGACGCGCAGATGAGCATGGTGAAAAACCTGGCCCTGCAGCTTGCCAAGACGGGAATCACCGTCAATAACATCGCTCCGGGGGTAATTGAGACCGGTCGCAATACCCAGGCGCTCTCGGATAAAGCGTATTACCAAAAAGTGCTGGAGAAAATTCCAACCGGCGTCATAGCCAGGCCAGAGGATCTGGTGGGCGCCGCTGTTTTCTTGTGTTCCCAGGCAGGCCGTTATCTTACGGGCGTGGATTTGCCCGTGGACGGCGGCATGCATCTATAAAAAAATTGCAGAAAAGGAGCGGTAATCATGAGCGAAGAGCAATATTCCATTCGAAAACTTGAAGTCCCATATGATGTGCAGGAGGTTCGGCAAAGGTATCTGAAACTATATACAGGCTTGATCTACGACGTGCTGGAGGGGCTGGGACTGTCTGGCAGGGCCATGGAAAGCGGCGTTTATCCGCTGCTGCATACCATGCAAGTGGCGGGTCCCGCTTTCACCGTGCATTGCGTCTCCACACCCAGCAGGGACAGCAAGGTCCACGACATCAGACTTGGCATGCTTAAAAGCATCACCGACGGCTGCATCCAAATTCGCGATACCCAAGGCGACAAGAGCTGCGGTCAGTTCGGCGAGATCAGCGCCACGGCCGCCGCGGCCGCAGGCTGCGCGGGAGCTGTGATCGACGGCTCCACCCGAGATTCCAATTATTTGATCAATATGGGTTTTCCCACCTTT
>DIPB01000101.1:7685-8302 GCA_002426275.1 Firmicutes bacterium UBA5499
TTGAAGCTTTCGGCCGTTTCATGGCCGTAGATTACCAGGTCCCCATTTACGTCCGGGGCATCGACGGACAGCTTGTGGTCAATCCCGGCGATTTCCTCTTTGGCGATAACGACGGGGTAGTGGTTGTGCCTCAAGAATTGACGGTGAAAGTTTTGGAACTGGCGGAGGCCAACTGCAAAAGCGAGTCCCAAAGCCGCAAAGCCATGGCCGCAGGGGAAGATCCCTTCGCAGTTTATGAAAAATACGGTCGCTTTTAGGCGGAGGAAAGAAAGATGAAGCTCGCGGATTACTTCCTGCCGGATAATAAAAGACAGTGGCGGCTGGCTAAACAAGCCGGTGTGGATTACGGAGTCTTAAGGCTGCCTTATGATACGCCGGGAGTCGATCCATTTTCTTTGGAATATTTGCGGCGGCTGAAAGAAGAGCTTGCCCAAGAAGGCATCAAGCTTGCCGTGATCGAGCCCGCTCCTGCCAATCAGAAAATCAAATTGGGTTTGCCGGGCAGAGACCGGGAGCTCGAGCAAATGCGCCGTTTGATCCAGAACATGGGGACATTGGGGATCGAGGTTCTGTGCTATAATTTCATGGCTCATATAGGTTGGTTTCGCACCAGCAGC
>DIPB01000101.1:8388-14042 GCA_002426275.1 Firmicutes bacterium UBA5499
TTTTTTTTTTTTTTTATATTTTCTTTGTTTTTTTGGTTTTTTTTCGGCCCTGCGGCGTCTCTATGGGCCGGGGCGGCGCTTTGGTCACCAGCTTTGACTACGAGTTGGTCTCTCCTGAGCCCATAGAGACAGTGGGGGAAGTATCCGCGGAACGATTGTGGGATAATTACGAGTATTTTATCCGCAGCGTCATTCCGGCGGCGGAAAAAGCCAATGTCAAATTGGCGCTGCATCCGGATGATCCGCCGGTCTCTCCCCTGCGCGGCATCAGTCGCATCTTCACAGATTTCGCCTCTATCCGGCGCGCCATGGAGCTTGTAGCCAGTCCCTGCCACGGCGTCACCTTCTGTCAGGGCTGCTTCGCTGCCATGGACGAAGATCTGCCCCGGGCCATCGCTTATTTCGGACAACAAAAGAAACTGTTTTACGTGCATTTCCGGGACGTGGTAGGCTGTGCGCGTAATTTTCGCGAAACCTTTCACGATGAAGGCAAGACGGACATGGCTCGAGTGCTTTTGGCGTATAAGCAAGCCGGCTTCGACGGTTATATTCGGGTTGACCACGTGCCCACCATGGAGGGGGAGGCCAATCAAAAGCCGGGTTACGAGACCATGGGCAGACTTTTTGCCATCGGTTATCTTAAAGGCCTCCTGGAGGGCATCAATTATAACTTCTAGGATTTACAATTGAAAAAGGGGTTGAGGGATTGAAGAGTCTCGCTTTGGAGGAATTGCAGCTGGGGGTTACGTTCGGCTTTTACGCAAAGAACGGCTATTTCGCCACAGACCAGGCGAGGAGAGAAGTGGATGAGATGGCCTCCTCCGGCATCAAGTGGGTGGTTGTGACGCCCACAGTCGCCCAAGAGACATATTCTTCCACCATCCAATTCAGAGATTTTGAGCTTACACCTTCGGATTATGAGCTGACATGCATCATCGAATATATTAAAAGCAAGGGTATGCACGTGCAGCTGCGGCCCATGCTGGAAACATTGGACGGCCTGGGAAGGCTGCAGATCTGGTTTCCAGCAGACGGAGAGAGGATACCGGGAAGAGTTTCAAACCATTGGGGAAAATGGTTTGAAAGCATGAAGAAGCGGGCTGTGCATTACGCTAAAATCGCTCAGCAAACCGGCTGCGAACTGTACGGTTTGGACAGCGAACTGGATCGGACAGTCAACCAGAATCAGCATTGGAAAGAGGTAATCGCCGCAGTGCGCTCCGTCTATGACGGGCCGGTCACCTCTTGTCATACAACGCACACCGTGATTGTGGACTTTGACTCTGCGCTGGAGGATCCCGGGCACTGGTTTTTCGACTTGGATCTGCTCTCTCTCAGCTGTTACCATCCCGCTGCCCATCGGCCGCACGAGACGCTAACCAACATGATCGAGAATTTCGCAAGCCAGAAGGAGCGTTTTCGCCGCTATGCGGCTCTGTACAAGAAGCCCATTTTGTTCGGCGAGTGCGGTTGCACTTCTTCAGCCGGCGGCGCCATCTCTCCCTCCGGCTGGTCGAACGAAGCGCCGTATGACGGCCTGGAGCAGGCAAATTACCTGGAAGCCGTCCTGAGGAGCTTTTGGGACGAACCGTGGTGGTACGGTCTTTACTGGTGGAAATGGGACGAACAAAACGTCCGTCCGGCCTTCAGAGGCGACCCGGCGGGAGACAAGGGTTTTACCATCAAAGGGAAGCCAGCCCAAGAAGTCTTCGCGCGGTGGAGCAAAAAAGACCGGACGAAAATTCATCCCTCAAGCTAGCAAGAATGGAGGGGAAGCCTGACATGAAATTGACTCAGCCGTTTTATATTGAGCCCCGAAGGGGAGAGGCGCATCTTGATCTGAACGGGCAATGGGATTATGCGTATACGGATGAGCAGACCGAGGAGCCTTGGACCATAGACTGGCGGCTGAAAACGCAAATTCCCAGTTCCGTCTATTGGAGCTTGTATCATTCTGGAATCCTGCCTCATCCTTATGAAGGATGCAACAGCAAGCTCTATGACTGGGTGGATCACAAGGTCTGGTATTACCGCAGGCGCTTTTCCCTGTCGGCTGGCCGGGCGGAAAACGTGTTCTTATGTTTTGACGGCGCTGCGTATTACCTCCGCTTCTGGCTCAACGGGATATTGGTTGGAGAGCATCAGGGCATGTTCGGCGGCCCGCTTGCGGAAATCTCCGAGCGCTTGTCCGCAAGCGGCGAGAACGAGCTGATAGTTGAGGTAAAAGCCGCCAATTTCGGCGCTGTGGACTGGGATTGCATGAGCTCGGAGCAGAAGCAAATCGTGCCGTGGAATCTGGTGCGGGACAATCACACCTCCAATGGCGATTTCAACGTGGTGGGGCTATGGCAGGGCGTCAGGCTGGAGCTGGTTCCCCGAACGCATCTCAGCCGTCCTTACCTGACCACTCAGAGCATTGAAAGCGGGAAAGCGCGGCTGCATCTGGAGTGCGAGATCGCCGACGGCTCCCTGAATGAGCTGGCATGTAAACTTAACGACTGGGATAATTGTGATAGTTACACCTTCGCCTATGCGTCCGGAAACACCGGTTTTCTTCAGGAAAGGCTGCTGCAGGTTGGGATCGCCTTAATAGATCAGCAGACAGGCAGCTTGGCTTATTCATCTTTAGACGACTTCGCGCCCTATGATTACGGTCAAAGCGGTATCGACTCGCGCCGCTATGAATGCCAGTTTTTCAATAAGACTTTTGAAGTTGAAAGTCCCAAGCTGTGGTCTGTGGATAGGCCGTCGCTCTACTTGTGCCGTCTGGAGCTGCGGGAAGGCGGCCAAGTACTGGATCGGCAGGAGTTCGAGGTGGGCATCCGCACCATCCGGACCGAGCGAACCGCCGGGAGGCAATACCGCACTCGCTGGGGTAAGTTTCAGTTTGTCCTGAACGGTAAGCCGCTGTTTCTCAAAGGGATGAACTGGATGCCTGTGGACTTTCTTTTGAACTGCAGTCAGGAGGATTATCGCTGGACGCTGGAGCTGGCCAAAGAAGCTGGAGTGCAGATGATTCGCGTCTGGAGTGGCGGCGGATTCTATGAGAGCGACTATTTCTACGCTCTTTGCGATCGGCTGGGGCTGATGGTCTGGCAGGATAGTTTTCTGGCTAACCGCGACACGCCAAACTGGCCGCAGGATGTGCTGCAGGCGCAGCTGTGCCTGAACCTGTACAGGATCCGCAATCATCCGTCTTTGGCGGTTCACTCGGGCGGCAACGAGTTTAACCCTTACTCCTTAGGAAACGCCGCTTCCATGGCCGTGGTCGAACGCGAGATTGCCGATCTCGATCCGTCTCGCCCGTTTTTTCGCACAACTCCGGATCAAGGAAGCGCCCATGTCTACAGGGACATGGAGCCTGTGTGGTACCGCCGGCTGTACAGGCAGCTGCCCTTTCTGGCCGAATCTGGGATCCATAGCTTTCCCAATTACAAGAGCCTGCGCAGATTGCTTTCTCCTCAGGAATTGGCAAAGCCGCTGGGAGATCTGCTGGCGCCTGATTTCAAGGAGAACCACCGGGAGTTGCTTAATCATTTCACCGAGTACCTGCCCCAGCGCGTTATTCGCATGCTCTCGCGCGCTTCGGCTATCGAGCGGATAGACGGCATTGCGCTGCCGGAGCTGATCGAAGCGACGCAGATGGCCTCTTGCGAATTTTATCAGATCATGGTGCAGGCGATGCGCGAAAACTATCCGGTCACCTCTGGAATCATGCCTTGGGTCTTTCGGCGCGCGTGGACCACTGTTGCCATCCAGCTGGTGGACGGGATGGGAGATCCCATCGCCCCTTACTATTATCTCAAGGTCGCCTATCAGCCGCTGCACATTTTGGTGGCGCTGGAGAATTTAAGCTATGCGCCGGGGGAAGCAGTCAGGCTGCCCGTGAGCGTCCTCAATGAAAACGCTGACTCGTCGCCTGCGGAGGCGGAGATCTGCGTGCTGTCTCCTTCGCTGCAGCTGGTCTACAGACATCGAGAGTCTCTTGCGTTAACCGGGGAATACAAGCAGACTTTTACGGCTCCCGCTTTTGTGATCCCAGAGGATTGGGAGGATCGCTTCTTTTTGATTCACGCTGCGCTCCGCAGGGACGGAAAGCTGATTTCGCAAAGCGTATACTGGCCTAAAGCGCTGGCGCGCCTGAAGGACGCTACCTTGCTGGAGAAGTTTCGCACTTCTCCCCAGCCGAATCTCTTTTTTGATAAAGGCCCTTGGCTGAAAAGGCAAATCGCTCAGGCAACATCCGCTATCCTCAGTTGCGAGCTTGAGAACGCGCAGCTTTCCGCGGGCCGCGCCTCCTTGACAGTGACCATTCGCAATCATGCCGCTCAGTACGCGTTTCCCGTCCATCTTGATGTGACCGAAGAGGGAACCGTCTGCTGCGCGGACGATAATTATTTTCTCATGAGTCCGGGCGAAGCGCGGCGGCTCCGGCTGAAAATTAGGTTCCTGGACGAGGCCCCGACTGCCGTACACGTAGAGATTGGAGCGTGGAATGCGGCGCCGTGCCGCCTGGAAGCGCAGCTGGCTTGAGCATTTTGCCTGCATTTGGCGCGGACGCCTGCGGGCATCGGAGGTGGACAGACTATGTATCACATATACCTTGCTTCCTGCCATAAGGAAGGAGGCGTCTGGCATTATCTTTTGGACGACCAAGGCCGGACGTCATATCTTGGGAAGGTAAAGCTGGACCGGCCCATGTATGCGGCAATGGACGGTCAGAAATTTTATGTTCTCTTGCGGCAGCCGTTTGCAGGCAGCGCCGAAAGCGGCCTTTTAACTTACGAGATTACCTCAGACGGTGAGCTCGTCAATCCCGGAGCCCTGCTTTCCACCAAAGGAGAGGTGGCTTGCCACCTGACGGCGAAAGACGGAAATGTCTATGTGGTGAATTATCTCTCCGGCAGCGTCGTTAAAATGCCGGATAAATTAGTGAGCCATCAGGGCAGGAGCGTGCATCCTAAGCGTCAGACAAGTCCTCACACCCATTTCGTTTCCTACTCTCCGGATGGTAGATACCTCTTGGTTGCTGATCTTGGCATGGACAAAATCCTCGTCTACGACCAGGATCTCAGCTTGGCAGCTACCGCCTCTGTCCCTCCGGGGCAGGGAGCGAGGCATCTGGCCTTTTCAGAAGACGGGAAAACCGTATTTTGCGTCAATGAGCTGGGAAGCACAGTCTCTGTCTTCTCCTATGCAGGGGGAAAGCTTTCTTTAAAGGATACATATCGGGCGCTGCCTCAGGGCTATGCCGGAGAAAACACCGCGGCTGCCATTCGTACGGCAGGTGATTTTCTTTACGTCTCTAACAGAGGGCAGGACGCCATCTCTTGTTTCAAAATAGCCGGCGGCAAGCTGGCTATGTTCGATTCCGTCTCTTGCGGCGGCCGCAGCCCTCGCGATTTCAACATTACCCCGGACGGACGGTACCTGCTTTGCGCCAATGAGCTTTCCGATACTGTGACCTGCTTCGCCAGAGAGAACGGAAGACTTCAAAGGTTAGCCGGCGAAATTCAGTTGCCGGCGCCGCTGTGCGTGCTCTTCCGGCCGGTTTAGGATGGAAATGCCATCGCCAACCTTTCAGCGTTTGAAATCGGCTTGAAAGCTCTTCCTGGGTTATGTTGCTCCCTGGCCTTGCTTCGGTCAAAAGAGTT
>DIPB01000085.1 GCA_002426275.1 Firmicutes bacterium UBA5499
CCCCAGCTTCAAAAAAAGCCCTTTCTGGCGGAAGAGCCGGTTAAAAAGAGAGCTGCCGGTCGGGAGCTCTCCGGGTATCTATAAATTCTCTCTCAGCAAAGCCAAGGTCTTCTCCACGCCTTGATACTGATCACCCTGTCCTTCAAACTCCACGGAAATCGTGCCGCTGAAGCGGGCATCTTGGACTATTTTGAGGCAGCGGAGGAAATCGAACGCCGGATGATTTCCCTCAGCGTCAAAATCGTACGTCTTGGCATGCAGCATGTGGGCATAGGGCATAATTTTCTCCAAGTCCTCATAGCGGGTCTCAGGAGGAAAGTTCCCAAAATCTGGACAAAGCTTTAAGTTGGGAGCGCCCACTTCCCGCAGGATCTGAATGATGGTCTGGGGCCTGGAGGAAACTCCGCCATGATTCTCGATTAGCAGCAACAAGTTGTATTCTCTGGCCTGCGCCGCCAGTTTCTTGTATGATTCTATCGTCAGGGAGATATCCCAGCCTTCCTGGCCGGCTCCGGTATTCACCCGCACCGCCTCGGCGCCAAGGTATGAGGCCACAGCCATCCAGTTGGCGATCCGATCCAGATCAAATTGTCTCTTTCTGGAATCAGTTTGGGAAATGTTGCCGGTATCAATGGGCATATTGGCAAAGCCGATCTGACTGGAAACGAGACTTTGCTTAATTTGATCTAAGTAGTTGGTATCTGTATTAGCGAAATGCATGCTGCACAGCTCAACCGCGTCGAAGCCGAATCTTTCCCGGGCAAACCTGGGGAATTCGGCCAAGGAAAAATCCTTATTGACGTGAGAGCGCATGCTCCAAGAAGAAAGAGCAAATCTCATAGCTACAGCCTCACTTCGGAACCAGTCTCCGCGCTCTTGTAGAGGGCGTCGAGGATCTTCATGATCTCAACCGCATCCTGGGCCGGAGAAATGAGCTGCGTGCCGTTCTGGATGCAATCTACAAAGTGCGCGATCTCAGCGTGATGCGTTTCAAAATTGTCTGTTTTAAAGTTGTAATCAACCAAGCTGTGATCCTTTTCTGTGTAAATCGTCAGCGGGCTGAGACTGGAGCCGGCTTTGTCACCGTATAGCTCGCAATAATTATGCTCTTTATCAATGTTCAAAGCCCAGGAGACATTGAGCTCCAATGTGATTCCGCCCGTAAAGCGCACGAAAGCAAATGCCGAATCCTCAACATCGTAGAGCTTATCTTGATCGCCGGCGGCAATGGCGCCAGCCAAAACAGGATCGCTCTTATCCCATTCCGTGACCCGGTAATCGCCGATCTTGTGGTAAGTGGAGCCGCTCACAGAGACGGGCTTAGGATTGCCCATCAGCCAACGGGTTAAATCAAGCATGTGAACGCCGATATCGATCAGCGGGCCGCCGCCTGCTTTAGCCTTCTCCATGAACCAATCTCCCCAAAAGGGAACGCCTCTGCGCCGCACCCAGCCTGTACGGGCGGCGTAGATCTGACCTAACTCGCCGCGGTTGATCATTTTCTTCAGTTTCTGGCTCTCATCCCGGTAACGGTTGTTCACGCCAACCATGAACAATTTTCCGGATTTCTTTCCTTCTTCCACCATTTCTTCGGCTTGAGCCGCATTCAGAGCCAAAGGCTTCTCGCAGAGAACATGCTTGCCTGCCCGCAAGGCGGCAATGCTGATGGGATTGTGCATGTAGTTGGGGGTACAGACGTCCACTGCATCCAAATCCTTCAGCTGCAGCATCTCATTGTAATCAGTGAACGTTTGGGAGACGCCGAATCTCTTGCTGGCTCTCGTAAGTTTAGCCTCGTCAATATCACAAATGGCAACGATCTCCACTTTGTCGGCAAGTTTCTCATAGCCTGTCAGGTGTGCCCCAACGCCAATTCCACCTGTACCGATAACCCCGACGCGCAGTTTCTTCATTTCTATAGAACATTCCTTTCACCTCGCTCAAAAGGCGCATCATTTTGAACGAGTTTTGTTGTTTTATATATATTTGTCTCTAGAAAATCAGGCCCATGCAAACTTCATCAGATGATTAAGCCGGAGAGCTTGCGATAACCGAGAATCAAACCTTTTTTGGATTTCTCCACAGTCCCCGCCCAGATTGGATCCTCGTGCTCAATGGAAAGGGTACCGTCGAAGCCGATGTCATAGAGAACCTTCACAAACTCTTGCCAATCGATCTCCCCCAGGCCAGGCAATCTGTACTGCCACCACCCGTCGGTGGACACTTTGTCAGAAAGGGAACCAAAGATGCCGTTCTCGTAAAGACCGTCGGATAAAATCTCCGTATCCTTGGCGTGAGTATGGAAGATCCGGTCCGCGAACTCGCTGAGGGCCGCGATGTGATCGATTCCCATCCAATACATATGTGACGGATCATAATTCAGGCCGAAACTCTTGGGAGTGATCCGGAAGATCTCCCGCCACAGGGCCGGAGAATAGAACAAATTGCCTGGCACTCCAGGTTTCTGCCAGCCGTCCATGGGGCAATTCTCGATCATCAACTTAACGTTTTTGCTCTCCGCGTATCTGATCAACTCAGGGAAAACCTTGGCGATTTCCTCTAGATTTTCGTCCACAGATTTAGTGATGTCTCTGCCGATGAAAGTTCCAACCAACTCTACTCCCATGGCAGAGGCGGTGTCTATGACTTTCTTCAAATGTGCTTGATTAGCGGCGCGCACAGCCTTGTCTGCCGCAAGCATGTTGTCGTAATAGGCCAGAGAAGAGATCTCGACTCCCTTGTGATCAAACAACGCCCTTACTTCCTTGGCCTCTTGGGCGCTCATATTGGCATCTACAGTGCTGGAAGAGAAATCCCGGTCATTGAGTCTGGGCCAGGCAGCCAATTCCAGTGCTTGAAAACCGATCTCTGCCGCCCAATCCAAAATTTCCTCACAAGGCAGCTGTCCTAAGGCCACAGTCAAGAATCCCAATTTCATTCAACACCACTCCTTTTTCTGTGTTTTATATGTTATTATTGCCTAAACCTCACCTCCTGAACAAAGAGGCAATATTGTTACATCCATAGCGTTACATGGAACCGCTTCCAAAAATAGTATAGCAAGGAACCAGTCCCCAGTCAAGGGAAATTTTAAGGACCAGGCATTTGCCTTTCCGCTAAATTTCATAGAAGATAATCGCAACTCCGGCGTTAACATTGACTGCTCTTCTGTTCTTACACGCCGAAATAAACGGCAATGATTGCCATTAAAATATTCTCCGTATGGCGATAATCACAGTCCTTATCCTACTGTCCCAAGCATCTGATTTGAAAAAATCAAACAAGCAATGAAATATCATTAACGGAATGATTCCTTGTTATCAGCGCGATCTCCGAGGCAGCCATCCCAATAAAAAAGTGTTTGACATTGAAATCACTATGATCACCGGACTGATTTCAACTGATATTCGGAAAGTA
>DIPB01000197.1:0-515 GCA_002426275.1 Firmicutes bacterium UBA5499
GCTTTGCTCCGCAGAGCTAAAGCCCAGAAGATTAAAATCAGCTTTGATCCCAATCTCCGGCTGAAGCTGTGGCCTCTGTCAGAAGCCCGAAAGGTGCTCACGGAGCTGGCCGCGCTTTCAGATTTGATTTTGCCAGGCATAGACGAGGGCAAATTGTTGTGGGGAGAAGATTTTGGCTGGAACGACAGCTGGCTGCCGGAGGAAATGGCCCTGCGGTTGGGAGAATATCTGCTGGCTTTGGGAGCGCAGACAGCGGTGGTGAAAATGGGAGAGGCGGGGGCAATGCTGGTGGAAAAAGACCGGCCGCGTTTTTTGCCCGCTTATAAAGTTGAGAGGCCCGTTGATGTTGTGGGCGCAGGAGACGGTTTTGCCGCAGGACTTTTGTCCGGGCTATTGCAGGGTAAATCACTGGTCCAGGCCATAGACAACGGCCAGGCGGTGGCAAGCCTCGTGGTCTCGCGCCCCGGCGATTTGGACGGCCTGCCCACTGCGGAAGAATTGGCCGTCTTTCTGGG
>DIPB01000197.1:622-845 GCA_002426275.1 Firmicutes bacterium UBA5499
GATGTGGAACGATGAGATTACTTGCAGCGGAAGAAGAACTTTTGAAAAGAAAGATCACGGTTGTGATGCGAGGAGAGGCGCAGGAGGAAGCGCTTAATGTGGCAAGCGCTTTGTCTCAGGGTGGGCTCACAAGCTTTGAGATTACTTTTGAGTCTCCTCGTGCCCGGGAAGTAATAGGCCTGCTGAAGGCGCAGAAAAGAGGGTATCTGGTGGGAGCTGGCAC
>DIPB01000197.1:959-7757 GCA_002426275.1 Firmicutes bacterium UBA5499
GCTTGCAGATGCCGAGGCAGCTTTGCAAGCAGGCGCGGATTTTAGCTTTTGTCCCCACTTTGACCCGGAGCTTGTGCAATTCGGCGCGGCGCACGATCACTTACTGATTCCGGGCATCTTCACGGCCACCGAACTGATGGCAGCCGTCAGGGCAGGCGCCAGGGTAGTGAAACTTTTCCCCGCTTCTTTGGTGGGGCCTGGATATCTGAAAGCTCTCAGGGGACCTTTTCCCGAATTGCGCTGCATTCCCACAGGCGGGATCAGCGCCGCTAATCTGGGCGAGTATGTTAAAGCTGGCGCCGTAGGACTTGGTATGGGCGGCTCGCTGGTGAACAAGGCCGCCATCACCAGAGGAGACTGGAAAGCGCTGAGAGAGGAAGCGGAGAAGGTTGTACAGGCGGCTGCCGAGGCTGGTTGGCCAGTGGCATGACCAAGCAGGCGACGATCAAAGATATTGCCCGCCTGGCCGGGGTGGCGCCTTCCACAGTCTCCAGAGTTGTGACCAACAGCCCGGGGGTGGGAGCACAGACTAGGATGCGGATCTGGAAGCTGATCGAAGAGCATAATTACCGACCCAATTCTGTGGCCAGGAGTCTAGTTACCCAGCGGTTGCGAACGATCGGCATCCTAGTCCCCCTGAAAAGAGGGAAAGCCTTTTTTGAAAACCCGTTTTTCGCCGATGTCTTGATGGGCGCGTCTGAAGCCGCGGCTCAGCGGAATTACGATGTGCTGCTGTATACGGCCAGCAGAGAGCAGACGAATGTTCTCCAGGAGAGAAAAGTTGACGGAGTGTTGGCCGTGGGGCTGAGGGAGGACGACCGGCTTTTGCCGCATTTGAAAAATCAAGACATGAGGGTTGTGTTCATAAACAGAGAAATAGACGATCAGTCTCTAACCTGGGTTTCTGTGGATAATAGGCAGGGAGCCTGCAAAGCCGTCTTGGAGCTGATCCGCTTGGGACATAGGAGGATTGGCTTTATCGGCGGTCCCAATGAGATGCGAAGCGGCAAGCTTAGGCGGCAAGGTTATTTGGATGCTTTGGGCGAGCGAGGCATAGACATCTGCCCGGACCTTTTGACAGAAGGAAATTTTGATGAAGAAAGCGGCCTTGAGTGCGCGTTGAAGCTATTGAGCCTCCGGCCGAGGCCTACGGCCATTTTCGCCGCCAATGATCTGATGGCCATCGGCGCGCTGAAGGCGGCGAAAACATTGAAAATCAAGGTGCCAAATGAGCTTTCCCTTTGCGGCTTTGACAATATTCACAGCTGTCTGCACACAGACCCGCCGCTGTCCACAGTGAAAATGCCGGCCTTCAAAATGGGGCAGCTGGCTTGCCAGATGATGCTGGCTCTCCTCTCCGGGGGCGAACCGGAAGCCAGGCAGATTCTTCTGCCCACGGAGCTTGTGCGCCGGGAATCAATGGGTAAAATAGGAGGCTAATTTAATGGTTGATCTGAGCACGGAATATGTAGGTCTAAAATTAAAGAATCCCTTTCTGGCCGCTGCGGCTGGAATCACAGGCAGCATGTCTATGCTGCAAAAGGCGGAGGAAAGCGGAATCGCAGCGGTGGTGCTGAAGAGTTATTTCCAGAAGAGCATCTGCCGTATCTCTCCGGCCCCGCACTTCGCGCTTTTGAAGTCCGGACACGGCAAGATCCGCGCCGCCAGCCTTTATTCTTATGAGCAGGCAAGCGAGCGGGATCTCGCCGGCTACGCGAGGCTGGTGGCTGATGCAAAAGCCAAATTGTCCATTCCTGTGATCGCCAGCGTTAATTGCTTTACAGAACAGGGCTGGCGCGAAGCTGCTCAAGCTGTGGAAGCCGCCGGCGCGGATGCTGTTGAGTTGAACCTTTCCTGCCCGCACGGGGTGCACTTGATGTCAGGCATGGATCTGGTGACAGAACTGGCCAAGGCCACGGCCTTTGTTCGAAGCTTGGTCTCCATTCCCATCGTCCCCAAATTGACGCCCCAGGTTTCCAGCCCTTTGGCGCTGGCAGTGGCTGTGGAAAAGCAAGGTGCCTCGGGAATGGTCTGCTTTAACAGGTTCACAGGACTGGAGATCGATTTGGAGAGCTTCCGGCCCATTATGCACGGCGGCTACGCCGGTCATGGCGGTCCCTGGTCCATTTATTACAACCTGCGCTGGCTCAGCCAGATTGCGCCGGCAGTGAAAATTCCCATCAGCGCCAGCGGCGGCGTCTGGACGGGAGCGGACGCTGCCAAATATCTGCTGGCAGGAGCCACTACGGTTCAGCTTTGTTCAGTCATCGTAGCCGAAGGCTACGGCGCTGTCTGTAGAATCAGCCGGGAACTGGAAGCGTATCTGGAGCGGAAAGGTTTTGCCAACTTGACGCAATTCCGCGGTAAGCTGGGGAAGATTAAGACCATGGAAGAAGTGGACAGGACCCAGGAAATCGTGGCTGCGGTAGAGCCGGAAAAGTGCACGGGCTGCGGACTCTGCCGGCGAGTCTGTATTTACGACGCCGTCAGACTGGACAGCGGCAAAGCCAGGATCTTCTCGTGCCATGGCTGCGGACTCTGCCGGGAAGTATGTCCGGCGAACGCCATTTCCTTTGCGTCTTTGGGTGAGCGCTCATGAGGCAGCTCGCCTGCGACGTGCTGGTAGTCGGCGCCGGAGGCGCCGCGCTGCGCGCGGCCATCGCCGCACATGATACAGATCCGCAGCTGAGAGTACAAATCGTAACCCGCGGCAAGCTGGGAAAAAGCGGAGTCACAGCCACAGCTTGTTCGGACAGGATGGCCTTTCACGCCACTTTGCCCTATACCCTTCCCGGCGGCGACGACAACTGGCGTTATCACGCGGCAGATATCTACCGCTTGGGCGGCTGCGTTTCAGATCCAAAGCTCGCGGAGATTTTGGCCAAAAACAGCGGCAGAGCAGCCCAAGAGCTACAGCGGTGGGGAGTGCCCTTTACCCTTGACAGCGCCGGCAGGCTGGCTCAGTTTATCACAGACGGCTCGGACTATCCCAGGGCTTGCTACACTGGACCATACACTGCCAATCACATTTCCCAGGCGCTCTGCGCAAAAGTCAGGGAACTTGCCCTGCCGGTTTTAGAGGAACATTACGTTTTTCAGCTGGCGGTCTCCGGCGGCAGGGTAGTCGGCGTTTGGGCGTTGCCCGAAGGGCTGCCGGGAACTGAGGATCCTGCGAGACACTTGGTGTTTCTCGGAGCTCGTTCCGTGGTGCTGGCCACCGGAGGCGCAGGGGGGATCTACGGTCACAATGTCTTTCCCCCTGGCGCCGTAGGCGACGGCTATGCCATGGCCTTAGCAGCCGGCGCCAGCGTGGTGAATATAGAGTTCTTGCAGATTGCCCTCTGCTCGCCTAAGACGAGCTTGGCCTGCTCCGGCAGCATCATGCGCGCCATGCCTCGCTTTGTCAATGATAAAGGAGAAGAGCTGGCTTTGCCCGGCTCTTGGCCGGAGCTTGTCTTTGACAAGGGCGCCAGCTGGCCCCTTTCTTACGAAAACCCTACTCACAAAATCGATCTCTTGGTGGCCAGAGAGCTTGAAGCCGGAGGCAAGGTTTATTTGGACTTCAGCGCCAATCCCCGGAACTTCGCTTGGGAAAGCTTGCCCCAGAGGCTGGTCTCATTATATAAAGCGGAGAGACGGCAGGATTTAGGACAGGAGCGTAAATTCAGTCCCCTCGCCAGGCTCAGAGAAATCAACCAGCCGGTAGTCCAGTGGTTGGCTGAGCGTGGAGTGCGGCTGGAAGCAGGAGAGCGCTTGGAGATCCATCCTTCAGTCCAGCACTTTCAGGGAGGAGTGTGGATCGATGCCGGAGCCGAAACCAAACTGCCAGGGCTCTTTGCGGCAGGAGAGGCGGCCGGCGGCCAGCACGGAGCCAACAGGCCAGGCGGCAACGCCCTGATGGACGCCCAGGTGTTCGGTCGCATTGCGGGCGAGCGCGCAGCTCAAGTGCCGTTTCGGCTGGATAGGAACCACCCGCAGGAACCAAAGTTGCAAAAGGATCGCGGGACTGCGGCCGGAGAGATTCTGACGCACGTCCGCGGGCTTATGGATCGCTACGCCGCTGTGATCCGCTGGCCGGAAGGCCTAAAGGTTGCGGCACAGGAACTTGAGGAGCTGGCAAAGCTTGAGCCCGTTCCCGCCAGGGAGAGCTGGGATCGGGTGCTGGAAGCGAAAGCGGCTGTTCTGGTGGCCAGGGCGGTTGTGAAGGCGCAGGCGCTGCGCAAAGAGAGCCGGGGACCGCATCTATATTTTACGGAAGCGGACGGAGAGGCTATGCCAACGGATCCGGAGTATCAGCGCTCTGTTTGCCTCAGCGGACCGGCTCTCAACGCCAGTTGGATTAAGTGGCGAAAGCCAAAGGAGGATGAGAAATAAAATGAAGACAACTGTGGGCATTTGGTCTGCCCGGCGAGATGAGGAAGCCAAATACGAGGAAATTCTGGGAAAGGCCTTGAAGCCTCTAGGCGGTTGGGAAAAATTCATCAAGCCCGGAGATCTGGTGCTCATTAAGGCCAATGAGTTCATAGTAGCCGGAGCAGCTTCGGGCAAGACCACTCATCCAGCCTTGGTGCTGGCCGCGGCAAAGGCTGCCAGGCGCTCAGGCGCCGGACGTGTGGTTATAGGGGAACTGAGCGATGCCATTTTCGTTAATTTCCAAACTTATCCGGAGATTTACGATTACGCGGAAGTGGTGAATTTCGGCAAGCTTCCCCATGATCATCTCGCTTTGCCGGGAGCGCAAAGTTTAAAAAGCCCCGTCCCGATGCCTAAAATCGTCAAGGAGTGCGATGTGTTTATTAACATGCCGGGCTTGCGCACTCACGCGCTGCCCTTGTTTTCCAATGCCATGAAAAACTTGATGGGGCTCTTGTCTTTGGGAGCCACTTCCCAGGTCCATATGTGGGGGCTGGAGGGCTCGGTGGTAGATCTTAATGCCTTCCGGCCCAGCGACCTGGTGATCACAGACGCCATTTGGAGCCTGCAAGGCAATTTTCCAGCCGAAGGTGAGGCTCTGCCCACGGATCTTGTTCTGGTGGGCGACAACGCTTTGGCAGTAGACAGGGTGGCCGCTAAGCTGATGCGGCTCGATCCGGACCAGGTGGGATATTTGGCCGAGGGAAGGCGCCGCGGTTTAGGACCGCTTCATGATGAAGAAATTGATGTCGTCGGCGACAGTAAAGCGATTTTGGCAGAGGGCATCGCTTTTGTGCAGCCGACTTTGGAATATACAAATCTGCCGCCCCAGATGCGAATCATCGATCATGGTTTATGCAAAGCCTGCAGGCGGGCGCTTGCCCGCGGCATCACCGCGGCGCAGCATAGCCCTGAATACCGGGATCCCGGACGCCTTCTGGCTGTAGTGGGGCCTGCGGAGCAGGTGCAGCCGGAGGGCGAAGAGGATGTGCTTTTGGTGGGAAATTGCGCGGCCGCCCACAGGGCGCCGGGAAAGACCTTCCTCCCAGGCTGTCCGCCGCTGTCCGGCCAGTGCAAAATGGCGCTGCTGTCTTTTCTGCCCGTCAGCTTTCAGACCAGCTTCTGCTCCATCGGCATGCGGGAGCTGCCGCTGGAAGAAGTGATCGAAAAAATAGGCCCTTTAGGTTACCAGGGGCTGGAGATCTGGGGGCAGCACCTGACAGATTATCTGGCCGGGCATTCCGCAGCGGAACTGCAGGCTGCCTTGGCCAAATACCAGCTGCAGGCGCCGATGATTTCCCCATACTTCGACTTGGTCTCCTCAGCAGAAAAATTGGAACAAAGCAAAGAAGAATGTCAAAAGTTCATCGCCCTGGCGAAGAGAATAGGTTCCCCGCTGATCCGCGTTTTCACAGGCCCTGCCGGCTCTCAGGAAGCTTCTCATTGGCAGTGGGTCCAGGCAGTTAAAGCTTTAAAGCAGTTTGCCCAGTGGGGGAGACAAGCCGGCGTGGGCTTTGCTGTGGAAACCCATCAGGGCCAGTTGGCGGATACGGTCAAATCCACGCTGCGCTTGGTGAGGCAGGTGGATGAAGATAATTTCCGGGTAAATTTGGATATCCACAATCTCTTTGATCGGGGAGAGGATCCGGTCGCGGCTTTGAGGATCTTAGCTCCTTATGTTGTCCACGTCCACGCGAAAAACGGCGAGCAAACCGATGGGTTGCGCTACGGGATCCGGCTTCAGGCGGGGAACATGGATTATGCTCCGTTCCTGCGGGAATTGGGCAAACTTGGTTACAAGGGCTTTGTCTCCATAGAATGGTTTGGCGAAAAGCCCCTGGAAAACGCAGCCAGGGAATTGGCCTATCTGCGGCAATTCGACGGAACGCAAGAGTGAGCCATGCTGCATAGTGAACTTCCTGCAGAGCTTATTTTTCGGGACCGCTGAGATCGTTATCCCCATGCGGTCCCAGCCAACGGATGCGCGTCCGGTTGCAAAGCTGGAAGGCTGGGAGCCCGCTTTTTACCAAGGCGACCGATTGCATTTGGCGGTAAAAGGCGCCAGCGACTGGTCTATTTTGGCAGTTGATGTGCAAACAAGCTGCGTGCAAAGCTCGGAGAGGTCCCCTACCATCTGCAAGGATCCCCGCGGGGCGAAACTTTGCTATTTTGCGCTGGACGGGGACCGCTACGGAAGCCGCTTTGGCGCCATCGTCCGGGATTACGATAATTTGCGGCTTTATACTTCCGCGGAAGCTCCGCTGGAGACTTTATTGCCGGAGGAGATTAAACGGTTGCGGAGGCTTTGCAGTGCGGGAAGATTATCCAGGGCCCGCAAAGCCCGGGATACATGCGCAGTGGGCCGCTTGGCCTGTGCTTTGTCAG
>DIPB01000197.1:7882-12080 GCA_002426275.1 Firmicutes bacterium UBA5499
TGGCCTGTGCTTTGTCAGATGAGGCAAATTGCCCAAAGTCGGATGGCGGACAGCAAGTATCGTCCGCATCCGGCCTTTGCGACGGACTGTAAGGCACTTCAGTTGTTTGGACAGATGTGTCTGCTAATACATTAAAACAAGGGAGGAGCGGCAGTGTTTAAGATAGCTTTAGTAGGTTGCGGCGGGATGGCCCAAAATTATCGCGCCATCTATACCCAGATTCCGGGAGCCGAGCTTGCCGCAGTGGTTGACGCAAACGAAGAGGTGGCTCGCGGCTGTGCTCAGGAATTGGGCGTTGACAGGTGGGGCACAGATTTTTCCCTGGCCCTGGCGCCGGATATTGAGATGGTGGATGTGTCAACTCCCAACAACCTTCATCGCGACCAGACGATCACGGCCTTTGAGGCGGGCAAGCATGTGCTGGTGCAGAAGCCCATGGCCCCAACTGCTGCCGAAGCGGAGGCGATGATCCGCGCGGGGCGTGAGGCCAAGCGGGAATTGGGAATTTACATGTGGTTTTTTGACAACCCAATGTATTATGAGTTGAAAAAAATGCTGCAGGCAGGCCTTTTTGGGAAAATCTCTCAGATCCGCACCCGCGGCGCTCACCGCGGAGGGCTGAATTTGCCCCCTGGCACCTGGCGAGGTTCCGGCAAGAAGACCGGGGGCGGCAGTTTCATTCAGCTGGCAATCCATCCGCTGAATATGGCGCTGTGGCTTTTAGATGACTCTGTGGCGCGGGTCGGAGCTTTCAGCAAAAACCTCTATTGTCCTAATGTGGGAGGAGACGATGTTACCACAGCGATTTGTGAACTGAAAAGCGGCATTTTGGGAGTGTTGGATTCTTCTTACGCAGCTGATCCTAACTTGCTTGAGATCTACGGCACTCGGGGCTACGTCAGGATCACCAAGGAGCGGGTTGTGGAATTGCAGCTAGACCAGTCATACCAAGGGGAGCATCTGCAGTGTCAGGCAAATGTTGCGGCAAATCTGGATTGTCCCAGACCTCAGAGCAGTCCCACCGAACAGCATAAGGCCTTTGTGCAAGCAATGCTCTCCGGCGGACCCGCGCCAATTCCAGGCGAGGTTGGGCTGCGGGACCTGCGGATCGTGGAGGCTGTGTACAGGTCAGCTGAAACTGGGAAGATAGAGAACGTAGAGGAATGATGGAATTGTCACGCTTAAAAGCTCGAGCCATGGTGCTGGAGGAATATGACGCGCCGCTACGGCTGAGGGAATTGGAAGTGGAACTTCCCCCGGACGCAATTGTGGTTGAGATTCTGGCCGCCGGCGTCTGCGGTTCGGATCTGCATATGTGGCGCGGCCGCGATCCCAGGGCGGTTCCGCCGCTGGTTTTAGGACACGAGGCAGTTGGGCGGATTATCTCCTTGCCCTGCCAGAAGCGCGATCTTTTGGGCGCGCCTCTGACGGAGGGTGATTTGGTGCTGTGGAACCGCGCCCTGTCCTGCGGCGCCTGCCAAGCTTGCGTGCTCTGGAAACAGCCGGCTCTCTGCCAGAGCCGCTGGACGTATGGGATCAACCCGCCCAAAGAGAAAGGCCTTTTGCAGGGTGGATACGCCACGCACATTCTGCTGCGCCAGGAGACGGAGTTTTTTAAACTTCAGGCAGATGTGGATTTGGCAGCCATAGTTGTGGCCAGCTGCAGCGGAGCCACAGCCGCCCACGCTTTGGACTTGGTGACAATACGTCCGGGCCAGACAGTGCTGGTGCAAGATTCAGGACCCTTGGGCCTGTTCGCTGTGGCATTGGCTGCCGGCCGCGGTGCCCGGGTGCTTCTCATCGGCAGCGGCCAAAGACGGCTGGAACTGGCCAAAAAATTGGGCGCGGAACAGGTCTTCGATCACAGGCAGACCACAGTGGACGAAAGGCGTCAGATCATACTGGGGGACTTTGCCGGCGTTGACGCTGTGGTGGAAGGAACGGGCAGGCCCAATGCCGTGGCAGAGGGGCTAGAACTCCTGCGAGTTGGAGGAACTTATCTTGTGGCCGGCTTCGGAGATCCCGCGGGGGGTTTAGAGCTTGATTGCTATCTGCTGGCCAGACGACAGATTCGCCTCCAGGGCGTCTGGACCAGCGACGCTTCCCATCTCGCCCAGGCCATGGCCATCGTGAACAAACAGCCCCAGATAATAAAGCAGATGGTAACCGAATACCCGCTGGCTGCTGCCGACCAGGCGCTTTTGGCCATGGAGAAGCGCCAGATCATCAAAGCTGTGCTCAGACCCCAATTATAAGTGAAGAGAGGATTGATTGTAGATGCTGGTTGAATATGCCGCTATTCTACAGAAAAGTTTATTGCCTCAGGGCAATATCGTCCTTATGCTTCAATAGACCAGCGCGCCGCGTGGGAGGAACTCCCAGAGAAGCTGCGCGCGGAGAAAATTTCAGACGGCGAGGCTTGCCTTGCGTGCGGTTGGCCGGAGCTTCCGGCCACGCTCTTTATGGATTACAGCCGCACAGGCAATCGCAGACGCTTTGAAGAACAGCATTTTGCCAGACGCAGGATTTTGGGAAAGCTGGCTCTGGCGGAATGTGTGGAAGCTAGGGGTCGTTTCCTGGATAGAATCGCAGAAGGCATCTGGCTGCTGTGCGAGGAATCATTTTGGGGCTTGCCAGCTCATAATCCCAGTGATTCAGCCCTTCCCGACGTGGAGGAGCCGTATATTGACTTGTTTGCAGGCGAGACTGCGGGGCTCCTGGCCTGGATTTATTATTTGCTGCAGCCAGGATGGAGCCCATGCTCTTGCGGCGGATTGAGGGCGAGATCCAAAGGCGGATTCTCACCCCTTACCTTGTGCATGATGATTACGGCTGGCAGGGGCTTTCCCACGCTGAGCGGGTGAACAATTGGAATCCCTGGTGTAACAGCAACTGTTTAGCCACGTTTTTGCTGCTGGAAAAAGATCAAACAAGACGCCTTCAGGGCGTGGCCAAGATCCTCCGGAGCTTGGAGCGGTTTTTGGCCTCCTATGGGCCGGACGGCGGCTGCGACGAGGGACCGGGTTATTGGTTCGTGGCTGGCGGCAGCCTCTTCGATTGTCTGGAGCTGCTTTGGGGCGTCACAGCCGAGAAGATAGATCTGTTTCACAAGCCGCTGCTCAGGGAGATCGGCAGCTACTTGCCCAGGGTCCACATTGCCGGCGATTATTTTGTCAATTTTGCCGACGCTAAGCCGCGGCTCGCTGTAGATGCCGCGCTCCTGTGGGCATACGGTGCCAAGACAGGTGACGCGGCGCTGCGGGCGCTTGGGGCAAGCAGTCACGGGAAGCAGAGGGTCCTGACAGTCCTTGCCTGTTGAGACAATTACGCGCTCTGTTTTCTTTTTCGCAGTTGGAAGAGTCTCAGTCGGTTCCGCCCTATTTTGGTGATGTGTGGCTGCCGGACCTGCAGGTGATGGCAGCCAGGGAAAAGCCTGGCGCTAGCGCGGGATTGTACTTGGCTGCCAAAGGCGGGCACAATGCCGAAAGCCATAATCATAATGATGTGGGCCAGTTTCTGCTCTACTTGGATGGCGAGCCTGTGTTAATCGATCCGGGAGTGGAAGAGTATACCTCAAAGACCTTTGGTTCTAACCGCTATGCGCTTTGGACCATGCAGTCCGCCTATCATAATCTGCCCACTGTGAACGGCTGTCTGCAAGAAGCGGGCAGGAATTTCAAAGCCATTGGCGTACATTATCAGGCCTCGGAAGACAGAGCGGAGCTGTCCTTACAGCTGGAGGACGCCTATCCGCAAGCGGCGGGCGTCGCCCGCTGGCAGCGAAGAATCGCGCTCTGCCGGACCTAGGCGTTCATGGAGATAGTTGATGATTTTCAGTTGAAACGGCCGTAGAATAATGTGTGCTTTAATTACCTGACGCCCTTGGTTCCCACAATAGAGAGCCCGAGTTGTGTCCTCCTTTCAGGCGCCAGGCTGGTTAGGCTTATTTTTTCGGGGACTGAGCTGACCACGACCATGGAAGAGATCGCTATGACAGACAAAAAGTTGGCTCTGGACTGGGGAGAGAAAATCTATCGGCTGCAGCTGGCAGGAGAAGTTAAAGACACCGGAAGCTGCAGTTTGAAGGTTGAACCGTTATAAGGAGTTGACAGCGAGATGCCGGCAAAATATCAACAAGCCTTTTTGCGAGCTTTATCCAGGTGGGATCAGGATTACGACCCGGCCGTACAAATGATCC
>DIPB01000197.1:12200-14041 GCA_002426275.1 Firmicutes bacterium UBA5499
TACGCCCCGGCCGTACAAATGACCCGCAAGCCGTTTTCCTCGCCTGGATATCACACGACCCTCAAAGAAGGTTTTGTCCATCCCACGCGGGATTCCTTAGTCTATGCTTTGGCGCTGTTGGATCATGGAGACGTGAGCCGGGCGGAGAGCGTAATCGGCAAGGTGATTTCCCTGCAGGATGCTGACACCGAGCACGATACGTACGGATTGTGGTCTTGGTTTTACGAAGAACCTTTGGAGAAAATGTCCCCTCCCGATTGGAACTGGGCAGATTTCTGCGGCCAGGAGCTCTTGGCGATTTTCTTGGAGCATGCGGGAGTTCTTTCGCCCGAGAAGCTGGAGAAGATCCAAGGCTCCATTTTTCGCGCTGCCGATTCTATCCTCAGGCGCGATGTTTCCCCCAATTATACCAATATCGCGCTGATGGGCTCTTTTGTAACTTTAGTGGCCGGAGAATTCTTCGGCGAGAAGCGTTATTTCAATTATGGCCGGAAGTGTCTTGCACGCGTCTGGCAGCAGACTCAAGCTGCCGGTTCCTTCGCGGAATATAACAGCCCCACCTATACCATGGTGGCGCTGGACGAGTTGGCGCGCCTGCGCAATTACGTCCGGGATCAGGCCAGCCGCAGACGCATAGAAAGCCTTTACAAGCTAGCGTGGCTCATTGTGGCCAAACACTTCCATGCGCCCACACAGCAATGGGCCGGACCGTACAGCCGCGCTTACGGCAACATCCAAAGCGCGGGATTCTGTTCTCGGCTGCAGCTGGCCACTGGGATTCCTTTTGTCGAAGAGCCGACGCTGGATTTGTCTTGCCCCAGGGTGGATTGGAGCTGTCCCAGAGAGCTGGTGACTTATTTTCAGGCTCTGGGCGCACCGCGCACGGAAAGGGTGCTGGTCAGCAGGCAGGAGAGGCAAGTGGCCACCACGTGTCTGGAGGAGAAATTCGCTCTAGGGACTTTCGCCAAAGCTACGCTCTGGAATCAGACCCGGGGTCTTGTGGCGCACTGGCAAGGTTCCCAGGGGCCGGCTTATCTGCAGCTGCGCGCGCTGCACGACGGTTACGATTACTGCTCCGCTGTGCTCCATAGCGTGCAGAGCGGGGGCAGCGTGCTTGGCGTTGTTAATTTCGCCACAGACGGCGGCGATGCTCACCCCAATTTGGACATGGTGCGGCAAGGGACAATTACGGCGCGGGATTTCAGGCTGCGCTTCGAGTTTTCTGATCCCGGGATCAAGCTGCCACAGACAGTAAAGGCAGGCGAGTTTGCCGCCTTCCAGCTGGGAGAGGTGGAGCTGGAGCTTGGGATCGCCCAGGCCCGGTTTGGCGAGCTGCCCGTAAGCCTAGAAACTGGCAAGGATCAGCAGCACGCGTGGCTGGATCTGGTCTTCTACCGGGGAGAGGCGAGAAAGCTGAATTTCAGAGCTCTCTGCGCCTACGCTGTCTTTGCCCTGCAACTGCATCAGGCAGGCCAAGGGCGGCTTGAGCCGGTTCAGCTCCAAAGCTCTCCCCAGCTGGCTATAAGGTGGCAGACCGGCGAAGAAACATTACAGCTGCAGGCGAACAGCCATGCCGGTAGCATGGCTGAGCTTTGGGCGGAAGGGCCGGGGGTGGTCGCCGGGGAATCCATCCTGGCTCTGGCTGTCCCGGATTTCAGCGAGGATGATCATGATCGCTGCAGATGACAGAAAATACTGGGTAGAGACGCTGACAAAGATCGTACGGCCTGTCTTGAAGGGTTTTGCGGCAGGCAACTTCAAAGCGGCTATGCCGATAGAAACAGGTAATGGCTTCGGCGCCGACAGGAGCGAATATGTTCATCTGGAAGCTCTGGGAAGGT
>DIPB01000197.1:14124-20301 GCA_002426275.1 Firmicutes bacterium UBA5499
TGGGAAGGTCGCTGGCAGGTCTTGCCCCTTGGCTGGGATGCCGCGCTCCGGATCAAGAAGAGGATCAGAAAAGAGAGCGGTATTGCGAGCTGGCAAGAGCCGCCATAGCGTCAGCCACCGATCCCAATTCACCGGACTATGTAAACTTCAGATCCGGTCAGCAGCCCCTTGTTGATGCAGCTTTCTTCTGCCAGGCAATCCTCAGGGCGCCAAACGAGCTGTGGCATAAGCTGGACGATCATGTTAAGAGCAATGTAATCAGAGAGCTGAAAGCAACCAGGGACAGGAAACCTGCTTTTTGCAACTGGCTGCTCTTCAGCGCCATGATTGAAACGCTGTTATACAAAGCTGGGGAAGCTTGGGACCGGATGCGGGTGGACTATGCGATCAGGCAGCATGAGCAATGGTATAAGGGAGACGGCGTCTATGGCGACGGACCGGAATTTCACTGGGATTATTACAACAGTTTTGTGATCCAGCCACTGCTGGTAGATCTTGTTTTGACTGTCGGACATGAAGCTCCTGAATGGGAAGCCTTGAAGCCCGCGATCTTAGCCAGGGCACGAAGATATGGTGAAGTTCAGGAGAGACTCATAGCTCCTGATGGAACTTTCCCGCCAATCGGCAGATCTCTTGCTTACAGATTCGGTGCCTTTCAGCATTTGGCTCAGATGGCACTGCAGCATAATCTGGCGCCCGGCGTGTATCCCTCGCAGGTGAGGTGTGCCTTGACCGCGGTGATCAAAAGGACGCTTGCGGTTGCGGGCAACTTTGATGAGGAAGGCTGGCTGAAAATCGGCTTTTGCGGAAGTCAGCCCAATGTGGCGGAGGACTATATCAGCACAGGAAGCCTGTACCTGTGCACGACGGTATTTCTTCCGCTAGGACTTTCTCCCGAAGATGAATTTTGGCGGGGAGAGCCTAGAGACTGGACGCAGAAGAAAATGTGGTCCGGACAAAATGTCGAGTCCGATCATGCTTTAGCATAAAGGGAGGCTTTTTTGTGGCTTTGCGGGTCACTGTTTGGAATGAATTCATCCATGAGCGGCGGGACAAAGAAGTCAGGGCTGTTTATCCTGACGGCATCCACGCCGCCCTGGCCGGGTTCTTAGTAGAAGACGGTTTCAGCGTGCGGCTTGCTTCGTTGGAGCAGCCGGAGCATGGGCTTTCAGAGGAGATTTTGGCCCAGACGGACGTTTTGCTCTGGTGGTCTCACATCGCTCACCATCTGGTGAGCGATGTGGTGGCAGAGCGGATCGAGAGGCGCGTGCTCTCCGGGATGGGCTTCATTGCTTTGCATTCCAGCCAAAAGGCGAAGGTATTCAGGCGGCTTCTGGGTGCCAGCTGCGGCCTGAAATGGCGGGAATCAGGAGAACGAGAGCGGATCTGGGCGGTAGAGCCAAGTCATCCCATCTGCCGCGGGGTGCCGGAATCCTTTGAGTTGCCCCATGAAGAGATGTACGGTGAGCCGTTTGCTATTCCAGCTCCGGACGAAGTGCTCTTTCTTAGCTGGTTTCCCGGGGGCGAAGTCTTTCGCAGCGGCTGCACCTTCACCCGGGGACTGGGAAAAATCTTTTATTTTCAGCCCGGCCATGAGAGTTTCCCCACCTATTACGATCCCATCGTCCAGAGGATAATCAGCAACGCCGTCTGCTGGGCGGCGCCCAGTGGAGGACCAAAACCGACTTTTGGCAACTATGAAAAAGAAAAAGCGTAGAAAGGAAGCTGAACGTGAAGATCAGTCATGAGGCATATTTACGTTGTCTGGAACCATGGGCTAAATCACAGGAAAAATATATCTACACCGTTCCCCAGCGGCCTGAACTTGCGTGTTATGGTACGGGCTATAATAACTGGGGAGCGCAGACCAATCAAAAAGGCTTCGCCGCCCTGGCTGTTTTAGCCGCGGATCCGGATTTCTCCGAGAAGCGGGCGGGTATTTCTCAGAAGCGGGTGCAGGATTATGCGCTGAGAATTCTCCGCTTTTCCTTGGAAAGTCACATTGAGGGCAGCTATCACTGCATGGACGGGACCAAATGGGGCCACACCTGGATCAGCACCTTGGGGATCGAGCGGATGATGCACGGCGTGGACGCCATCGAAAGTTACCTGACGCCCCAAGATCGGGAGCAATTGCGGAAGGTGCTGCTCTCGGAGTGCGATTGGCTGCTGGATCATTACAAGATCGAAGCTGGTCTGTACAACTGCGAAGGAATCAATAGGCCGGAAAGCAACCTCTGGAACGGCTCCACCCTTCTGCGCACTGCAGCCATGTATCCTGATGCGTCGCGTAAAGAACGGTACGTGGAAAAGGGACTGCGCTTTTTGCTTAACGCCATCTCCGTACCGGACGATGAATTTTCACAGAATATTGTGGACGGGAAGCCTGTGGCTGAGAGATTCCTGGGGGCTAATTTCTTTCCTTCTTTTGCCCTCAATCACCACGGCTACCTCAATGTCGGCTACATGGTGATTTGCCTTTCCAATGCTGCCATGCTGCACTTTTTCTACAAAAAAAGAGGGCTCAAGCCGCCTCAGGCTCTCTATCATCATTTGGAGGAGCTCTGGGAGCTTGTGAAGAACTGCACTTTCCCCGACGGCAGGCTCCTGCGCATCGGCGGCGATACCAGGGCCCGCTATTGCTATTGCCAAGATTACGCGATTCCGGCTTGGCTTTTGCTGGCGGATCTGAAGCATGACCCGGCAGCCGTTTCCTTTGAAGCCAGCTGGCTGGCTCAGATCCAGCGGGAACTGCAGGCCAATGGCGACGGCAGTTTTCTCTCTCAGCGGGTAACGGAAATGAGCCTAACTTCTCCCCTTTATTATACCAGGCTGGAATCGGATCGTGCTGCCACTATCTCCATGGGCGCCTATTGGCGCAGAGTCTTTTCACTGCCCTCAGAAGAGAAGCAGCCAAGTCCGCACGTTTTTTCCTGGTCCGATGATTATCACGGCGCCTGTCTTGAGAGAGGGAAAGAAAGAATCGTTTCCTTTGTCTGGGAGGCGGCCCAGCCGCCTCAGGGTCTGTGTCTGCCGACCCAGGACAGCGACTTTGCAGAGTGGCGCTATAATCTGACAGGCGAAATCTTGGGCCTGGGCGCCCTCAATCAGCAGGATGTTGTCTGCCACCGGGAAAAATCGTTCCCTGGCGGTTTCCTGACCTGGGGCAGGACCGAGTTTCAGTCTCTGCGGATGAGCGCCGAGCGCCAGGCTGGAACCAGCGTAGCCAAAGGGCAGCTGGTCTTTGCCGCGCTGCCTGATGATGCCACGGTCATCGTTCTGCAAAGGGCTGTTGTGCCGGACGCCAGAGTTTATGTCTCATCTTGCAAGGGAGTGTTTCTGCAAATCCCCAATGACATCTACAATGGGAACAGGCGCACCTATTTTGCCCGGCAAGGGAAGCTGGAGCTGCGAGGGTTCGGCAGCGCTAAGGAGGTATTGAACCTCGAAAGCAGCTGGCTTAATATTGAAGACAAGTTGGCTCTGATCGGACTCTACGGCGTTTCCTCTTTTTTCATTTACAGGCCCGGCAGAAGGCAGATTGGCCTGGCGCCGCATCCAGATTTCGTCAATGTGGATAATTCCAATACCGGCGGCCAGCTGTTCGCCGACGAGATCTGCTATCCGGTGGAATTAGGACTTCAATCTCTGGATCCTGGTCAGGAGATCTACGATTTGGCTGTCCTGCTGCAGACAGGCGCGAATCACCAAGAGACTCAAAGCCGCGCGCGAAGCGGCAGCGCGCGGATCACATTTGAAAATCCTCTCTTTAAAGCCGTGCGGATCGCGGGAAGAGACGGGAGGACATATCTGCTTTTGGCGAATTTCTCCGGAGAGACTGTGACGCTCCGAAGCGAGCTTCCCGCGGAAAAAGGTTTTGATTTGGCGGCCGGCCAGAGCGTGGCATTCAAGGGGATGAAAGTCGCGCCGGATAGCGCGAGGTTGTTTAGATTGGACTAAATTTCCGGTATTTGAGATCCAAGGCGTAGCGCCTTGGATCTTTTTTTAGGCATTTTGTTGCGTAAAAGTTGCGCATTATTATCATGATAAAATTTATTAAGTTGAAGAAGATACTAAGCCTAAATGTAGAGAACAGAAGTTGATAAATCCGGAAAATTACTGTTAGAATAGATATTTATTGGCGATGTGTGAAAAATAATCCTTGACAATACTTGGTAAGGGAATTATAATGTTGCTATAAAAGATGTAAAATAAATGAAAAAAGTTGCGTTACAATTTGCTGTATCGTTCCATTGAATTGCGGGGTGATAGCAATGGCAATAACACAATCGCAGATTGCAAAAATGTTGAATGTGGATAAATCGACGGTTTCCCGGGCTCTGAACTCTAAGGAAGGAGTCAATCCCGAGATGAAGGAAACCATTTTGCTGATGGCCCACAAATACGGTTACAACGGAAAACGAAAAAGATATCGTAAAAGCGAGGAACAGGCTGCCAGGAACATCTGCTTTGTGGCTAGTTCGGATATTGATTTCAATTCGGATGTGAGTTTTTTTTATCCACTGATTTTAAGTACAATTCAGAAAGAGGCTGCCAATAAAGGCTATCAGCTCACTTTCAATTACGCCGGCAATGCGGTGCAGGAGAAAATGCTCTTTGCCCTCATTGCGGATAAAAAAACGGACGGCTTAATTTTGGTGGGCAGAATAGACATTGAGTTAATAACGCGTTTGTTGAACACCGGCATCCCCATGGTGGGATTGGATGTGCAGCAGGAGATTAACGAAATAGACAATGTGCTGACGGATAACATCTGGGGAGCGAAAAAGGCGGTGGAATATCTTATCCAGCTGGGGCATAGAGACATTGCTTGCACTATCAGTGAAGGACTGAGTTTTAAGCAACGTTTCACGGGCTTTCGGCTTGCTTTAGACGAACGTGGGATTACGGTCAACCCTAATTACTTGGTAAAAGCGACTTCCAATAAAATAGGGCCAGAAGAATTGCGGAAGTTGATTTCTTCTCCCAAACCGCCGACCGCTATCTTTGCCTGCAATGATCCCATGGCGCGCAGTGCAATTAACTTCTTTCTTGAACAAGGGCTAAAGGTTCCCCAAGATATCTCTGTGTTAGGTTTTGATGACGATGCCGCAGCGTCGATTACAGCCCCGCCGCTTTCAACTGTTCGTGTTGCTCGAGAACAGATGGCACGATTGGCTTTTGCAGCTTTGCATCGCCGGATTCGAGGAGAGGCGCTTCCCCCATCGCAGATCATCAGCAATGTAGAATTGATAGTACGTAGAAGTACAGACTTTCCCAGAAACTGAAGAGCAAGTGTGGCCGCTTTGATGGCGCTGTTAGCTGGGGAAAAAGTTTATCTTGTGTGGAGCTCATTCTAGAAGATAAGATGTTATTGTTTTCCTTTTAATATAGCTGAAGATTTTCAGCTAATTTGTTTTGCAAATACTTAGCTTGGGAGGGGGATAAGAATAAAGGAAATTGTTTTTGATTTTTTGGTCTGAAGAAGGTAGCCCGAAATCAAAATTAAGAAAAGGAGCTCAGAGTGATGAAAAAAATTGATAAGCGCGTTTATTGGTTTGCTTTGGCAGTCGCCTTTTTGTTGCTCCTGACCATACCATCCATAAATAACAAGGGTAAACGGAAAGAAGAGGCCTCGAGCGGAAAGGGGAAAGTTACTGTTGTCATAAGTGGCGGCCCTAAAGAGACGGATACAATTGAAGTAAAGCGAACGAAGGAAAAAATTGTCCGTTTCAATAAGGAGTATCCGGAAATCGAAATCCGCTGGACAGATCGTGGCTATTCCCCAGATTCTTTTACCACAAGCATGATTGGAGGTACGGCTGAAGACGTAATTAACCTTTTTGCAACTGAAGGGTATATGGCGGATCGCGGCTATGCGTTAGATCTCTCTGAGATGATAAATCAATGGAAATACAGCGCTCAGTTAAACCGGGAAATGTTGGAACCTTTCCGTCGCGGGGAGCGCTTTTATGCAATCGCTCGCAATGGTTATATCATTGGCATGATCTATAATAAGAAACTGTTCAGGGAAGCTGGAATTGTCGAGCCGCCAACGAATTGGCATGAGCTAACGGCAGCGGCGAAGAAGATTACTAATAGGAAAAAAGGAGTGGCAGGCTTCGGCGTTTTAGGCAAAGATGCAGAAGCTGGCTGGGGACTTCTGAATTTCGTCTG
>DIPB01000197.1:20365-23071 GCA_002426275.1 Firmicutes bacterium UBA5499
TCGTCTGGCAAGCTGGGGGCGATTTTGAGAAAGAAGAAAATGGACGTTGGAAGGCTGTTTTCGATGAGCCAGAAGCGATCAGGGGATTAGAATTCATTAAAGATTTACGTTGGAAACACGATGTCTTTCAAACTAATCTATTGGCCACCAGACAGGACTTGCTACCGAGATTTGCAGCTGGACAAATTGGGATCATTTATGCAGCCCAAGATCAAATTCCAATTTTAGTAAATCAGTACGGGATGAAATTGGAGGACATCGGTATGGCGTTGCTCCCTGCCGGGCCGGCTGGTCGTGCAAATCAAATGGGAGCAAATTACAGTATCATTAATCCTAATAGCAAACCAGAGGTGCAGCAGGCGGCATTTAAATGGATTATGTGGTCACTGCTTGATGAGCTATCCAAAGAGAGAATAAGCGAAAAAGGTGAAGATCTGCGCAAGAGGGGACAGGTTGGAATGCTTTCCGTGCTTCCTATTTTTAACGGCGATATTGCTGGGCGAGCTCAAGCAGCAGCAAAGGAGTACAGCGATGTCTTCATTAGCTTCGGAGATATCTGGCAAGAAGCCGTTAAGTATATGAGAACCGAACCGCCTATGTTTTGTCAGCAGCTGTATTCCGAATATCTCGGACCAGCTGTTGAATCAGTTTTAACCGAACGAACGGCTGATCCCGCTCGACTAATGAAGAAAGCGGCCCAAGACTTTGAAACCCGGTTTCTCAACAAGCAATGATCTCCTGTGGCAAAGTGAGACGTTGCTCTTTGTAGATTTTTGATGTAGAAACATGGGGGTGAGAGAATGTGTCGTCGCCATTGGAAGTTCGGTTTGCTTCTCTTCTGTTTAGCTCTATCCTGCACTGGGCTCTCAGCCCAAACGCTGATTAAGCAGGGGACATATCAATATAATGTGGCGCCGGTTAATGAGGTGGCCGGCCCCATTTCTTTTGCGGCCGGTATCCTTACGGATGGGACTGAAGCGGATCTAGCAGGTGATACCGCACGTTGGCCCTTTTCGCTTAATCTTCGTGAGGTGACAATTACTTTTGATCTGTTGAGGAGCAATGAGCTTGAATCTGTTATTTTAGAAAGCCGGTGTCCAAATGAATACTGGGGGATAAGAAAAGTAATTGTCAGCTATAGCACGGATGGGAACAGTTTTTTTGAGCAGGGAAGTTATGACTGGTATGGAACACAGCTGCCTCTACAGATCAGTCAACGTCTGTTTGAATTAAAAATTCCGTTGGAGATCACAGCTAGGTATGTAAAAGTGACCATTCGCAATTTGCATTATGGACAAAATATGCCATTATCCCAAGTGAGTTTTTTCAGTAAAGACGCTGCTGTTGCAGCGCCTGCGCAAAGCAGTACGGTGCTTGAAACCGGCCAATATATCTACAGCGCAGCTCCCGGTAATGAGGGAGCAGGCCCCATTTCTTTCGACGTAGGTTATCTCACAGACGGAATGACCGGCAATACAGCCAAATGGAATGCCGACAGCAGCAAACCAGGGACGATCACAGTGGTATTTGATCTGATGGGCGAGTATCCTTTGGAGAAAATCCGGGTGGTTTCAAATGCGCCCAATGAATATTGGGGAATTAAATCCGTTTCTTTAGGCTATCGGCCTCAAGCGAGCGATGTCTATTTTGTGGCGGGTAACGCCGCTTGGTATGGGGCAAGCGTCCCCTTGAAAACGCCGGAACGCAATTTTGAACTGATTTTTCCGATCAAAAATGAAAATAAATATGCCCGTTTCGTTAAATTGGATATTTCAAGCAATTGGTGGGCAAATACACCCCTCACAGAAGTAGAGATCTATGTCGCTAACGCTAATGTGTCGCCTTTAGAGCCGGTAAGTGCGGAAGAATTATTGCTGGAAATGAAAAGAGATTTTCTGTTGGTAGATCGCTACGGCCAATACCTCTATGAGGATTGGCCGGGGAAGATCGCCAGCGATGAACAGTTGGTTACAGACGGGCAAGCAGAGGCAGAACTCTTAAAAGATGTTAAGCTCGATCTGGATAAGTGCGATATCTATGGAGGAATTAAAGGAGAGAAGACATATCCGGCAACAGGTTTCTTTTATTTGGAAGAAATAGATGGCAGATGGTGGTTTATTACTCCTGAGGGCAATCGGTTTTTAGCCAAAGGAATCGATGCGGTGGCTCATATCAACGAATGGGGATATGCCACTCCCGTTTATAACCTGGACGGAACAAGGCGGGGCGTTTTTAAGGAATTGCCGGATCGTGAGCTTTTTTCCCAAGCATACGTTTCCTCTGGAACCATGCTTAATTTCGTAGTGGCAAACTTAAAACGCAAATACGGCGTTTCATGGCGCGAAAAATGGACGGATATTACTTATAAACGGATGCTCGCTTGGGGTTTTAATGCCCATAGTAAGTGGACGCGGGAAGCTGCAGTGGAATTCCCCTATATCACGGTGCTCAATCCTAAAGATCCCAAGATGATTAAATGGGCTGTTGATCCATTCGATCCAGGCTTTCCTAAAGCTGTCGAGGACGGGGTTAAAGGGACGCTCTTGGCATTGAAAGATGATCCTTGGGTTTTAGGGCACACCTTTCAGAGTGAAAAAGGGTGGGATCGCGAGATTGTCCAGGAGGTTTTGCGTCAAGGTGGAGAATTAGCGGCTAAAAAAGCTTTTGTTGAATTCATTAAAAAACGCTACGGCAGCATTATGGACA
>DIPB01000197.1:23139-35395 GCA_002426275.1 Firmicutes bacterium UBA5499
CGCAGCATTATGGACATTATCATTGCCTGGGGAGTCCAAGTTACTTCCTTCGAAGAGTTAGTGGCTACTCCCATTGATATAGAAGCTGTGCCAGCTTCTGATATCAGCGACTTTATTCGTTATGCTTCAGAACAGTATTACTGTGTTGCCTCGAAGATTATAAGGCACTATGATCCAAATCATTTGCTGTTGGGGTCTTCGCTGACCGTTGGCTGGCATAGCTCGCTAGAGTGGGAGACAGGCGGGCTTAAGGCGTTAGATGCGATAAGCTTTGATTCCTATACAACGTCTCCAGCCTGGATTAAAACCTATGAACAATATGGGAAGCCCATTCTCCTATTAGAATTTTCATTCTCAGTCGCCGCTCGGGGCTTAACAGCCATTCACGCTCCTGTGAATTCAGAAAAAGAACGAGGATTGTATTACCGTTATGTGGTGGAAAATTTAGCTTCTAGCCCGTATTTTGTCGGATTTGGCTACTTTTTATACTACGATCAGGCGGTTACAAAACGTAATCTTCCCGGTGGAGAGAATTGTAACTTTGGTCTGTTGAATCAAGCGGATCAACCTTATAAGCAGATGTTGACAAACGTAATTGAGACAAATAACGCTCTTTTTCAAATCCACGCTGGGGAGAAAAGTCCAGTGACAAAGGAAGAACTGGGCCTGTCTGCAAATTAGTCGTCTAGGGTTGCCGCGAGCGGCAACCCGTTTTCAAAAATAAAAGGCGCCATTTCTGAGGAGGGAACAGAATGAATAAAATAACACGACGGAGCTTAGAGTTTTTCATTCTCAACTGCTGCCTGCTGGTAGGCTTCGCTTTAGCGCAAGCTAGCGCCATTACTGGCGCCACCTATCAGTACGGCTTAGCTCCCGATAATGAAAGCATAGGACCGCATCCTTACGGTGCCGGTTTATTAACTGACGGCACGCCTGATGATCCTGACGGCGGGACGGCAAAATGGCCTAAGACAATGAATATCCGCGAGTCAGCAATTACATTTGATTTACAAAAGGATTATCCGCTAAAAGATATTAAATTAGTTAGTAAGTGCGACAATGAATGGTGGGGAGTCAGATATGTAACAGTAAAATACCGCTCCGCTGATGGTTCAGATCAAGCCATAGAGAGCATTAATTGGTATGGTACAAGCGTGCCTCTGCAGGTCCCAGATCGCCGTTTTGAGCTGACGATTCCCATGGACAACAAAGTGGCTCGTTATGTTGAAATCACAGTACGTAATTTGCATTCCGGACAAAATATGCCTTTGACAGAGGTCCAGTTTTATGAGGGGTTTGATCCCATAATAAAAACCGGTCGGTATTCATATACAACATCTCCTGCTGAAGAAGGCAGCGGCCCGCATTTATTTGGTCAAGGCATTCTGACAGACGCCACGCCGGCAGATCCGGTAGGGTCTAGAGCTACCTGGCCCAGTTCAATGCAAATCCGATTTAGTACCATAACATTTGACTTCTTAAGAAATCAGCCACTTGAAAAGATCAAATTGATAAGCACGATGCCCAATGAATGGTGGGGGATTAAGGAAGTAACAGTAGCTTACCGTTCGGAAGGTGGAGACTACATTACCGAACCTGCAATTCAGTGGTTCGGACAGAAGCTGCCACTTGATGTTCCCGAACGTTCATTTGAGTTGGAAATACCGCTACAAAATAAATCCGTTCGCTATGTGCAAATCACCATTCGTAATTTGCACTCCGGGCAAAACATGCCTCTGACAGAAGTCCAGTTCTTCAGGGCGGTGCCGGACAGCCAGCTTTCTGATGTCACTGCAAGCGCCGCGCGAGCTTTAGCAGACGGTCAAAGTAATATTATGTTAGAAGTAACGGTGAAAGATAAAGATGATAATCCTCTCCCCGGCGAATGCGTGGCAATTAACAAGCTCGCAGGGACATTGCCGTTTCAAGAGCGCGAAGCCACGACTGATCTCAACGGCGTTGCAGTCTTCGCTTTAGCTTCTACGCACAGCGGCACCGCAACTCTAGGAGCAAGCATTGATATAGTTTCCAACTTGGTTGCGGTAAACCAAACAGTAAATATTGAATTCTTACAGGCTACTTCGGAGACAAACAGCAAAATTGAGTTTTCCGACGAGCCGTTTAGCGCTGATGGCGAAAGCATCAGAACAGTTAAGGTTGTGGTGAAAGATCATGCCGCGCAACCGATTAATGGACGTTCTGTGACTTTAGCCAGTTCAGAAGGGATCCAGGTTATTGGGTCTGCAACTTTACTCACAGGGCCAACTGCTGAGAATCCAGATGCTCAAAGCGGGGAAGCTGTCTTCGAGATTTTGGCTGAGGCAAGCGCCATGCCTCTCTCGGAAACGCTCACAGCCACAATCGCCCCTGATTTTGCCAGCGGCGCAGAGACAATCCTCACAAAGTCGGTTCAATTTACAGCAAAAGTGGCTATTTCTCATGACGAGCCGGAAAGGCAGCTGGCCGTTGGCTTGGCGGAAGAGGATGTACCAGCCGGAAAAATTCCCGCAGATGGCATTAGCAGATGGAAGCTTTCCATTAATTTGGGGCAGGGAAACCGGCTAGTTCGGCTTGAAGAAAAGATAAGCGGTGATAATTCGGCACTGTTGAATCCCGGAGATATTGAACCGCTTTCCGCCAGAACGGATAGCTCAGGGCTTGCCATCTTTTATATCAGTACTGCCAATAAGATCGATAGTGTCGAAGTAATCGCTTCCGTCTTAAACGATGTTGCCACAAAAACAGTGCGGCTGGGCTTTCAGCCTGAGGAGATCGGCCTCTACGTGACGAACGTATCGCCGGCAGCGAACGATGAGGCGGCCGAAACAACGGCACCAGTAGTAATCAGATTTAATAAAGAGATTTTTCCCGATGCTGTCGCGGTCATAACCCTGCGGTCTGAAGCAGGAGAGATCTCCGACGCATATGACAACGGTAATGCAATCAGCAGTGGCAATGTTTTAACCTGGCGGCTACCTAGGTTAAAGGTAAACGTTTTGTATACGGTGATAATTGAAGGCGTCAAAGACGCCAATGGTGAACCTATGAAAAGATTCAGCTGGCAGTTTACGAGCATAGATACCACAAGACCTGAAGTGAAAGTCAGAAATGGCGTTTTAGCTGTGGAACCTAAACCATGGTCCATTGATATCGGGAGCGATACTGCTTTATCAGTCGAGTTCAGTGAAGATCTCAAAACCGATGCTGCCGGAAAGCCCCTGGGCTTAAAAGTTACGATCGTAGATAGAAACGGGGTCGAACTGTCTGCTGAGAAGAGCCAATTTTTATCATATGATCACGATTCCTTCACGGCGGTATACGTTCTGTCCGAGCTTCAGCAGAACGCTACTTATAATGTCACGGTAAGCGGCGCCGTGGACTATGCCAACTTACAAATGCTTCCAGTCAGCTGGATATTCAGCACACAGACGGCCAGTTCATCTGCCCGGGTGATTAAGCTTGAAAGCGAGAAGACGCTCAAAGGAGACGTAAAAGTTGATTCAGCAATCAAAGTTTATTTTAACAAGCAATTACGCGCTGAGCCTGCCCCAAAGATCATTGTGACAGCACAAAGCGGTGTAACTGTTGTCGGTAGCACTGCCTTTATTCCAGGTTTAAATAATGTGGCTTTGCAATTTACTCCTCAGGAAATATTCACTTGCGACGCACTTTATCAAGTGACGTTTGAAAACGTTGTGGATCTCGATGGTAATGAGCTCGTTGCCGAGTCAATTTCTTTCTTGACCGAAGTGGCAACTAGTTCGCAACAGCTGGAATCTGGGAAAACATCTTATTTATTTGAGCTACCCAAGTCAGACGGTGGTACCGTTACCTTAGCAATCGAAGTGCCAACAGGAGAAATCCCTCCAGGCTCGTTCTTAGAGGTCGGTAATGTTCATAATCAGGAAAAGCAAGCTTTGGCAAAGCGGACTTATAATCCCCGCTTGGCTTTGACAGGAGCAGTCTACGAATTAGCTGCAAGCGGGATCGCGCAGGGCGAGAAGCTGGCTAGACCGCTGACGATTGCCATTCCTTATGTTGCTCAAGATGGATTGGTTGAAACTATAGGCGATAAGCTTGTACCGGCTCACAGCCTGAGAATTTTCCGTTGGGATTCTACGCGGCACGAGTGGCTGCCTGTAGGCGGGATTGTGGATGAACAAACGCGAACTGTGAGCTTTGAAATTGATCGGTTTTCCATCTATGGTCTTTTGGGCTCGCTCGCAGATCCTGCAGGCACTTTCTTGACGGAAGTGGCGTTAACCACAAATCCGCTTAGCCGCCTGTCCTCAGGCGCGCGTGGACAGACTATGCTGAAATTTTATTTGTTGGAGCCGGCCATAATTACGCTGAAGGTTTTTGAGCAAAATGGCCGTCTTGTGGGCACTTTGGTGGATAAAGTTGAATATCTGCCCGGGGACAATGGGATACCTTGGGACGGGAAAATAAACGGCAGGACCTTACCGCGAGGATTATACATTATTCAGCTTTATGCTGTTAATAATCACCGAACGGCCTTTCACAATCAGGTTCTCGGCATTTGGTAATTTGAAAGGAGGATCCCAGATGAGAAGTCGCTCATTCTGCTGGCTATTAAGCTGTCTGTTTCTGGTCTGCTTTCTGCGCTCCCCTGCTGCTGGCAGGGAGGCATATTTGGGAGAGTCGGGATTCGGCGCGCGGGGATTAACTCTTGGTGGGCTTGCAGCTGGAGGAGGCGATCTGAGCAGCGTTTATTGGAATCCGGCAGATCTCGCTTTCAATATGGATGCTGCAGGGCTAATGTTCAGTCAGGATCATAAGTTTGGGTTAAGCAATTGGCAAGAACAGCAAATTGGGTTTGTTCTGCCCGGCATGAGTTCTTATCATCTCGGCGGTTTTTACATCCGCGATGGTATTAGTTTGCAGGAACAACAGCTAGGCCAGCTGATCGATAACCCATGGCAAACAACTTGGTTTGGTTTTTCCGCGGGGTTAGCCGTCCGGCCAAATTTAGCTGTGGGCGGAATATTAAAACAGGTCGCGATGGCAACAGAGTTTGATGGAGAGAGACTTTTGAGCAAAGTTTTGCTGGCAGATCTCGCCCTTGTCTCCCGCAGTGGTAATTGGCAAATAGGTATTGTGAGGAAAAACCAGAGACTCTCCGGGGAAATGGAGGTAAAGCCCCAGTGGCAGGCCGGCTTGGCGTGGAAAGGAAATGGCATTCGCGCTCAAGTTCAATTAATCTCTTACAGTCCTCCTGAAAGCAATGCTAGGGGGTTGAGTTTAGGCGGAGGCTTGGAATTTGTCTTTCGTCCGGGGTTTAGCTTGAGAGTGGGAAGAAGCCAAATGCGACTAAACGAACCGGCTGCCTTAATTGCGGGCTTAGGTGCCAAGGTTGGTTCTTTGGAGTTTGATTATGCATATAGGATTCACAGCATTGGAGCTACGCATTATCTGAGCACTAGCTGGCAGTTATAGAGAGAGGTGGGAAGAAATGAAATTTAAATTGCTCGTGATTTTTTTGTTAGCGCTTTTCATTTTACCCGCTCAACAAATTATGGCAAAACTAGTTTTGGAAGGGACATTGGCAACTGATATTACTTTTGAAAAAAGTTCTATAGGTTCAATTATCGCCAATCCCGACGTTTATTTTCCCGCTTCCACCAAGCTCGGGCTCATAATGAAAAGCGACGATTCTACAGAACAAATTAGGGCGTATTTTCCTTTCTTGTTGAACCTTAGCACCCTCCAGATAGGTAATAATCTGGGTCAATACCTTACGGGCAGCGAGGTGAGCCCTGATAATTGGCGACAGTTTTTCGGTAGTAACTACTACTTTGTTGCCAAAGGTAATCCATTAGTCGCGGGACTAGCCAATCGCAAAGTTGGGGACGATCCGGATTATGCTTTCTTTAGCTTTGACGATGGCTTAGGCGCCTTTTCTGCTCTCAACTCAGATCAACCTTTACTAACGACCAAACTGCATGGAGCCTGGGGGAAGACTAAGCTGGCGGCTTACAAAATTTGGGATCAGCCCGTTGCCTATTTGCCGGTAAGAGAATTATTACCTCAGACAGTAGCAGATTATGAAGTGGCGCCAGGGGAAAAAATCGGCTCATATCCTTATCGCGGTGAGATGGCTGACTATACCTTTTTTGAAATTCAGGAGCCCCTGGCCGGTTGGCAAGTAGCGGTCAATTTCGGCAAAAAACAAGTTGATAACCCGCAGTTCTACTCCACAGCCACAGATCAGGAATCCGTTTCAAAGGAAGGCCTGCGAATTGAGAAAGAAAACTATGGTTTAAATCTAAAAAGAACGCTTGCTTCCGGAGTTGAAATCAGCGCAAGTTTCTTGGAAAGCCAAGGCGATTGGAGCCATTACGCAGGGACTAGCGGTTCGACATCGCAGTGGGAGGCAATTGGCAAGACAAGCGGCGGCGCTGGCCAAATATCTGTGAGAGATTTGGCTCTTGGTCCTGCATCGCTTAATTTTCTTTATCGAGCGATTGAGCCTGGCTTTCAGGCTGTGGCCGCTCGAGATGAAAATTATGCTTACGGTTGGTTTAACCGGGTAGTTGATGACCCGGAAACCACGCTTCTCTGCAGAGCACTGCCAGATCCCATGGGCAGATACAGCCAGCAAGAGGTACCTTCTCGTTTGTTGACGTATTTAGGGATGCGCTCGACAGAGGCTGAGATAGCCATTCCAGGGCAAATCGGCGGTTTATATGGTAATCTGCAATTGACCGGACAAGAGCATAACAGCATTGACCAGCCAAGGGAAATGGATTATGATCCACGAACTGGCGACGACAGGATTAAGGATTTTAGAGAAGTCGGCGCTAAAGTCACATTATTGCCAGAAAGTGGAGATATTATCGCCACTAGGCTTCTTGATCGTGATTATCTCGCCGATTGGGACCGCTTGCGCCAGATACAAATTCAATGGTTAAGACCGTTGAGCGAGACCTTATCATCTGAGTTTAGGGTAGAGAAGTATGACCGCCTGCGGAGTTTCCAGGATTATGCAACGGTACCTGAAAGCCACTACAGGGACGCAGGCTATCTGAATCGCTTTGCTTGGAAAGTGACAGGGATCACCAAAGGGGGTTCTGTGCTCCAAAGCGACCTGGATTTGCGTCAAGGAACTTACGAAAAAGATTTGTTGTTTGAAACAGCAGATCACGTATTTGATCTCCCTTACAATGTCGGAAGGTTAAGCTTTTTTGTAGAGAAGCCATTGAATTGGAATACTGCCCGCGGCCAGGTAAACATCGACCTGGCAAGTGAATTCACTTGCCTCAGAGGCCACGCTAACGCGACGCCATTGGCCGCAGGGTTAGGCACCAGCGTAGTCGGCATGGTAAAAGTAAGTTATCCTTGGACTAAGTTTATCCGCCATGAAACGCTTTTGTTGGGCGTATCTGGACCGAATGGAAAGCACTTTCCCAGCAACTATCTCAGAAGCACCTGGCATAATGAATTGCTCATCTCGCCTTGGGGAGATGGCAATTGTAAGTTGAAAGTTGGATACACCAGGCGCCCGCTGAATAAAGAAAACGTATATGCCGCCATCACAGGCGGGTCAGGATTTGGGAACTGGAGCATAACAGTAGGCAAAGGAACGTTATGGGAATTCACCGAAACTCCCTATGTGCTGCCAGGTCAGTATTGCCGGCAGGAAGCTTTGCTTGATCCTGAGATTGCGGGGAAGCCTTGGCAGGACTGGCGTAATTTAAACCTTGCACGAGGCAGTGAAACCACGGCGCAAAATTTAGTTGTCTTGCGTTATTGGTATAGCTTTTAATAGGGGGTAGCGAGTATGGGTAAGGAATATTCGCGTCTATCCTTGGCGCTGATTATCTTTGGCTTTCTCTGCCAAGCCAATCATGCTTTAGGGATACCGATTCGATATTATGGCTCCTTAGACAGCTCAATTATTTTAGATGCTGCTAAATATGATCCCGCTAGAGACAATGCTTACCCTTGGGAGGAGCGGATTTTTTCCAGCTCGCCATCGATTTGGAGCAATAGAATCAATTTGAGAATTGAAGGTGGAAGTTCTGGAGGAACTCTGTATTTCGTGGCGCCTTTGAGGCTTCGCTTTGCCGGCTATGATTATCCCGGAGGGAATAAGCGTACTTTTCGTCTATACAATGAAAAGTGGGACAGCACGATGCTGTTTAAGGCCGGTGGCGACAGATTTAAGGCTACGCTCAGTCAGAGCCCTAACTTTATCCCTAAGGGACTTCTGGGGAATTTTAGAGCGACAAATCGTACTTCATTTTGGACAGGACAACCTGATCTTGGGTTAAAAATTGAGGGCAAACCCTCTTCTAGGCTAAACCTGTTGCTTAATGCCTTTCAGACTGAAGGGAATGATTACGTTTCTTACACTGAAACTATACCGCTGGAAGCTAGGCAGTTAGCCACTGGCGCCAGCGGATTAGGACCCAAAGTAGGGTCTTTCACTGGTGCTAGAGAAGGCAGGGCATCATATATTGTTGGAGCAATTGAAGGAACCAGGTTATTACAGAGTTCAGATCGCTGGGGCCTATATCTAGGCCGGAAATATGTGGCCAATCCCGGATTCGCGATTAATGAGAATGATCAAGGCGCCCAAAGGGTACAAAAATATGATGGAGATAACGCAGCCCTAGCTTTTAGTAAGGATGCTTTAGAATTTAATTGGCAAGGAAGATTAAAACAAGGGAAGCTGATTTTAGCCGGTTCAACCAGCGCGGCAAATTGGCAGCTTTATCGTAAAACGAACGATGAACTGACAACGGTTTTGAATTTAGGTCGGATTGGTGGCAACGCCCTTGGCATAAATTTAGAAGATGAGAGCATAGGCCCTCTTTCTGTCAGCGCTAATTTCTATGTGGTGGATCCGGATTATCAATGGGTTCTGGCCAAAGATCCAAAGCAAGCGTACGCTTATTTCGGGCGAGGACAAAATCAAGATGTAGATACAGATTTTTCATACATGGATACGGCGGAAGCTTCAAAGCAGCTCAGCGATGTAAGTCATTATTTGGGACGGAGATTTCAGAATTTGATTTTGAGCGCTTCCGGCTCTGTTGGCGATAAACCCGCTCTTTTGACGACAAAGGCGCTCTCCACCAGCTGGCTAGATCCTAAGCGACGGGTCGCGGAATGGGATCAAGAACTTGATTTATTCAGCAGAGATGACTATAACCAATTTTCGACAAATTTATTGATAGTTTGTTCTAGAAAAGATTTGCTTTCATTTCAAGGGGTGAATCGTCAATATGACACAGAGATGACCTCCTGGCTTCGCGGGTTAACGGTTACTTGGCAGCACCGGCTTTCCAGTCAGATCGCGTGGAATACAAAGTTGGATTTAAGATCCCGTTTTCTATCGGACCAGGGACAAGGTGAAGGCAGCGGTTTTCGCTTAACTAGTGGTATGGACGGACGTACAAATAAAGGTACGCTTTTGGGCGTGGCTGTAGACATGCGTCAAGGTAATTATGATTTCGGGTTGCTCGAGCGGGGGTATGACGCTGTTTTCCAGGTACCTTATGATTATCGCCAGCTGGAGCTTTATGCCAAACTCGACAGTAAAATTTCCGTTGGCTCAATGGCTTGTAATTTGACTTTGGGCGGACAATTTTGGAAACAAAAAAGCTCACTTCCCGCTGTAATCGATGGCAGCAGCCTGATCGGCTACAGTAAATTATCAATTCCCTGGGCGGGTTCACGCTTTAGCCAGGAGATTTCGCTGATCGCTGCCAAAGGTCCCGATGATCCGAGCCTGCCGACTGGTTACGTAACGCCTGCTCTCGATAATTCTTTTCGTTTTCAACTGGGCGGCAGCGGTAATAGCTCTCTGACAGTAAGAACCACCTATTATCCTGACGCGGCAATGGCGGTTACCAGCGGACAATATCAAATCGGTCTTCCTCGTGGCAGCTTTGTGATCAGTTATGGTTATTGGGACAATTCCGATCCTAATTGGGGACGTTATGCCCGCTATGAGGTAGCCGAATTTATGAAAAAGGAAAATCCACTTACTGGAAAGAGATGGGAGGATTGGAATTATTGGTGGGTTGCTCACCGCGTAAAAGAAGGTTATCGCAATCAAGCGTATCCTAATTATTTTATGTTGTATTATAGCTTTAACTTTTGATTAGAGGCGAGTTTAATTCTTGGCAGCCTTGACATTTAACTACCGCTAGCTGAGATTTCCTAGCGATGTTTTACAAAACAATCTAACATGACCTAGACTGAGAGGTAATATATATGAAATTAATGAAATCAACGGCCAATCCCATTCTTTCACCTCTGAAAGAAAACAGCTGGGAAGCGGCGAGCACCTGTAATCCGGGAGCTTGGTATGAAAATGGCACTTTTTATCTATTATATCGAGCTGCTGGTTTTGATGATGAACACAAAATAAATTTTGGCCTTGCTGCCAGTAAAGACGGTGTAGTTTTTAAGCGACTGAGCGCAGATCCAGTCTTTGGTCCTAGCGCGGATGGCCCCGATGCAGGTTGCATTGAAGATGCCAGGATTGTAAAATTCAATCAGGACTATTATCTGACTTATGCTTTTCGCGCCTTACCTCCTGGGAAATATTGGGAGAAAAATCCTTCAGAAGTGGTTGCTTACGATTTAACAGATATCGATCCGCAGGCGCCGCTTTGCATAAGTAAAAATTTAACTTGTTCTGGTCTTGCTATGACGCGTGATTTTCATAATTTTCGTCGCTTAGGTCGAATTACCCCCGCTAACGTGGATGATAGGGATGTAATTCTTTTCCCTGAGAAAGTTGACGATAAGTATGTCATGCTTCATCGTCCTATGCAATGGGTCGGTGAGAAATATGGCACCGCTCATCCGGCAATCTGGATTTCCTATTCTGATGATCTTTTGACGTGGTCAGACAGTCAGCTCTTAGCCACAGGCGGAAGTACACCCTGGGAAGAGAAGATCGGCGGCGCCGCTCCACCCATAAAAACGCCTCAAGGTTGGCTTACGCTCTATCATAGTGTTGGAAAGGATAAGCTTTACCGAGTGGGCGTGATGCTTCTTGATTTGCATAATCCTTCACAAGTTGTTGCTAGAGCAAAGGATTTCATTATGGAGCCTGAACATTACTACGAATTTGAAGGGTTTTATAATGGCGTTGTTTTTCCTACTGGTAGTGTAGTAGTTGGCGATAAATTATATGTCTACTATGGAGGTGCTGATAAGTACTGCTGCTTGGCCATTTGTTCTTTATCTGAGTTATTGGCATTTGTCTTAAGGTATCAGGAACCTGTTAGTGCGGTCTTCCTTTGAAGTTATCTTGTCGCTCCATAAAGAGAACTGTTGATAATGCTAAAGTGGGCCCTGTAAAATAGTCAGTTAGAAAAGGTGGATACTCTTCCGGATATTAACTGGCTTTGTTTCACAGGGCCGTTTTTCAGTATTGCAGAGAGAATTTTGCTATGTGGGAAGAAACTTTGGTGGGCTTTACCGCGCAGCATCTGGGTATTTGCGTGCAATTGCCGGCTAAAGCGCAACTTGATTTTCACGCTGAAGATGAACTCATTTCGGCTTCAGAGTGTCAATTCCAGCTGGCAACGGGAGATTTGGTAGAGAGAACATACCGCGGGGAAGCTTTTTGTTTCGGTTCCCTCGCCCATGATCTATGGGCAGGAAAGATTCCGGGCAGCTTTCATGTGAGTCTCGCCGGGCAAAAATCCGGCTATGCTTTCAGGCAGGGCGCAGTTTGGTTTATGCTGGCTGCTGGAGAAGATGAAAAAGACGCGGCAGCTTAAGCGCCGGCTGTGTCCACTGAAGACTGGGAAGCTGTTTGGCAGAATCGCAGAAAGTTCTATCAACAGGTGCCCCTCTGCGAAGCCGTCGCCCAAAAAGCTTGGTCAATACTGCGGGTTAATGTGGAGCAGACTGCCGGTTGGCTTCCCTGCCGCTGAACCACGCCTGATCGCATTCCGCACAGGGAGATGTGGCTGTGGGATTCCGCTTTTCATGCCTTAGCCTGGAATTTGTATGTCGGCCGGATGGTCCAAGAGGAGCTTTGGGCTATCCTCTCTCAGGCCCAAGCGGACGGATTCATTCCCCACCAGGCGGAGCGGTTTCACCTGCGCGGCCTGAATCTGGGCGCGAAAATCTCTCAGTACCTTTATGATCCGGATACGGGATTCTTCTATGATCGGCTCCTGGACGGAAAGTTCAGTTCTCTGAAAAGTTGCGCCGGGTTTGCTCCTTTGTTTGCCGGTACTTGCACCGCACAGCAAGCTGCCCC
>DIPB01000109.1:0-3928 GCA_002426275.1 Firmicutes bacterium UBA5499
GCGTTTACTTTGTCAATTTACGGAAATTTACGGGACGCGACCAACTGGGAAGTTTACCTTGACGAGCTGAATAAAGTCAGATATAATTAATCTGCTTATGTCTACGTTCAAGAGTGCAAGGAGTCTCTCTCCTGCAATCAATTTAGTGCTGAAAATAGATTTTTGCGCTAGCGACATAAGTTTAAATTGGCAGGGGGATTGGACACCCCTAAAGCGCACGGTGCTTACCGGAGCGCAAAGCTCGTCATTTGAGAAGGGGCAGTTCACTACAAGAGGGGGGTTTGATGAAATGAAGCAGACTTTTCAGCCCAAAGTAAGGCGTAGAAAAAGGAAGCACGGTTTTCGCCAGAGGATGAGCACCCGCGCCGGCCGGAGGGTTTTGGCCAGCAGACGGGCTAAGGGCAGAGCGCGTCTTTCAGCCTAAGATGCGTAGTACGCTCTTCCTGAAAAGGAATCAAGATTTTCGTTTTGCCTATGAAAAGGGACGCAAACTGGCGGGAAAGCGGGCTGTCCTATATGTGGTGCCAGTTCAACAGTCCAGCAAGATTGGAATTGTGGTGAGCAAAAAAATCGGCACAGCTGTGGTTCGCAATCACCTGAAAAGAGTCTTTCGGGAGTTGTACCGCCAGCATAGCTCTAATTTGAAACAAGGCTATATAATCGTTAACGTAGCAAGAGCAAAGGCCCGGGAGAGCAGCTTCGCTGAGCTTGCTCAGGAGATGATCTACCTTTGGAAAAAAACTGGAGTTTGGAAAGGTTTTTAGGAAAGGTCGCAATTTGCCTGATTACCTTTTATCAAAAGGCGCTCTCTCCCTTTCTTTTGCCTGCTTGTCGTTACAGGCCGACTTGCTCGGAATATTCCAAACTTGCCATTGAAAAGTATGGTTTTTTTCGCGGCAGCGCGAAAAGTATTTTGAGAATTTTACGCTGTCATCCTTGGGGAGGCAGTGGTTTTGATCCACCATAGTGGAGATTTTATTTTTTAAGGCAGGTGGAAACTGCCCGCGCTTGAGGGCAGGTTAAATGGGAGCATTATCGAATGGTATTCGTTACCTTTTGGAATTATTCTATGAGTTGTCTGGTAATTACGGGATCGCAATCATTCTCCTGACAATTTTGGTGCGCCTAGTTCTCTATCCCTTAACCCATAAGCAGCTCACAGCTTCCGCTCAGATGCGGAAGCTAAGTCCGCTTTTAAATGAAATTCAGCAGAAATACAAAGATAAGCCTGAAGAATATCAGAAGAAAACGATGGAGTTATATCAGGCGCATAAAGTTAATCCTCTCAGCGGATGTCTGCCCACCCTGATTCAACTTCCGGTTATGTTGGCTTTGTATAATGTTTTGATGAAACAGATCACTTCGGCGGAAGCGGCTTCCTTTTTATGGGTAGCGGATTTGAGCAAACCAGATCGTTTTATCATGCCTATTTTGGTGGCGCTTACAACTTTCGGCCAGTCTAAAACCATGATGATTGATCAGAATGCTAATTCCAAAATGATGTTATGGATGATGCCCATTTTCATGCTTTTTATGAGCTATAATTTTGCTGCTGGACTTGCCCTTTATTGGTCTGTTTTCAACTTTCTTTCCATGGGTCAGCAATACTTTTTTAACTTGGCCTGGGACAAGAAAGAAAAGCAGGCGGAAGTGCAAAGGGAGGCGAAAAAAGTTGAAAGTAAAAAAAACCGGAAAAACCATTGACGAGGCAGTGGCGGAAGCCTTAACGGAGCTCAAAGTCAGCCGTGAAAAGGTTGATGTTCAGGTTCTTGAAGAAGGAAATCGCGGCTTTTTAGGCATTGGTAGCCGTCCTTGTATGGTTGAGGTTTCTGTTCGGGAAGAAAAAAGTCCCAAAGCGCGGAAGGCTGAAACGTTTTTACAGCAGCTGCTCAGCGCGATGGGCATAACCAATTACCACCTGAAGAGCACACAAACAGACGCGACGCAACTCCATTTGGATCTCACTGGCAGCAACTTAGGGATTTTGATCGGCAAACGGGGTCAGACGTTGAATGATCTGCAGTATTTGGTAAGTCTGGCTACCAATCGCGGTGAAGGCGAATATTTGAGGATTATTTTGGACGTAGAAGGTTATCGCCAGAAGCGTGAAGAATCATTGACCCTTTTGGCGCACAATATAGCTCAGAAAGTTATTTCCCAGGGCAGGCGAAAAGTATTGGAACCTATGAATCCTCAGGAACGGAGAATAATTCATACCGCCCTTCAAGATAATAAGGATGTATGTACTTTCAGCGAAGGGAAAGAACCTTTTCGCAGGGTAATAATTGCTCCTAGCCAAGGAGAAAATCATTCCTGAAAGATTCCGGAAAGCGGTTGGGTTTTTAAATGCGTGTTCTGAGCAGGAACACGCATTTGTCGTTTAGCAGGAAGTTTCCATTTTTAACGATTTGAAAAGGTGAAATGAAATGGATGAAACGATTGCGGCGATTTCCACTGCGGCTCCAGGCGGCATCGGCATTGTCCGTGTCAGTGGAAAAGATGTTTGGAAAATTGGAAGTGCTTTCCTCAGCTGGAAAGGAGTCAGACCGGAGCCCCGGCGGCTTTATTTTGCCAAAATCTTATCGCAAACAGGCGAGCTCATCGATCAATGCCTGTTTGCATTGATGGCTGCACCTCATTCTTATACAGGTGAAGACTTGCTGGAGCTTCATTGCCACGGGGGCACCGTAGTGTTGAGGAAGGTTCTGGATCGTTGTTTGCAAGCAGGTTCCAGGCTGGCAAAACCGGGTGAATTTACACAGCGGGCTTTCCTCAATGGCAAACTGGATCTGACGCAAGCCGAAGCCATCAATGATTTAATTAACGCTAAGACCAGCAAAGCGGCTTCTGTTGCCATCCGGCAGTTGGAAGGCAGCCTCAGCAGGAAGATCAAGGATTTAAGAGACAAGCTTTTGGATATCCTTGCCCAAATTGAAAGCAGGTTGGATTTTCCCGATGAAATAGAGACTCCTTTGCCCGGGGAGCTCTGGGAGGAAGTGGCTCTTATCACCCAGCAGACTGAAAAGCTGCTGGCTTTGGGAGAAAGCGGTCAGATTCTTCGGGAGGGTCTGCCCGTGAGCATTATCGGCAGCCCTAATGTTGGAAAATCTAGCTTGCTGAACGCGCTATTGGAAACAGAGCGCGCAATAGTGACTGCTTGTCCAGGCACAACCCGCGATATAATTGCCGAGGCCGTGAATATCAACGGGATCCCTGTGCTGCTGCATGATACTGCCGGGCTGCGTCGAGCTGAAGATCCCGCGGAGGAATTGGGCGTCAAGCTGGCCAGGCGCGCCGCTCGGGAAGCCAGCCTGGTGCTGTTAGTCTGCGATGGCAGCAAACCGCTTTCCAGCGAAGAAAAAGAGCTGTTGGAGAGCTTTCCTCCGGAAAAAGCGCTGTTGGTGATCAATAAGAGAGATTTGCCGGCAGCCTTCGACAGCTCGGAGCTGCGCAGTTATTCCCAGGCTCCCGCCTACCTCGTTTCTGCCAAAACCGGAGAAGGTCTGGAGAAATTGAAAGCAGCTATCGCCGCGAAGGGGACCGCCGCGCCAGAGGCTGATCAAGGATTATTGGTCAACGCCAGGCAAAAGGATGCCCTTTATGCCGCTCAGCGTTCTTTGCGCGAAGCTTTGGCCGCCAAGGCTCAAGCTGTGCCGGAGGATTTGGTGGCCATAGATTTGCGGGATGCAGTGGAAAAATTTGGAGAGATTACCGGCGAGAATCTAGTGGAAGGATTATTAGATAGAATATTCAGTAATTTTTGTTTGGGAAAGTGAGGTGAGACCATGCGTTACGATGTGATCGTAATTGGCTCTGGACATGCTGGCTGTGAAGCGGCCTTGGCCGCTGCCAGGCTTGGAATGAAGACTTTGATTTTGACGTTGAATCTCGATAATATTGCCTTCATGGCTTGTAATCCTTCGATCGG
>DIPB01000109.1:4003-9121 GCA_002426275.1 Firmicutes bacterium UBA5499
AACAACATTGCGTTTATGCCGTGTAATCCTTCGATCGGTGGTCCCGGAAAAGCGCAGGTAGTGAGGGAAATCGATGCTTTGGGAGGAGAGATGGCTAAGAATATCGACAAAGCGGCGTTGCAAATCAGGATGCTCAATACCAGCAAAGGTCCTGCGGTGCGTTCTCTGCGCGCGCAAGCGGATAAAGTTAACTACCAGCGGCAAATGCGCATGGTCTTGGAAAGAGAGCCTGGGGTTGAGCTGAGGCAGGCGGTTGTGAAGCGCCTGTCCGTCAAGGCAGGCAGATTATGCGGGATTGTCACCAACAGCGGTTTGGAAATTGCAGCTAGAGCTGTGATTCTGGCCACAGGCACTTTTCTCCGGGGAGAGGTGCATTTAGGAGAGAGCCACTATCCTTCCGGTCCCCAGGGACAGCTGCCGGCAGTAGATTTGGCGGATAATCTCCGGGAGCTTGGCTTTCAAATTCGTCGTTTTAAAACAGGCACTCCGCCACGGGTGCATGGCGATACCGTTGATTTCGGCAAAATGGAGAGACAATACGGAGATCCCAGACTCTTTTTTTCCTTTTGGACGGATCGTTCCCGGCAGCGAGAAGATCAGCTTCCTTGCTGGCTCACGGAAACTACCGTCGCCACGAGAGAGTTGGTTTTGGCAAATCTCCAGCGGGCCCCCCTTTATTCCGGCCAGATTAAGGGAGTTGGACCCAGATATTGTCCTTCCTTTGAAACGAAGGTCTGTCAGTTCCCGCATAGAGAGCAGCATCACATTTTCTTGGAACCTGAAGGACGTCACACTCGAGAATACTATGTGGGTGGGCTTTCCACCAGCTTGCCTGAAGACGTGCAGTTGGAGATGCTCGCTACTATCCCGGGATTGGAGCATGCCCGCATGATGCGACCGGGTTACGCTATTGAATACGACTGTCTGGTACCTACGCAATTGGAATACTCTTTGGCTGTACCGGAAGTTTTAGGTCTCTTTGCCGCCGGCCAAATTAACGGCACTTCAGGCTATGAGGAAGCCGCAGCCCAAGGGCTGATAGCCGGCGTCAACGCCGCGCGCTACCTAAAAGGGCAAGAGCCGCTGATCATCGATCGCAGTCAAGCATACCTGGGGGTAATGCTGGACGATTTGGTGGGCAAAGGCACAGACGAACCGTACAGACTTATGACCGCCAGAGCTGAGTATCGGTTGTTGTTGCGTCAGGACAATGCTGATTTGCGGCTGGTAGAACTGGGGCGTAAAATAGGCCTCATCGACGATGAACGCTATGCTGCGTTTCAAAAGAAAAAGTCATTGCTGGAAGAGGAGCAGAAGCGCCTGCTGACCACCAGAATCGGCAGCGAAGAGCTGCAGAGCCTGGATCTGAGCGGCTCGGAAGGCGTCTCTTTGGCTCAGCTGCTGCGCAGGCCAAATGTGACTTATGCACAGTTGGCAGCCTGCGATTCTCAGCGGCCGGAATTGCCTTTTGACGTCATCGAAGAAGTCGAGATTTGCATTAAATATGAGGGCTATATCAATAAACAAGACTCCCAGGTGGCGAGGTTTCGCCGGCAGGAAGGCCGTCGTCTACCTGCAGAGTTTGATTGGCGAAAAATACCGGGTTTGTCCATGGAAGGAAAAGACAAATTATCCCAGCTTAAACCCCACACTTTAGGAGAAGCATTGCGCGGCGGAGTAACGCCTGCCGACATAGCTGTGCTTGGCATCTACCTGGAGAGAGGAGAAAATCATGAGCGAGAGAACTGAAGCTGCCCAGATTTTAGCAAACCAATCGGATTTGTCCCTTTCGGTTGCGCAAATTCAGCGGCTGCTGCAGTTTGGCGATCTGGTGATGGAAGGTAACAGGCGCCTTAATCTCACGGGCCAGCTTGACTGGCCCACCTTTGTCTATAAGCATCTTTTGGATTCGCTGAGCATCCTTCCGTTTGTGGCAGACCTGCAGGGAAAAGTTTTGGATGTTGGCACAGGAGCTGGTTTTCCAGGCATACCTTTGGCCATCGTTCGTCCAAACTGGCAGCTGACCCTGTTGGATTCCTTGCATAAACGGGTAGAATTTCTAGAGACAGCCTGCGAGCAGCTAAAGCTAGTCGTGGAGCTGATTTGGTCCAGGGCGGAAGATTTTGGTCAAAAGCCGGAGTCCCGAGAGAGATACGAACTTGTCACCAGCAGGGCTGTGGCGAAATTGCCGGTCTTGGTGGAACTTTGTTTGCCTTTGGTCTCGCAAGGAGGCCTGATGATTGCCTATAAGGGACCAGAGGTGCAAGCGGAGCTTGCCGAAGCCGATTATGCGTTGGAGCTTTTGGGCGGAGAATTGCTGGCCACCCCAAAATTGGCTCTTCCCGGGGATTATGGAATCAGACATCTGGTGGTAATTAGAAAGCGCCGGCCCACTCCCGCCTCTTATCCCAGGCGGGCTGGGGTTCCGGGAAAAAAGCCGCTTCTTGCCAGGCAGGAACCAGCTAAGAAAAAGAGAACATAATTAATGAAGACTTTTCTGGAGGTGAGCCTATGGGCACGGTGCTGGCGGTAGTTAATCAAAAAGGCGGTGTTGGTAAATCCACCACAGCGGTAAACTTAGGAGCATGCCTGGCTGAACTGGGGCAGCGAGTGTTGATAGTTGACATAGATCCCCAAGGCAATGCTTCAAGCGGCTTGGGGATTGATAAAAAAAAGCTTGAAGCCAGCGTTTATCAGGTGCTGCTTGAGGAAAAGCCTTTGCAGGACGTGATTTTGCAAACCGCCATTCCCAGGCTGGACATAGCTCCTGCCACCATTGCCTTAGCCGGCGCCGAGGTGGAGCTGGTCTCTGGCCTTTCAAGAGAGATGCGGCTCAAAGGAGCGCTGGCCAAGCTCCAGTCAGCTTACGATACGATTTTAATTGACTGTCCTCCTTCTTTGGGATTGTTGACTCTCAATGCCTTGGCTGCCGCCTCAGGCGCTCTGGTACCGATTCAATGTGAATATTATGCTCTTGAAGGACTGGGGCAGCTCATTAAGACATTGGATTTGGTGAGAAAACATTTGAACCCTTCCCTGACTGTGGCGGGGGTAGTGCTTACCATGTATGATGCCAGAACTAATCTGTCCCAGCAGGTGATCTCAGAGGTGCGCAACTTCTTTCGGGAGAAAGTTTATCAGACCGTGATCCCCAGAAATGTCAAACTAAGTGAGGCGCCAAGTTTTGGCCAGCCCATTATTTTATATGATGAGCGTTCTCGGGGAGCTGAGGCCTATCGTAATTTAGCCCGTGAATTCTGCGGCTTACCGTTTGAGAAAGGTGAGGTTGCTAATGAGTAAACGTTCAGCGCTAGGAAGAGGTTTGGAGGCTTTAATCGAACCGATTTCCGCCCCCGGCGAAACCATCAGGCAGGTCTCCGTGGAGAACATTCAGCCCAATCCTTTTCAACCACGGCGAGAGTTTGATCCTGAAAAGCTTACCGAGCTTGCCACTTCGATTAAAGAACATGGTATCATTCAGCCGCTTATTGTCAGGCAAGAGGCTGATCAATACACTTTAGTCTCCGGGGAAAGGCGTTGGCGCGCAGCCAGACAAGCGGGCCTAAGCCTTGTGCCTGTGGTTGTCAGGCAACTTGACGATGACAAGTTGATGATGCTGGCCTTGATCGAGAACTTACAGCGGGAAAATCTTAATGCCATAGAAGAAGCAAACGCTTATCAGCAGCTACAGTCCCAGTTCGCTTTTACCCAAGAGGAATTGGCGCAAACGCTGGGCAAAAGCAGGCCTGCCATTGCTAATGCTCTGCGGCTGCTGACGCTGCCTGAAGAAATTTGTCAGGGTGTTTCACGTGAAACAATCACAGCCGGTCATGCCAGGGCGCTATTGGCGCTCAACGGTTACAGCAATCAAATGGCCGTCTATCAAGAGATTGTGAAGCGAGGACTTTCTGTGCGGGAAACTGAGAATATGATTCGCGCTGTGCTTGCCAAGAAGAAACAGCATCCGCAAAGTAAGAAGGTTGATCCTCAGCTTGTGGCAGTAGAAGAATCGTTGATTTCCCGTTTGGGAACGCATGTTCGGATTACTCCCAAAGCTAAGGGCGGGAGGATTGAGATCGACTATTATGGCGCTGAGGATTTGGAACGGATTTTAGAAATATTTGGTTTGACTGAGGAGTTGGCGTAAATTCGTCAGAACTCCTCAGTATTTTTGGTAAAGTTCATTCACTTTGCGTGACAGGATGTTTTGAAAAAAAGGCCGAATTCCCGGCCTTTTTCTTTCGCTGTAAGCAGGAGATAAGGCCTGCTGAAGCGAATAATAAAAAAGAAGCGGAACATACTGTTTCCGCTTAGTTCCATATTGCGATTTTTTTGGTCATACATATTGTGCTCGTTCGGTGGGTTAAGCCGCGGCTTGGTTACTCATAGACGTGTCTGAAGCTAGTGATAGCTAAATTACGGAGGAAGATAATGGAACTGATTTTGGCTTGGTTGGAAGAAAATTTGGCCGTGGTGACTTTAGTTATAATAGGATTATTGGTACTGGCGTTGATCGTGTTGGTGGCCAATATCTCCAAACTCCAGAGGTTGATGACAAGGTATCGGCAGCTGATGCGGGGCATGACTGGTGCTAATTTGGAACAATTGCTGGAAAATTCGTTGCGAGAACTGGCAGAGATGTCCCGCGAGCAGATTCAGCTCAAAGAAAAAGTAGCTGAGCTGTCCGTTCAGAGTCAGTCTTCCCTGCAGAGCGTAGGAATGGTTCGTTTTGACGCCTTCAGCGATACAGGCGGCCAGCAGAGCTTTTCGTTGGCTGTGGCCGACAGGGATGGCAACGGCTTTGTGCTGACAAATCTTCATGGCAGAGATGAATCATATTTCTACGCTAAGCCGCTGGTGAACTGGCGCTCTCGCTACGCCCTGACCAAAGAAGAAGAACAGGCCATCAAAGAGGCGTGGGGAAAGATTGAGCAACAAGGGAAACAAGACGAAAATAGCAGGTAAAGCAGGCATGGAGGAATATTATTCGCAAATGGAGCATAATATATATTGATAAAGAAAATAGGGAGAGTGTTTTGTTTGTTTAGTGGACGAGTCCGGTGGGTTAAGATCCGGTCCCATCTAAAAAATAACATAACCCTGTTGTTGATTCCTGCA
>DIPB01000109.1:9222-9558 GCA_002426275.1 Firmicutes bacterium UBA5499
CCTGTTGTTGATTCCTGCTCGTGGTGGAGTAGCAAGGCTGAAGGTTCCCATGTTTAGCTGCTATTTGGTACTGCTTTGCCTTTTGGGCACAGGCGGTTTTGGGTATAAATTTTACAGTCAGTACAGGGAATTGCTCCAAGTTACCAAAATGCAGGAACAGGCCTTGAATGACAGGGAGAAAGAAAAGCAAAAATTAGTACATAAGAGTAAGCAAATCCAGGAACTGGCGAAGCAAACAGAGCAGGTGCAAACGCAAGTTCAAGAACTGACCGAATTGGGCCAGGAGATTCAACAGAAGGCGCTAAACGATAAGCTTCTCCCGGAGAAGGAGTTAGC
>DIPB01000109.1:9711-12087 GCA_002426275.1 Firmicutes bacterium UBA5499
AAACGGTCTCAGATCTCCTCTCGGTCTCGCGGTTCACGACGGCAAATGGTGGTGCCGCCAGAGCAGCACGCCATCAGCCAACAACTGAATGCGCTTTCTCAGTCTATCCCCCAGCAGAAAGCGGAATTACAGCAATTGCTGCGGCAAATAGATCGCTATCAATGGTTGGTGGAGCATTTTCCTTCCCAGTGGCCTTTGCACGGCAGGATCACCAGTCCCTTCGGCTATAGGTTTCATCCTTTGCGGTTCCGGCGGATCTTTCACGAAGGGATCGATATTGGCGTGCAAACGGGCAGCAGCGTGAAAGCCGCCGCCGGCGGGAAAGTGATTTTCGCCGGCAATCGCAGCGGGTACGGAAAAACAGTGCTCATCGATCACGGACAGGGCCTCAGGACCCTGTACGCGCATAATTCTAAGTTGCAGGTGAAAGCCGGCCAATGGGTCGAAAAGGGCGAGGTGATTTCTCTTTCGGGAAATACCGGCGACAGCACAGGACCGCATCTTCACTTTGAGGTGCAGGTGAACGGACATCCGAAAAATCCGCTGGATTATTTATCATAAAGGAGGAGGCTGGGAGTGCGGAGGAAAACAGTCGGTGGAAACTCAGGAGACACTATTGTGGGGCAAGGAACGGAAATCCAGGGCAATCTGAAGGCTACCGGTCTCATTCGCGTTGATGGGAAAATAGAAGGTACAGTGGAGACCAAAGGCGATTTTGTGGTGGGCAGTGCCGGTCATGTCCAAGCGGAGATTACGGCGCAAAATGTGATCGTGTCAGGCCAAGTCCAGGGAAAGATTACTGCTTTAGGGCGGCTTGAGATCGGTAAGACGGGCAGGTTATACGCAGACGCTTCTGTGGGTTCTTTAGCCATTGAGGACGGCGCAGTCTATCAGGGACAGTGCAAAATGCTGTCGAAGGAAAGTACGGAAGATGAGTTTCGGGATGAAATTGCTGTGGAATAAACTGGGCCGGTTATTAACTGGTCCAGTTCGTTTATAGAGAGCGCCGATCAGTTCGTTGAGGAAGCAGCTGATTTTTGTTAGGCGCTGGCATGATAATCTTGAAGTGGAGTGATAAAAAAAGTGATTCTATTTTACGATCGACAAGAAGCAGGCAGACTTTTAGCAGAAAAATTTGAAGATCTAAAAGGTTCCCAGTCGCTTTTTCTGGCTATCCCCAAGGGAGGCGTTATCGTGGCTCATTCGCTTGTACAAGCTATAGGCGGGCAACTGGATGTGCTGGTAGCGCGTAAGCTCTCCTCTCCCATGAATCGCGAAGTGGGGATCGGGGTAGTTACAATTAACGGCGAAGTAATTTTGGATGAAGAACGCATTGAGCGCCTTGGCGTTTCACGGCGTTACTTAAAGTTGGAAATCGAAAAGCAGCAGCAGGAAGTCAGAAGGAGGTTGGAAAAATTTCGCGGTCAGCGCCCCTTCCCTTCCCTTAAAGATAAAACCATCGTCGTGGTTGACGATGGCGTAGCTACGGGCTTAACCATGAAGGCTGCTTTGACGGCTGTACGCAAAGAAGAGCCGCGGCAATTGATGCTGGCGGTTCCAGTGGGACCGGAGAAAACCATAGCCTCTCTGCGTCCTCTGGTGGATAGATTAGAAGTCTTAGCAACACCTGAGCCTTTTTTTGCAATGGCGCAATTTTATAAGGTTTTTGGGCAATGTAATGATACAGAGGTGAACATGCTGCTGCGTGAGTTCGCACCTGAATAAACATTCGGAAGTGATGTCTTTGAAGAAGAAAGTGGCGTTGGATCAAGGACTGACTGATGTTGAAGAGGTACTGAAAGACGAAGGCTACGATGTGGTGGAGTTGAATCGTGGAGAAAACGATGATGCTTTGGCTGTGGTGGTAAACGGACTCTCGGAAAATATTATGGGCATGGAAGATGTGGTAACCGCATCCACGATCATAGATGCCAGCGGTCTGAATGCAGAGCAGATCGTAGAACAAGTCAAACGTTCTGAAGTAAAACAAAGTTAAGTGTATAAAAAGCCCAGTCTCCGGCAAAGACTAGTACCAACAGAGGTTCTAGAAAGGAGAGAAAGTCTTTGCGAAGGAGAATAGGGCTTTTTATTTTTATGCTGCTGATATTGGGAGGGATCTGGTTTTTGCCAAAACCTCAAGAGCCTACGGTGGCGCAAAACAACGCTTCATTGCTGACGCGGGCGATCAGCGGCGAGGCCAGAGGCGAGTCGTTTGTAGGACAAGTGGCAGTTGGATCTGTAATTCTCAATCGCGTGCAGCATCCCCGCTTCCCTGACACAATTGCCGGTGTGGTTTATCAGCCGGGCGCCTTTGAATCAGTTTCCCGGGGACAAATCTGGAATCCAGTGCCAAGCGCGTCCGTTCGGGCGGCCCAG
>DIPB01000109.1:12151-17920 GCA_002426275.1 Firmicutes bacterium UBA5499
GCCCAGGCTGCGCTCAGCGGCTGGGATCCAACAGGCGGCGCGATTTATTTTTGGAATCCATACAAGCCCGTAAGCCGCTGGATCTGGAGCCGTAGTATTATCACTCAGATTGGCAAGCATGTTTTTGCCCGCTAAGGAGGGATTGAATAATGCGCAGATGGAGTAGTTGGGTTTTCGGTGGCTTAGCATTGTTATTCGCGGTCTGGGGTATTTCTCAATATATGGCCAAGCAAAATCTGAACACGCAATTGGAAAATGGGTACCAGCGGGCTTTCTATGAACTGACATATAATGTTGAGAGCATAGAGACCCTTTTGGCGCAAACAGCTGCTTCCAATGATCCCAAGCAGCAGATCAACTTTTTCTCAGATACCTGGCGTCAGGCGAGCGCCGCTCAAGCAAATTTAGGACAGCTGCCGCTGAGCAATTTACAATTAGCTAATATCGAGAAGTTTATCAGCCAGGTGGAGGCGTTCAGCTTTGCCAGTTTCCGTAAAGCTGGTCAGGGCTCTACCATTGATGACAAAAGCGTGAAGAGCCTGCAGGGATTCGCCCAGCAAGCAAAACATCTCAGTGAAAGCTTGGATAAGATGCAGCCTTTCTTCCAGCAAGGACCCGATTGGCAAGGCGTGCAGCGGGCGACGATGGCCCAAGTTGCAAACGCTCAAGGTCGGAAACGACCCAGCGAAAAAGGAAGTCTGGAGAGCAACCCCATCGTGAAAAGCTTTATGATGATGGAAGACGGATTGAAGCGCTACCCGGATCCGGATTTTGAAGGCAATATGCTCAACTTCAGAGAACGTCCCCGTGGGTTTACAGGTCCCAAAATAAATCGTACCCGCGCTGTTACCGAAGCTAGAAAATATTTGCCCCCCAGCAAGAGAAATCAACAAGCTAAAGTAGTGGGAACGGAAAAGGGAGATGTGCCGGCTTATCGCGTCGAGGTGGCTCCCACCCAGGCGGAAGGCCGTCGTGGCACACGTTCATGGCGAACGCTGATGTCCATCAGCCAAAAAGGCGGTCATCTGATCTGGATGCTCACGGAAAGAAGCGTTGGCACAGAGAAGGTTTCAGTCGCCGATGCCAGAGCCCGTGGTGAACAGTACTTACGGGATCTAGGTTTTGAAGGGTTTGAGGTATTGGCCGCAGATCCTGTGGACGGTGTAGTTAATTGCTCCTACGCGCGGAAAGTGGGAGATGTCTGGATTTATCCAGAGGAAATCAGGTTGCAGATTGCTTTGGATAACGGTGAAGTGATGGGCTATGAGGCCATGAATTACTTGACATTTAAAGGTGCAGTCCAAGCCCCCTCTTACCCGCTCACTGAGGCGCAAGCGAGGACTAAGGTCAACAAGCGGCTGAAGATTGAAAGGGTACGAAAGGCGGTTATCCTGGACGATAGGTTCCGGCAAGTGGCCACTTACGAATATAAAGCCAGCATGAGTAAGGAAAGGTTTTTGGTATACATTAACGCAGTCTCTGGAGATGAAGTGAAACTAATTCGCGAAGTACCCGGACAAACTGAAATTATTTAACAAGAGAGCGCCGGAACCGGCGCTCTCTTGTTTTACGCGTAAATCGGAGAAAATGGATGTTATTCCCAAAAAAACAAAATAGATAGCCAGAGACGGTCCAAAATGGAGTTTGCATTTTTTAAGAAGGAAGATCTATAATCAAACCAAGGTCAGAGAAAGTCAAAGTCAGAACTGGTCAAAGGAGGTGAGCTCATGGGAGGAAGCATGGCAGATTACATCGAGGCCTACCTAAAAGAGCTGTTGAGCGACACTGCCGGCGGCGTCATTGAGATCAGGCGTCGCGAATTGGCAGATCAGTTCCGGTGCGTGCCGTCGCAAATCAATTATGTGTTGGAAACGCGTTTTCCCTTTGAAAAAGGCTATCTTGTGGAAAGCCGCCGAGGAGGAGGCGGCTACATCCGGATCATGCGTCTGGAATGGAGGACGGAAAGAGACTTATTTGCGGAACTGTCAGAGCTCATTTCCGATTCCATCTCGGCCCAGCGAGCAGAAGAACTTTTGTTCAGGCTAGTTGAAGCCAAAATTCTGCAGGAACGCGAAGCGGTTTTGCTTAAAGCTCTTGTGGAGCAGAGCAGCTCGTCTGCCGAATCGCAACTTCAGGATAAGCTGCGGGCTACGTTGCTTCGCAATTTGCTGATTGTTACTTTACGGAGGTGAAAATCATGTTGTGCGAAGAATGTAAGAAAAGGCCTGCTACAGTTCATTTTACGAAGATCGTGGGCGATCAAAAAACGGAATTCCACCTTTGTCAGCAGTGCGCTGCCCAACGCGGAGAATTAGGTTTTTTGGGAAATATTCAAATTAATTTTCCCAACATTCTTTCCAGCTTCTTTGATTTGGATCAAAAACTCCAAGTCGACGGCGACTGGCAGGAAGATACGCAAGCACGCTGTCCCAGCTGCGGCTTGAGTTATGGAGATTTTCGTGAATTAGGCCAGCTTGGCTGCAGTGATTGCTATAAGACTTTCGGCGCGCAGATGGAGCCCATTCTGAGGCGAATTCACGGCCACACGCGTCACACAGGGAAAATCCCTCGCAAGCATGCGGGCAAACTCAGTCAGGAGCGGGAACTTGAAAATTACAAGGCGCAGCTGAAGGAAGCCATAGCCCGGGAGGAATACGAGCAAGCTGCCAAACTGCGAGATAAAATACATGCTTTGGAAAAAGAACTGGGCGGTGGGCGCCGTGGATAGGTTAATTAGCAGGCGGCTCACAGAAAAGGGCCCGCAGCAGGATATTGTGCTCTCCAGCCGCATTCGGCTGGCCAGGAATATCGCCACTCTGCCTTTTCCTCAAGTTGCGGGCGAAAAACAACTGGCTGAAGTTGTGGCGCAAGTGAAAGCCGCTTCTGATCTGAAGGGCCCGTGGGGAAAACTTCAATACCATGATTTGAAAGACATCGGAGCCTTGGACCAAGAGCTTTTGGTGGCAAAACATCTGATCAGTCCGCAGTTGATTCAAAATAACGAAAATCGTGGTCTCCTTCTCAGCCCTAAAGAGGAAATATCTGTGATGGTGAATGAAGAAGATCACTTGAGATTGCAGGTTTTGCTGCCGGGATTAGACCTGGAGGCCGGTTGGCAGCTGATAGATCAGCTAGATGACGATTTGGAAGCGAAACTAGACTTTGCCTTTTCTCAGGAGCACGGATATTTGACAGCTTGTCCCACCAATGTGGGAACCGGGATCCGCGCTTCGGTGATGGTTCACTTGCCTGCAATCTCCATGGTCAATCAGATTCAGCAGTTAATCAAAGGCGTCATGCAAGTGGGTTTGGCTGTCAGGGGATTATATGGGGAAGGCACAGAAGTTGTGGGCAATATCTACCAGATCTCAAATCAGGTCACTTTAGGCAGAACTGAAAAGGAAATTATTGAAAATATCAATTCTGTGACCCGGCAGATAATCGAACAAGAGCAACAAGCCAGGCAGGTGCTGCTCACCAACGCTAAAGCGCAAATTGAAGATCGCATTTATCGTGCGTACGGAATTCTCACCCAGGCCCGTCTTTTAAACACCCAAGAAGCTATGGAGCTGCTTTCAGATTTGAGGCTGGGAGTGGGGCTAGGTCTGCTGACAAAAGTCTCTGCGCCGCAGCTTAATCAGCTCACTGTTCTGGCGCAGCCGGCGGCAGTGCAGGGAATCATGAACCAAGAGCTTCCTCCTCAAAACCGTGATTATTATAGGGCGGCTTTGCTCAGAGAGAAGTTGGAGGATAAATAAAAGGCAACACGTGAAAAATAACGAAAGAGGTGAGGCAGAATGAACAGCCGATTTACAGAAAGAGCGGAGAAGGTATTGATGCTGGCTCAGGAAGAGGCAAGGAGCCTCGGTCACAATGTGGTTGGCACCGAGCACTTATTGCTGGGTTTGGTACACGAAGGAACAGGGGTGGCTGCCCGTGCCTTGCAAAATTTGGGGGTAGATTTGGGACGGCTTCGCACCGAGACCTTGAGACTTGTGGGCAAGGGAGAAGGAGCTAATATTTTTAAGCTGGCTTTTACGCCGAGAGCCAAATGGGTATTGGAGCTGGCTTGGGATGAAGCCCGCCAGATGGGAGTGAACTATATTGGCACCGAGCATATCCTTTTGGGCCTAATCCGAGAAGGAGAAGGCGTAGCAGCTCAGGTGCTGCAGGCTATGGATGTTGATGCGGACAGAGTTCGTCAGCAAGTTTTTGCTCTGTTGGGCGGAAACAAAGGTACGGGCACCAAAGGCGCTGCCCGCGCCGTCAATACCCCGACTCTGGATCAATTTGGTCGGGATCTGACGAAGCTTGCCACAGAAGGAAAACTGGATCCTGTAATTGGCAGAAGCAAGGAAATAGAAAGAGTAATTCAGGTGCTTAGCCGCAGAACGAAAAATAACCCCGCCTTATTAGGCGAGCCGGGAGTCGGGAAGACTGCCATCGCAGAAGGCCTAGCCCTGAAGATTAATCAAGGCGACGTGCCGGATATCCTCACCAAAAAGAGAGTAGTTTCTTTGGATTTGGGCGGGCTTGTGGCAGGCACCAAGTTCCGAGGCGAATTTGAAGATCGTCTGAAAAAAGTCATGGATGAAGTGCGCGAAGCCGGCAATGTCATCCTCTTTCTGGATGAGATGCATACCATCATCGGCGCCGGAGCGGCGGAAGGCGCCATTGATGCCGCGAACATTCTCAAACCGGCCCTTGCCAGAGGAGAACTCCAGTGCATAGGCGCCACCACAATTGATGAGTATCGAAAATATATTGAAAAAGACGCGGCTCTGGAACGTCGTTTCCAGCCGATCATGATCGGAGAGCCAACTGCGGAGGATACTTTAGAGATTCTCCGAGGGCTCAGGGATCGTTATGAAGCGCATCATAGAGTCAAGTTCACGGACGAAGCTTTGGAAGCTGCAGTGAAACTTTCGGATCGTTACATCAATGACCGTTTTCTGCCCGACAAAGCCATAGATCTAATTGACGAAGCAGGTTCAAGGGTAAGGCTCCGGCATCTGGAAGATCCGGACGATCTGAAAGAGCTAGATGAGAAGCTGAGAGAGATTCGCAAGGAGAAGGAAGCAGCCATCAGCGGAGAAGAATTCGAGAAAGCGGCGCAGCTGAGAGATCAGGAGCAGGAGCTGGAAACCAAAATGAAGCAGCGGCGGGAAGAACTGGCCAAAGAGCGCGGCAGGCAAGAGGGTTCAGTCCTGCCTGAAGATATCGCCGAGATCGTCTCCATGTGGACGGGAATTCCAGTAACTAAATTAGCGGAAGAAGAAGCAGAGAGGCTCTTGCATCTGGAAGATGTTCTGCACAAGCGGGTAATCGGCCAGGAAGAGGCGATTGAGGCAGTATCCAAGGCTGTGCGCCGCGCCAGGGCGGGACTTAAGGATCCCAGTCGCCCCATAGGCTCGTTTATTTTCCTGGGGCCAACGGGGGTTGGAAAAACAGAGCTTGCCCGGGCGCTTGCCGAGGCGTTGTTTGGCGACGAAAACGCTATAGTGAGGCTGGATATGTCCGAGTATATGGAGCGTCACACAGTGTCACGCCTCATCGGTTCTCCCCCGGGATATGTGGGCTACGAAGAAGGAGGTCAGCTCACCGAACGCGTGAGACAGAAGCCATATTCTGTGATTCTCTTAGATGAGATTGAAAAGGCGCATCCGGATGTCTTCAATACCCTGCTTCAAGTTCTAGACGACGGCAGGCTCACAGATGGCAAAGGCCGCACCGTAGATTTCCGCAATACCGTGATCATCATGACCTCAA
>DIPB01000109.1:18026-19753 GCA_002426275.1 Firmicutes bacterium UBA5499
CATCATGACCTCAAACCTTGGCGCACAGCATCTGCAGTCCACAGGCAGCTTCGGATTTGCAGCTGCCCAAGGTGAGGAGCACTCCTACGAGAAGATGAAAGAGCGCGTGCTGGAGGATATGAAGAAAGCTTTCAGGCCAGAATTTATTAACCGTCTGGATGAAACCATCGTCTTCAGGCCGCTTACCAAGGACGAAATCTACCAGATTGTGGGCTTGATGATCAATCGGGTGCGCAAGTCCCTGCAAGAGCATGAAGTTGATATTGAGCTGTCCGATGCGGCTAAAGAGGTTTTAGCCAAAGAAGGTTACGATCCGGCATTCGGAGCCAGACCCTTACGGCGGGCAATCCAGCGGCTGGTAGAAGATCAGCTGTCAGAGGAAATGCTCAAAGGGACCTTCCAAAAGGGAGAAGTGGTCTTCATTGATGCAAAGGACGGGAAATTAACCTTCACGCCCAAAGGGAAAATGGCCGCTGCAATTAATTAACAAAAAAGAGGGATAGGATTTAACCTATCTCTCTTTTTTCTCAGCAGGATTACATAGCTAAAAGCTGAATATAATGAGGAAGGAGTGTTTTCTTGAGAAGTTACCGTAAAGAGTTGGTTTTTCGGACGGAAAGCCGCAGAGCCTTCATTAATATTACACCCCAAGTCCAAGCGGCTGTGGAAGAGAGCAAAGTCAAAGAAGGGTTGCTGCTTTGCTGTGCCATGCACATCACGGCCAGCATTTTCATCAATGACGACGAGCCTGGTCTGCATCAAGACCTTGATGTCTGGCTGGAGAAGCTTGCCCCTGAAAGGCCGTATACGCAATATCGCCATAATGGTTTTGAAGACAATGCCGACGCCCACCTTAAGCGTTCCGTGATGGGCAGAGAAGTTGTGGTTGCCATCACAGACGGCAAGCTTGATTTCGGCCCTTGGGAGCAGATCTTCTACGGAGAATTTGATGGTAAGCGTCCCAAGCGGGTTTTAATCAAGATTATCGGCGAATGAAATTATTTTCAGGCGATGCTTTCGGACGGGAATTTGAAAAGCCTATGTAATTTGAGGGAGGTATTGTTCCTATGGAAGGCATCACCTATAATCTTTCTTACGGTCAGAATTCGGATCGCTATTACACAGAGTTGGACATTTTGGCCACAGAGGTAATTGAGCAGCTGAAGGGCTTAGATGAAATAATCGGTAAGCTGCGGCGTTTTCTGCAGGAAAAAGTGAAAACTTCCGATCTGGAGTACGCCCTGGAGTTTTTGACCATCGGCGTTCTTTGGCGGGAGCACGGTCGGCGGGAATTGAACTTGATTAACTTTTCTCTTTGGCTGAGGCGGCTGGCAGAGCGGGAAGAGTATCGGGAAACAGTGGTCCGCCTGCAAGGCTGGGAAGCCTTTCTGCGGACGCAAAAAGAAGAACAGGCGGTTGACCTGTTGCGAGAGGCGGCCGCATTTTCCGCTTTCTTCAGCGGCAGAGCGCGGGAAGTTTTGGGCAGGTACACTGAAAACGTGGGGACTTTTCTCCAGACCTCGCTGTCGGATCATCTGGGGAAAGAGGACTATTTCTTTTGCAGCCGCAGGGAAGCGGAGTACCATCTGCAGCTGGTCGGCGCCGAAATCATGAATAGAGCTTTCCGCAACGCCTTTTTGAGCGCTCCGCGCAAAACTGTGCTGCTGCCGGTTTGCCTGCGTCCCATAGGTGTTGCCTGCCGAATGAAGCAGGCAGCCGTAGGGCAG
>DIPB01000109.1:19864-23649 GCA_002426275.1 Firmicutes bacterium UBA5499
GTACTGAGAGTTGTCTCATTTGCCAAATTATCCTTCTCGGACGGAAACATGATTTTCAGGTGCTGATCGTTCCCCATGAATCAGTGGTTTTTGCCGGCGACAATGCCGCCGCGGTGTTTCACGAGACGGGAGTAGTGGGCGTGGCTTGTGCGCTTACGCTCTTGGAAAACGGCTGGAAAGCTAAACGCTTGGGCATACCAGTGCAGTGTGTGCCCTTAGATTATTGCGGTTGCAAAGCTCATTGGCATCCCCAAGGCATCTCGACGCGGCTTAATATCGCGGAACTTGCCAGGGTGCTGGGCATTGCCGCCAAAGGGTAAAAATTGAGGAGGAGCATATGTTTTATCCATTAAAGTTTCAACCCGTATATAAGGATTATCTTTGGGGTGGCCGCAATCTGGAAAAACTAGGGAAAAAGCTGCCTGACGGTCAAGTGGCAGAAAGCTGGGAGGTTTCAGGGCACCCGGATGGGCTGAGCATCGTCGCCAATGGTGAAGACAGGGGGCTGTCCTTGCCTGAATATCTGCAAAAATATGGCCGGCAGGCCCTCGGCTCTGCGCTTTCCGCAAAGTACAGCCTAGAGTTTCCCCTCTTGGTTAAACTCATCGACGCCAACAATAAGCTCTCGGTGCAAGTGCATCCCACAGACGAATATGCGCGTACACATGAAGGTGGCTATGGGAAGAATGAGATGTGGTATATTATTGCAGCCAAACCCGGAGCACAACTCATCTATGGCCTGGAGCCTGGCGTAGATAAAGCAAAATTTGCTCAGGCAATCAGCAGCGGGACCATCGGTGCATGTTTGCATTCGGTGGAAGTTTCGCCAGGCGATGTTTTCGATATTCCGGCAGGGCTTGTCCATGGCATCGGCGAGGGGATTATCCTGGCCGAGATCCAGCAGAGCTCAAACTTAACATATAGGATCTATGATTACGACCGGACCGACAGTCAGGGGAAGAAAAGGCCGCTGCATGTGCAGCAAGCCCTTGAGGTGATCGATTTTGCCGGCGGAGGGCAAGAAAAACCAGCTCTGGCTCAGGAGCAAAACGCGCCTGGCTGCCGCAAAACTCAATTGGTGGCCAAGAAATACTTCGTGGTTGAACTTTATGAGCTAACGCAGAAGCTCTCTGAGCAAGCCCAGGATCGCTTCTTTATTTACACGTTTCTCTGCGGTGAAGGCGTTGTCCGGTATCCGGGCGGGGAGCTTTCCATCCGAGCCGCAGAATCGCTCTTCATTCCGGCGGCCCTTGGGGAATATACCATTGAAGGAAACTTGAAGTTTCTGAAATCGTATCTGCCAGATTAAGCAAGAGAGAGGCTGTTGTCCCACCGCTGCCAACAGCCTCCAGACTAGCTTCAGGGCAGACAGATTATTTGTCCCACCTGTAGATTGTTGGAATTCAGCGAAGGATTTAGACGAATAATAGCATCTACCGTTGTCCCGCGTTCGTTTGCAATGCGAAAGAGGGTATCTCCGGAACGGATTGTATAAAAGGTTCCTGGGCAGGGTCCGGGACCGGGAGCGCCTCCGCCCCTAGGTACGCAAATCAGCTGTCCCACTCTCAGGTCATTGGGATTGATGCCTGGGTTATTGGCGGTGAGAGCTGAAACGGTGGTGCCGCGGCTTTGAGCGATCGCGTAGAGTGTGTCCCCTGCTCTGATGGCATATCGTTCCCAATTTCTCGGGCAGGGTCCGGGACCTGGACCTGGAGCGCCTCCGCCTCTAGGTACACAAATCAGCTGTCCTACTCTCAGGTCATTGGGATTGATGCCTGGGTTAGCGCTGGTGATGGCCGCAACTGTGGTTCCAAATCTCTGTGCTAAACCAAAAAGCGTATCTCCGGCTGCAATCGTATATTGTTGGGAACCCGGGGGGCATCCGTTAGGCATAACATCAGCTCCTTTCTTGATTTAATATATGCCAGAAAGCAGCTGGGAGTGTTTTTCCCCGAAAACTGGGGCGCTAGTCACAAGCGGCTGTTAGGAAGGAACTTTTTGTCGGAGACGGAGAAAAGAATATAAAAGGCAGGCTCTGAGCCTGCCTTTTAGCTAGCGATTTCTTGCCGGACCACTGCGATGTTTGACGCGACGGTTCCCTGCGAAGCGCGATTTGCCTGTGGAACCAAATTTTTTCTTATGAGTTAGTTGATCGGATAATAAGGTTGGTTTTTCAACCGGCTCTTTGGTTAACATTTTCAGAGCCGCAGCCAGCAAGGTTTCGGAATCTGTCTGTTCCAGTAGTTCTTTGGCTGTGGCTCTATACTGCGCATAATCGTCTTCAGCCACAACCTGCAGCAATTTTTCCACAGTCAGTTGTTGCTGGCCTCGAAACGCATCCAGCAGCGTAGGAACGGGAACGCGCTTGATTTTTCTTTTGATGATATTTTCAATGAGCCGTAATAGATTAAACTCTCTTGGAGTCACAAATGTTACGGCTAATCCGGTTTTGCCTGCTCTGCCGGTTCTGCCGATTCGATGAACGTAGCTTTCAGGATCTTGAGGGATATCAAAATTGAAGACATGAGAGACGCCGCTGATATCTAAGCCTCTGGCAGCCACGTCTGTCGCCACCAGGACTTCGATAGTGCCTTCTTTAAATTTACGCATTACAGCATCACGCCTGGCCTGGGTTAGATCTCCATGAATGCTTTCCGCGGAATAACCCCGCTTGGCCAAAGCTTCACCCAGTTCATCCACTCTGCGTTTGGTTCTGGCAAAAACGATCGCCAGCTCAGGGGAGTAGATGTCAAGGAGCCTGGAGAGCACATCCAGTTTGTCGCTTTCGTGGAGCTCCAGGTATATTTGTTCTGTCAAAGGCACGGTAATTTCTTTAGCTTGCGTGTGCATCAGCTGGGGATGATCCATAAACCGCTCTGCCAGGTCTTGGATTGATTTGGGCATGGTAGCTGAAAACAATAAGGTTTGCCTTTCCGCGGGAACTTCTGCCAAAATCGTCTCGATATCTTCAATAAAGCCCATGTTCAGCATTTCATCCGCTTCGTCCAGCACTAGAATTTGAATTCTATTCAGGCGGATAGTCCTGCGTCTCATATGGTCCATCAGACGTCCCGGAGTGCCGACAATAATCTGCGGCCTGTTTTTCAACGCTTTGATTTGCCGGTTGATATCCTGGCCGCCATAAATCGGCAGCGCATAGACTTTCTTAAATTGTCCGATTCTGTTTAGTTCTTCGGCCACCTGCATGGCAAGTTCTCTGGTTGGCGTGAGCACAGCAGCCTGGATGAAGTCCACATCCAACGAGATCTTTTCGATCATGGGAATTCCGTACGCCGCTGTTTTGCCTGTACCTGTTTGAGCCTGACCAATTAAATCTTTGCCATCCAAAGCGACGGGGATTGTGATTTCCTGAATAGGAGTAGTCTCTTCAAATCCCATCTCGCTGATGGCGCGAGTTATGTATTGGCTAAGACCCAGTTCGTTAAAATTTTTCAATGCGTATCTTTACCTCTTTCATTTTGTATGATTGTTTCAAAGCCTCCATATCAGCAAATAAAATAAACGGTCCTGCAAAACCTGCAGCACCGTATGAGCCAACAGATTATTCTATAGATTATTGTCGATAGAAGGGTTCTATTTATATTTTACTACAATTCCATGTTAATGTCTACATTAATTTTGCGGGGGGGTCGCGTCAAGTAACTGTAGGTCTGTCTGATGAAAAAATTTAGCCTCACCGTCCGGCGGACTGTTAAATGGCTTTTTGTGCAGTCAGGCCTCGCAGTGCCTGGGATAAATTGTTTACGCTCCCGGACAAAGCTGGT
>DIPB01000072.1 GCA_002426275.1 Firmicutes bacterium UBA5499
CTAAAGATTTATTGCACAAAGCGGCTGTCGGTTTTCAAACGCGCTTTTTGGATACGATGTAGCCTGATCTGCCCGGCGAAAGTTCGGCACGGAGGTCGGCGTTTTTTAGCCACGTGCTATTTGTCAGCGCAAATCTGAGGAGAAAGTAAAAGCTCTGTTTAAAGTGACAATCCCGCAACCTATTGGCTTGCGGGATTGTTTTTTCATTGTCCGCAGTGGCAGTCTTTATTGCCTGCTGGAGGCAGGAATTTGATTGCCTTAAACGAATATAACCTGGGAAGGAAGGTGAAGGTTATGCAGACGATTGACGAGCCTGCCAAGAAGATTCCGATTGCGGAGGAAGCGGACATTTGCGTTCTGGGGGGAAGCTGCACCGGAGTTTTCGCCGCGGTGCGGGCGGCCAGGATGGGCGCGAAAGTCGTGATCGTGGAAAGACAGAACTGCTTTGGCGGAGTCGCCACGTTGGGGTTGGTCAATATCTGGCACAGCCTCTACGATGCTGAATATAAACGGCAGGTCATTGCCGGTTTAACATTGGAAGTTGTGGAACGCCTACAAAAGCGCTTCGCTGTCCAGAGAATAGCAAACTCTTCTTCCGTCGGCTTCAAGCTAAACACGGAAGAATTGAAGATCGAACTGGATCAGTTGCTTCTGGAGAGCAAAGTAAAGCCCTATTTGCATTCTTTCTACGTTGCGCCGCTAGTTGACGGCGACACAGTGAAAGCCGTGATCATTGAGAATAAGTCTGGACGTCAGGCCATCAAAGCAAAGATGTTCATTGACGCCACGGGAGACGGAGATCTCTGCCGCCACTTGGGCCTGGCGCATTATCGAGCTGAAGCTATTCAGCCTCCCACTATTTGTGCGAAGCTCTATCACGACGCAGAACTGAATTTTGACTGGCAAGGGGCCATCGCTCAGCATGGCGCGGAATTCGGCCTGCCGGAGGATTGGGGCTGGCGCTCGTCTGTGCCAGGACTGCCGAACATTTTTATGCACGCCGAGACACATGTTTTCGATGTAGACTGCGCTGACGCAGAGCAGCTCACATACAGCGAGATGGAAGGACGCAGGCAAATTCGGGCGCTGATGGATTTGGCCCGCGAATACGGCCAGGCAGATCCGCTGGCGCTCGTTTCTCTGCCTGCCGCCATTGGGATTCGGGAGACCTGGCATATCAAAACCCTGCATCAGCTCACAGATCGCCAGCTGCTCGGCGGAGTAAATTTCAAGATGCCATCGCTTTTGGCAGCTACCGCGTTGACATTCATCATGCGGATGGCAAAGGGATCACGTTTAAGTATTTGGACGGCACGCAAGAGGTAATCCGAGAAGGAGTTAGCGAACACGGCAGGTGGCGTGAAGAGACGGGAACCAATCCTACATATTATCAGTTTCCCTATCGCTGTTTGGTTCCTCCTGAATTTCAGAACGTCTTGCTGTGCGGCCGCATGATCGATGCCGAACCGGGAGCCTTTGGCGCGGCTCGGGTGATGGTTAACCTGAACCAATTAGGAGAGGCCGCGGGCGTGGCCGCATACCTATCGCTGGCTTCAGGACTTGCCGCCCCAAGCGTTCCCAGTGAGGAGCTAAGATCGGCTCTGGCCAAAGGCGGTTCCATCATTCTTTAAGCGCGGATTCTGGAAGAAAGGAGCAGGCGCCGCCTGCTCCTTTGGGATTCCTATTGCTGGAAGCACATGTTAAAAGACGTATTTTGAATATTCGGATGGAGTTTTGCCAGTCTCCTTTTTGAAGACGGCGCTGAAATATTTTACATCCGAAAAGCCTGTCATTGCCGCGACTTCACAGACCCTGTAATAGCCGCTTGCAAGCAGTCTTTTGGCGTTTTGAATCCGCAGCGAAATCAGATATTTTAGCGGGGAGATGCCATAGGAGTTTTTGAAGAGCCTTCTGAAGTAGACGGCGCTTATGTTGGAATGAGAAGCGGCCTGCTCTATGGTTAGCGAAGGATCTGAATACTGGCTTTCCAGATACTGCACCGCTCCTTTTATCGTAGCGAAATCCTTTGGCTGAACAGCATGCACAGACTGGGCATGCAGGTCTGAGAGCAGTTGGTAAAGGATTGCCAGGGCCCTGTATCGAGACCCGCATTTGTTGACTCGCCATGCCTCATAAATCCGTTCAAATGCGTCCGCGCTTCCAATCCTGTTTTGCGGTGTCAGCACATTGATCTTCTTTTCATCAGATCCGCTGACGTTCAGATGGACGGCAATCAAGGTTTCCCCGTCCGTAGTCTGGGAGTAGCGGATCTTGGAAGGTAGATAGAGAACATCTCCTTCGTGCAATGAATAGACCTCGCCTTGATAGAATATTTTAGCATTTCCTGAGATCCTCTGGCTCAAAACGTGGAAGTTTCGCTTGGTGGTGTCGAAAGTCATACTTTTCCTGATGATTTTAAAGACATCCAATATTTGAAGGTTTAAGGCGTCTTGCTGGAAAAACATGGCGTTCACCCTCCATATGCGTCGGTTCCTGCTGTATTTTTATTATGCACGATTTTGTATCGAAATTCAAACCATTTGTATCTAAATCTGAGTGTACATCCGGTTGCGCGGACGTTATACTAGTGCGCGAGGAGGGATTCAGATGGAACAATCTGGGAAGGCCTTAGCTGACGAACTGAACAAAGCTGTCATCTATCAGATTTCGCTGCGAGCGTTCACCCTGGAAGGGACGCTCAGGGAAGCGGCAAAGCTCTTGCCGCATTTGGCTGATCTGGGTATAGACATCGTCTATTTGTGCCCGATCGTCGAAGCAGACGATGATGAGCGCCGGGAATACTGGAGCGAAAGGCAAAAGGCAGCCAAAACCAACAATCCTAAAAATCCCTATCGGATCAAGGACTATTTCAAAATCGACGAAGAATATGGAGCTGACGATGATTTAAAGGGTTTTGTGGACACAGCTCACAGCTTGGGATTAAAGGTCTTGCTGGATCTGGTGTATTTACATTGCGGCCCGAATGCCGTGTTTATTGACAGTCATCCCGATTTTGTCCAGCGAGGAGAAAACGGACAAATCGTTATGGGCAGATGGCACTTCCCGCTGCTCAATTTTGAGTCCAGAGGGCTGCGGGAATATCTGTTTGCAAATATGGAGTACTTTGTGAGTAAATTTCAAGCGGACGGCTACAGGTGCGACGTGGGGGACGGCTGCCCTCTGGATTTTTGGTTGGAGGGCAGAAAGCGTCTGGAAAAAATAAAACCGGAGCTCATCATGCTCAATGAAGGAACGAATCCCGCTTATCTGGCAGAGGCGTTTGACATGAATTATCACTTTCAATGGAGCTCCGCTCTACTTAAAGTACTGCGCAATGAGGAACCCGCAAAGCTGCTGGAACAAATCTGGCTGCAGACGAAAGAGCGAGATCCCATTGGCGGCAAACATATTATGGCGCTTGACACGCACGATATTGCCAACGATTCTCTGGATCGGCGCCTAGAGAAATCCGTCGGCTCCGACGCTGTGGAAGCGGCGCTGCTGCTCAATCACACGCTTGACGGGATCCCATTTTTGTATAACGGGTATGAAGTTGCCGACGATCTGAGGCATAATCTGTTTTCAAACCGCTTTTACGGCAGGGACATTGCCATTAAATGGTCCAATGCACTGACCGAAAAAGGCAAGAGGAGAATGGAATTCATCAAGAAGCTCAACGCGCTCCGCCATCGGGAACCGGCATTGTCCGCAGGCGGGGTGAGCTGGCTGCCAAACTCCAGTGAGGAGGCGCTGATTTCCTTTACCAGAAATTCGGCAGAACAGGACCTGGCTGTTTTTGTCAATCTGTCAAAAAACACGGTTTCTGCAGAAGTAAAGCTGGAATTGTCTCCGGCCAAAGTAAAACCACTGCTCAACCGCGGCGTCAGTTTCACCGACGCTTCAAAAGCACAGCTTCGGATTGCCCCCTACGGCTATTCTATCTTGGAATATTGAACGTTAGGATGTCAAGACGTACAGAAGACAGAGAGCTTTGTCAGGTTGGCTATGCAAAGCAGGAATAATAAGCCGGGATTTCGGCTACCCGATTCCCACGTGGGCAACGTTTTGGCCATCATCAAAAGCGCTGACTGATTTTGAGTCAATTAGCGCTTTTTTGTTGCGTACGATTAAGCAAACGCAGAACGGAGTCTGCCCATAGCAAGTTCCCTACTTCTCATTTTCTAGGAGTGCATTGCACTTTCTAGGACAGAAGCAAAACAGGCATGTAGTTAGCATCAGCGTCATCTTTAACGGTACCTGTCGCCAAGTTAGCGGGAAGACAAGCTGTAAGGGGCCCACAATGGAGGGGCCTGAGGAAGCTGCTGACTGTTGATTGTAGCGAACCAACGTTGGCATATTGAGCGAATAACCCTCCCCAAAATGGGAAAGCCCGAAAGGACGTACGATGCTGGAAGAACCCCTCCAATGTGCACATCATCCAGCTGCTTCTTCCCAACAAATATTTTGAAGCGCTGGGTCTGATAGAGATCACAACCTATGAAGTTGGGGCGCTGTCATCCTTCTATACGGGATGATAAGAGTTTCAGGAGCCGTATTACGGCAAACGTAAGTGCGGCTCTGTGAGAGCGGTGAAAACAGGAAACTACTCCTGTTTTCTAGCTGCTTGATCCGGACAAGAGTGGATGACAAGAAAGCACACGCAAATCGCTCTTCGCTTTGGCGAGCCGCCGAATAGCTTCTTGTTGGAAAAAGTTAGCGTTCATAGAGCGCGACTCCTTCCTTTAACCGATAATCGGAAAGT